>NZ_AZFI01000269.1 GCF_001435755.1 Ligilactobacillus acidipiscis DSM 15836 | reverse complement strand
TCATCAACACTAAAAAGTTTAGACCCAAAATTATTTTAATCTTAGATAAGCACTCCAAATAATGTAACCGATAACAAAATGACATAAAATAAAAAAGCATTTTGTTCAGCACGTTCAAAGTAAGGACACCAAAATTTTTGAAAACAATGCTTTATACTATATAAGCTCAAGTGTTCCCTTTTATACTATGCGTGTAGTGCATAATTGTCAAGTGGTTTTCCTTACCTTTTTGCTTAAAAAATATCGATTCAAAAAAATTAATAACCAGACGTTCACATGTATAGCGTAGTTCGTGAACCAACAAAATTTAATCACTTACATAATAAGAAAAGCAACTAACTCGATATTTTTTTGCTATAATAATTATGGTAGTGTTTATATATAAAAAGTAGGTGTATCTATAATGGTAAAAAAAGATGAAAATTACCAACACAGGCAACATCACTCCAATCATAGAAAAAATCGTGTTTGGAAATGGGTTTTAGGAATCGTATTAGCTTTATTGTTGATCAACGGTGCTGTTTTAGCTAAATTTTATTTTGACGCAAAACATTCAGTAGAGTCTACATATACTCCAGTCAAACATAAAACTGGACGCAATAACGAAGTAAGCTTGAAAAAAGGTCAGCCATTTTCTGTACTTTTATTGGGGACTGACACAGGCGATTTAGGAAGGACAGAAAAAAATGGACGTTCTGATACAATCATGGTTGCAACCGTAACATCCAAAAAGACGACCTTATTAAGTATCCCTCGAGACACATTAGTCAACATTCCAGGCCATTCAGGAAACAGCAAAATTAATGCAGCCTATTCTTATGGCGGACTAACTGGTTCTTTAAATACTTTACAAAGTTATCTAGGTATTCCGCTAGATCACTACATTGAAGTGAATATGAAGGGCCTTCAACAGTTATCAGCTGCAATTGGATCAGTTGAAGTAGAAAATGACCTGGAATTCACTCAATCAGGAAATCATTTTGCAAAAGGTAAAGTTACAATTGACCAGAATAATATTTTAGCATTTTCACGAATGCGTCATGAAGACCCACGAGGTGACTACGGACGTCAACTTCGTCAACGTAAAGTTGTAACTGCCCTAGTTAAAAAAATTGCTTCAGTTAGAAGTATCACAAAATATAAATCTATTTTAAGTGCCATTTCCTCAAATATGAAAACTGATATCTCATTTAACCAAATGAAAGAAATATATTTTAAGTATAAAGGTGCTACTAACATTTCACAAAAGCAGCTACAAGGTCAAGGTCAGATGATTGATGGCGTTTCTTATGAAGTAGTTTCCGACAGTACTTTGAATTCTGCACAAAAAGAGTTGAAAACTGAATTAGAAGTCAAATAACATCTAAGACAATTCTAGACATTATTATTTTTGGACTAGAACAAAAACTAGTCCTGATAAAGAAAAAACAGGTGTACAATTTTTAGGTAAACAGTGTTCAACTGGACGGCTAGTCAAAACCATTCAAATTTGGTTTGACAAATAGAGATCCCTGACGCGAAGGCAAGCATTGCTTCATATCAGGGATCTTTGGCACTATTTAAGTTTAATTCCATGGTAAATAAGGCTCTAGTTCTTTTTCAGTTG
>NZ_AZFI01000268.1 GCF_001435755.1 Ligilactobacillus acidipiscis DSM 15836 | reverse complement strand
TTGGAATGACAAATGCACATTTTACGAGTTTGAAACAATATGAAGATCTCGATTCAATTAACGCTTACCATGAATGCGTTGAAGAGCAAAATCTAGTAAGTTCACAAAAGATGTTAAGTTATTTGGCTGATCGGTCACGTGACAATTCCCGCACCCCGATGCAATGGAATAACAAACGAAATGCTGGTTTTTCTAATGGGGAGCCGTGGTTTGACTTGAATGCTAATTATAAGGAAATTAATGTTGAAGAATCTTTAGCGGACCCGGATTCAGTGCTGTACTACTATAAGAAGTTAATCGAATTGCGACATAAATATGATATTATACAAAAAGGAGATTATGTTTTACTTGATCCAGAAGATCAAAAAGCATTTGCTTACAAACGACATTATCAGGGAGAAGAATTACTGGTAATAAGTAACTTTACGAGCGAAGCTATTTCTAGAAATTACGGACAAGAAAATGCTCGGAAGTTACTTGTCAGCAATTATTCTGATGATAAGCAAAACGAACTCCGCCCATTTGAAAGTAAAGCTTATTTAATATAAACATGTTTAGCTGCATTCTCGTTTTGCATTAAAATTATGATAATTTATGAAATGGCTAGAAACAGTTTAACTTAATGCTTTTCTAGCTATTTTTGGTTATTAGCGTTAAATAGTTGTTTGTTACCGTTTTGCACAAAATTTTTTAAAACAAGATTATCACTCTTCAATAACTTTGTTCCCGTTCACTGATTTTTCTTGAATTTTTAAACCGTTTTTAGTTTTATATGTCTTAATATTTGTTTCTTTCAACTAATTAGTCATGTTCTAGATGCGGCCATACGGTCATACCATTTGTTGTTAAAAGAAAATATTTTTATATGTTTAACTAGCATGTTAATCCAATTAGTCATACTGATGTAGTAAAGAACTAAGACTAGTGAGAGATTCTTGTTTGTAAAATTTAACAAAAAAGGAGAAAATACATGATTTTAGAACAAAAATTTCAATATATAGCTACCGGAAAACCTTATACTGATCTTGATCCTAAACTAGTTGAAGAACGCCATAGATCAACAACAATAACGAACAAAATTAATCGGGAAGAAAATACTGAAAAGAAGGAACATTTAATCAGAAAACTTTTTGGTAGTGCAGGTACTTCGCCTGAAGTTAGACCAAATTTCCGTTGTGAGTTCGGGCGTAACATTCATGTTGGAGAATATTTTTATGCTAATTATGATTGCGTGATACTAGACGGAGCAAAAGTAAGTATTGGTGATCGAGTACTATTTGGGCCAAAAGTGGGGTTGTATACAGCGAATCACTTGTTTGACGCTAAAGAACGTGAAATTGGCGGGTGTGTGGCTAAACCAATTACTATTGGAAGTCGTTGCTGGTTGGCCGCTAACGTTTCTGTGCTGCCTGGTGTAACCATTGGAAGTGATGTGATTATTGGTGCTGGTAGTGTTGTGACGCATGATATCCCTAGCAATGTTATCGCAGCAGGTAATCCATGTAAGGTCATTCGGCCAATTACAGAAGTGGATAAAACTGGATTTTTTGGAAAAGATAACTTTTAGGAAATAATCATATTACGATCCGTGAATATAATCCCTGAATTATTCATACTTTTCCCTTAAGG
>NZ_AZFI01000267.1 GCF_001435755.1 Ligilactobacillus acidipiscis DSM 15836 | reverse complement strand
ACAAGTATTCTTTAACTTTCAACCTTTAGTTGCCTGAATTAACTCGAACACTCACGGTGCCACGTTTACTGAAAGAATAGTTAGACCGACGCCCATTTATATAAACATAAGTCTTAGAATAGGCAACTACAGGTAAATCTATGGTCGCAACCTGATTATTTTTTATAAAATAAGTTAAGTTATTAGGTGTTCCTATTGGCTGTACACTTTTTCTTTTATTATTAATTAATGCCATTTTTTGCCAAATTCTTCCCTCTTTTCCGACATACTCTGGCACCCCGTACCTATTTACGGCTTTTTTAGGGTAATAATCGCTTTCACCAAAAGTAACGCTGTATTGAAAAATATTATGAAAATTATTTTTATCCACTTTATACAAATTACTTGGCTGTAGGGGTTGAACATTTCCATTTTTATTAGGCCTGAGATACTGAGCAGAATTGATTCTTTCTTTGTTATTGATTGTTTGTATAACCCCTACATAATTTATACCGCATATAATAAGAAAACCAACATACATTAAAAATCTTGTACGTTTATCCTTTCCTTTTACGATTTGCTGTAATATAAATGAAGTAGTTGCTGCAATCATCAAAGAAGCATAACTATGCAAACGATATGGAAATTGTATGTTCCCCAAAAACGTTTCTTTTACACTTTCCCATGGGAAAAAACTAGTACTCATTAATAAAAGCAAAACACCAACAATATAGATGCTTAATTCAACTGTGTTTTTTTAACAAAATACCAACCGATCAAAACACCTAAAATCAAAAAAAGCCAATATTGTAGGCCATAAATGGATTACTGGTCAATGAAGAACTAATCAAATCATTAAAAGTGTTAACAAATGAGGCACTTCTAGCTGGAACTTTCAAATTCTTACCTAAATAATCTGTTAAAAATGGAACTAGAACATAAGCCATCAATAGTATGGCTACAAATACGCTTTTAGCAAGAGAAATTACACGTTCTTTAGATAAATTATTTTTTATTAAAATATTACAAATAAGAATTATAGCAAATATAAAAACGGTCAAATAAAGACTTAAAAAGTGACTATAAGCAATTAAGGCAACTCCCATTGCCAGATCATACCATTTTTTTGAATCTCCCCAAAATACATGATAAAAACCTACAAAAGCTAACGGTAAAAATGTGGTAGCAGTAAATTCTCCCAATACCAAAGTTGCATAACCTAGACGTATTCTGTACAATCCAAACGTATACAACAAAGCAAAAAAAGCACTACGACTCGTTTCTTTAGAAAAACTTTTCATCGAAAAATAGCTAATCATTAAACAAGCAAAAGTCATTATTCCATTCCAACAATAAAAAGAAGTAACTGGATTTAAAAAAAAGCGCAGAAAAGCCCATGGATATAAAAACAAGGTTGGATAAAATAAAAATAAAGAAACTACCATTTTTTAAATTATCATATATTTGTTCAACACGTGAAAAATGAAATCCAGCATCAGAAGCAATACCAGTTATAACCCCGCTCTTCATAAATATCATACTTGCAAATAATGACACTAACGCAAAAATCATAGTAATTAGTCCATTTTGTTTAAACTGCCTTGACATTCTCTTTCTCACCCTTCTACTTAGCATTAAACCTGAATTATTCATA
>NZ_AZFI01000266.1 GCF_001435755.1 Ligilactobacillus acidipiscis DSM 15836 | reverse complement strand
GAACTTCTTGCTTGCCAGAGCTCGACTACTAAAACAGAGCAAAGCAAGCCGGGAGAGCTCGACAACAAAAATTATTTTTCTTTCTTAATTTTCTTGTTGATCGCATCAACGCTTCTTTTTGCTCGTAACATGCTATAGCCCCAAACCACCAAGTAAATAATGACAAAAACGAATATTTCACTCGTAATGCTCGCAAGATCTAAGGGATACCAACCTGCAAAATATGCAATGATCATAAAACCAGACACAGTTGTCGCAAAATGTGTCAAAGTTTGTCGCGCTAAACTCCACCTTTCTATTTCAAATACCAAGGCAGTTACGGAAAATAATGAACCAAACAAGGCCCACAAGATTATAGAGATCAACAATACATCTAAGTTGCTGGAAAAATGTTCTGCAAAGCGAGCTTCAGCAGGTTGATAAAATGTGTCGCCACGGCCATATGAATAGCCCAAAGTAACTAATAAACCATAGGTGATCCCAAATGGCATTCCAAAGAAGAAGTGGTTTAAAATTCGCCGAATCATATTCCTAACCTCCTTTTAATTTTGAAACGTAACGTCGTGATACATATGATTCTTCTTTATTCATCATGATCAATTTAATATTTCCATTTCCACCTAATTCCAAGTGATCAATAAATTCAAAATTAACGATTTCTCCACTTGAGATCTGAATGAATTTTTTTGGTAACAACTCTACCAGCTGATAAATTCGTTGTTTGGCTTTATATGTACCAGAAACAGTTTGCACTTGAACGTCACTTGCTTCAGTCCGGATCCTAATTATCTCTTCAAATTGCAGAGGCTTTACAGTTTTATCTTGATAGCCCCACAATAGGGAATTCGATTTTTGTAAATCATCGGCCATGGACTGCATTTCTGGGGTTATTTTCTTAACGTGGAAATCAACATGTTCAGGTTGATCGTCATCTATAAAGAAATTTACTTTCACGTTCACTCTGCCCCCTTTACCTATCTTTCACTTAGTATGAAAACATTATACAATCTTTTTTCTCATCAAGCTCTAATTTGAAATGATTGGTTGTATTAAGCAGCTAATCGGTAAAAAATTCGCAATAAAAGAAAAAACCGGAAATATTTTTCCCGGCAAAATCTCATTTTTTCATTTAAACGTTCCATGTTCGTTGATTATTGATTTTTGTTTTAGCTTCAACTAATTTAACCGGATCCAAGTCGAGCTGATCACACATAAAAAACGTATATGTCAATACATCAGCAAGTTCTTCTTCCAAATGAATCCGTTTGTCGTCCGTTAAAGAAGCATCTTCAGCCTGCCACTGAAAGATCTCCAGGACCTCTGATGCTTCAAGGTTCAACGAAAGTGCAAGGTCCTTCAAATTATGAAAGTCGCTCCACCCTTGATTTTCTCTAAAATCATGCAAATGCTTTAATACCTCTTGATATTGCAGCGAAGTTTTTTGATCAACTTTCAAATTTCGATTAGAACCATCCTGTTCTAAGTTATGGATCTTTCCCACAAGTAATCGTCCTTTCTTTTTTGAATATTATAGTCTCAGTATACAGAAAAACCCGTAAATTAGACTAACCATGGCATTTACGGGCCAAATATCTATTTTAATTTCGTGATCCTTCTTTAAATCAAGAGAGTATAAAATAGTTTGTGTAAATGAAT
>NZ_AZFI01000265.1 GCF_001435755.1 Ligilactobacillus acidipiscis DSM 15836 | reverse complement strand
TATTCATCAACAGGATTTGACAAAGAGCCATAAAAAACACTTATCTTACTAAGATAAGTGTTTAGTCCAGTATAAACAAAAAAAGAAGCGCTCAATTACTTCTAAATATTTTTTTAAAAAATAAAACAATATATTTATACCCAGTAGTTTTCGAATAAAAAACACTAAAAAATACTACCATAAAAAAAATCATTATCAATGAATTCAAAAAAGCAATAAATAAATTAGATTGAAACATAAATTGATCTAAACACAAAATAGTCTTTGAAATCACAAAAACAACAAGTATCACAAATACGCTATTCAACGCATAATTAAAAACATAGAATCGCAAATACTTTTTTTTGAATCCAAATCCGAGTCGAAAGAGCAATAAAGGTTCCCACCAAGAATTCAGGAATAAGTTTGTCAAAATGGTTCCTAATAGAACTCCTCGAATCCCAAGATGAAAAACTAATAATAATGACAATGATAATACAAAATTTAAAATAGCCTCAATCACCGACTTCTTACCATTTGGAACAAATAATCCATAAGCACTAATAAAAGTGATTGAACTTTGTCGCAATTGATCAAAAAAATAATTGAGAACAACGATAACAATAACAGGTAACGACAAAACGTAACTCTTCCCAGCCCAAAATTTAATAAATGGATTGAGTGACACATAGAGACACCCCGCTGAAATAGAAACAATAAAAAAGTTAATCATAAAATGGGCTGAATATACTTGAAAAGCCTTTTTCTGATTATTCTCAACAATTAAATTACCCACACTAGCTGTCACCGAGCTAATCAGCTTTGACAGAATATTACTGATACTCGTTACAATCAGCAAATAATTAGAATATATTCCAACTACTGTGATGCCCATAAAGGCCGAAAGTAACAAATTATCAGTTGAACGCACCACAATACTACCAATTTTAGAACCAACCATCCCTGCAATGTTATTTCGTAAATGATGAATTTCGTTACGATTGACCTTCAAATTCTTATTTTTATTAAGATATGGATAAAGCCTGTCTACTTTACGTGATATTGTAAAATTTGATAATACTGTACAAATAATTGCAACCCATAAATAATATGCATATGAATGAAAAAGAAATAGAACAGTTACTTGTAATACAACTTGCACTGCAGTATATTTCAGCTGATTAAGCGCACTTATGTATTCTTTTTGATCAGCAATCAGAAGCGATCTTTTATACGTGAAAAAATAGCTAACAACTGAATTAGTCAAATACAACACAAAATAATAAGTTACGCTATTTAGTGAGCTATAATCTTTGATGAGCACAGGCAGAATTGGAATCATAACCATTCCTGCAACGGCTATTATAATGCCGATCGCGTCATATGCTTTTTTAAACAAATTCATTAACGCACTAACAGATTCCTCATCATTTTTGGCAAGTGGACCATATAGAGAAAAAACAATCGCACTTCCAACACCAAGTTCAGCAAATGAAAGCACACTCAGCACATTTGTAAAAAGCCCGTTCAACCCTAAAAATTCTTTGCCTAAATACTTGATAAAGATTGTCTGTGTAATAAATTTTACTAGAATTGTAAATATTTGAACTAATGTCAAAATGGACGAATTAAGTATTGTACTCCTCGATCTACTAGCTTTCACAATTTACTCCTTCCTCAATTGTCAAGTTAAGTGCAACACT
>NZ_AZFI01000264.1 GCF_001435755.1 Ligilactobacillus acidipiscis DSM 15836 | reverse complement strand
ACTTACTTCACCATAGTTTGCGTCACATTCTTGCTTGTGACGCTTGCTTCGGCGAAGTTTGCGTTGCATTCTTACCAGTGCCCCAGCTTAAAGCTATATTTAGCTTAACTTCCCCAGTGGATTCTCTTTTGCAGCTTATCAAAGTATTTTTTTCTGTCACTAAACCAATACTCAAATTCGATTCCATTATTCTGATAACAAAATTGCTTGGATTTGAATTTAAGTGACTGAAAATGTTTTAGCAAAACTCTTTCCAAATAACTTCTACTATAGTTCTGTCCCAAAAATTTCATCAATTCGCCAATCTTTAGCGTTTTTTTGAAAAATAAAGTTCCATACTCACAAATTGTGCGCACATAAGCAGTCTCTTTAGGCTCACAGTAACCACAATGCTGGCAACATAAATAATACCGGTGCTGTTGCCATTCAAATCCATTACAATTAGGACATATAATTCCAGACGTTAATTTCCGCGTCATCTCTGAGGAAAAATCCGTAACTGGTCGATAAGGAGTAACAGTATAGGACTCTAAGCACTCCTTCCAAGGTATTGATCCTCTTTGCCCCGACTCAGTGCATAGTTTTTGCAACCAGCCGCAAAAATCCCATAAGTATTTAACCACTACTCCGGTTTCTTCCTGAATATCAAGCTCTACTTCATAATCAGTAAAGACCAGCACTTTTATAATTTCAATGTTCACATGATTTTCTGCAAAAATCCGCGCTAATATATCGTGTGCACGATCAATTTGGCCAAAGATACTGTGAGTCAAGGGCTTCCCGTTACAATACCAGGTACGATCATGAAAAGTATAATGACCATGATAATTTTTAATATCAATTAAATACAGCCTATTTCCTATTTGAAGTAACTTATCAATTTGAATTCGCTGATCATCAAAAACTAGATTCACATCATCTAGACACAAAAAAAGTCCTTTTGTGACTTGTACAGTTACTTCATCGGTCCTGCACTCTCCTTCAAAACCTTTCTGACAAGATTGCAATTGCTTTTGTTCTCTTATATTTAATGACGTTCGCTTGCTTAGCGTTTCTAGGTATTGCTGGTCGAATGATTTTTTGCGCATCTGATCATTCTCCTTTCTTTAACTAACCTCAAATACGCAAAACTGGCCCATTTCTATCAAAAAAAGAGCAACTTTTCTCTTTTTCAGAAAATAGTTGCTCTTCATTTCTAATTAAACATTAGGTGTTGCTTGTTCATTTTTTTATAACTTGCCGCACGTTCTTGATAAAATGGAACTTCTTCCTCTGAACAACGAACAAAATGGCCTGGCGTAATCTCACGCAATTTACGTGGTTGGCCTGCTTTATCTTTCTCGATCGAAGCATCATAAGGAACGCGTTTACGAGTTCTTTCAAACTCTGGATCCGGTTCAGGGACCGCTGAAATCAAACTCTTCGTGTAATCATGTAACGGTGTTAAGTAAACATCATCGGCCGGACCAACTTCTAATAGGTGTCCAAAGTGCAAAACTCCAATTCGGTCAGAAATGTACTTGACCATCGACAAATCATGCGCGATGAATAAATAAGTCAATCCCTTTTCTTCTTGCAGGTCTTTCATCAAGTTGACAACTTGGGCCTGAATAGAAACGTCCAAAGCTGAGATCGGTTCATCAGCAATGATGAAGGAAGGCTCAACTGCCAAGGCACGCGCGAT
>NZ_AZFI01000263.1 GCF_001435755.1 Ligilactobacillus acidipiscis DSM 15836 | reverse complement strand
TCGTTTTAGCAGTCTTAGTCTTCGCCTTCTCACGTGACTTCCGATTAGCGATCACCGTCTTAGTTCTAGGATGCCCAGGGGCCCTCGTTATCGGTGCACCCGTCTCAAACGTTGCCGGAATCGGTAATGGTGCCAAACGTGGCATCTTAATCAAGGGTGGCGAAGTCGTCGATACCTTTGCCAAAGTCGATACGTTGGTCTTCGATAAAACGGGGACTTTGACGGAAGGTAATACTGCCGTTACCACGATGCACACCTACACGACTAACGCCGACAATCAACTCGCTTTAGCCGCTGCCATCGAAGGTGTTTCTGACCATCCACTCGGTCAAGCTATCGTGACCTACGCAGCCCAAAAGTCCGCTGGTGTCGCACCCGTCCTCGATGATACTGAAACCGTCAAAGGCCAAGGCATCTGCGCTAAAGTCGGTGACCAAACCGTCGTCATTGGGAACCAAAAGATGTTAACCGCGTATCAAATCGAACTTAACCCAGCTCAACTCAAAGACCTGAACGATTTACAAGCCGGTGGTCAATCCACAGTCATCATGGCCGTTGATGGCCAAGTTCAACTGATCTTTGGGATTGCCGATACCATCCGCCCAGGCGTCAAGGATTCACTTGCCGCACTCAAAGCTCAGGGTATCAAGAAATTAGTCATGTTGACTGGTGACAATCAGTTAACCGCCCAAGCAGTCGCAGATGAACTGAACTTAGACGAAGTTCACGCCAACTTATTGCCAGAAGAAAAGGTCGAATACGTTAAAAAGCTCAAAGCTGATGGGAACACAGTCGCCTTTATTGGTGATGGAATCAATGACAGTCCGTCCATCGCTAACGCGGATATCGGTATTGCCATGGGTAGCGGGACCGATGTCGCTATCGACACCTCCGACGTTGTCCTGATGCAATCCAGCTTCCCAGCACTGGTCCACGCCCATGGTCTCGCTAAGAAGACGGTGCTCAACACGCGGGAAAACATCTTCATCGCCATCGCGACGGTAGCCTTCCTCCTAATTGGCTTAGTCTTCGGTTACATTTACATGGCCAGTGGGATGTTCGTCCACGAAGCCAGCATCCTAGTCGTTATTTTCAACGCGATGCGCCTGATTAACTTCCAGACCAAGTTCGACAAACAACAACCTGCCAAAACGATCCAAGGCGCAACGGCCTAGCCACGCTACGGATATCCACCCCCAGCCCATAAAAAATGGCACCCAGACTAGTCTTCCCCAACTAGTCTGGGTGCCATTTTTTGACTAACAATAACTAAAATGATAACGCCATAATAATTTCATAAGTACGCTCGGTTGATTAATTGCAATTATAAACTAAAAAAGATCTTGTAAAGCCAAATCCCAATCACGGCGCCAACAATTGGTGCCACGACCGGAACCCAGCTGTATTCCCAATGTGAAGACCCCTTATTGGGAATCGGTAATAGTGCGTGAACGAGCCGCGGCCCTAAATCCCGGGCAGGGTTCAGAGCTGGCCCAGTCGGCCCACCTAGCGAGATGACCATTGCCGCAATCAGTAATCCGACCCCGATGTTGGCAATATCGATATTTTGATGGAAGAACATCCCGCGATACAGTCCCATCGCCCCAAAAATTAGGACGGCGGTCCCGACCATTTCGGTAATGAACCCGTTCAGCTGACTGTGAGCGGCGTCACTAGTGGCAAACGTCC
>NZ_AZFI01000262.1 GCF_001435755.1 Ligilactobacillus acidipiscis DSM 15836 | reverse complement strand
TCATACCCCAACGTTTTTTTAAATCTTCACGTGACAGCAACTCCGGTAAGTTTTCTTTTTCAGCTTGCGCTTGTTGTTGCAATTTTCGGGTAAATTCCTCTTTCGTTTTATTTTGGTGCCAGTCTCTAAACAACTCATTTTGATTGTGTTCAAAATCTAAAGTCATAATAGACCTCCTTGTTAGACAAAACCAAGTTGCTTTTCTAGGTTTTTGCCCACTTTTTTCAACTATGCTAAAGCACAAAATGTTTTTCATTAATCAGATCAGTTTGGCGTTTATCCAGCACATAGGTATGCAAAGCGTCATACAACTTGCGCTTGTCAGGGTCAGGATTATGCAAGGATTGCTCCCAAAATTCTTGCAAATCCACTTTCCAAGGATCAGCTAACAGCTTTTCAATTTGTGCCACTTCTTTTAGCGGTTTTTCCATTGTAAAAGGCTCCTTTCACATGCTGGTTAAATTCAGCAATTAAATTACTTTGTCTCAAGTATAAATTCAACGCGAACACTATTCATTAAAAAAGTCTCTAGAATTAACTAGAGACCTGTTGTAATCAGTCTCGTTTAGTTATGCTATCAGGTATAAGACACGACAAAATAAAACAGCCCATGGGAAATGATATTGTGAGAGAGGTGTTATTAGGTTTGCTTTCCAGTCCACGTTCTGTTAACAAAAATAGTTAATTTAATGAAAGAGCATAAAGGCGTGGTACCAATCTGCCATTGGTAGCCGACAGTGTCAACACGCCAAAAAGTTTGTTATTTTAAACAAAATAAACAAGCATGATCGACAATTATTTTTAGTTCCTAGTTTTTGGAAAATGACACAGAAAATGCTACAATACAAGTTGTATAAGACGGTGGCACAGGTTACCGATATTTAATAATCGCTAGCTTGCCAGAAATAATGCCGTGTATTCTTGAAGTTATATTAATTTGAGGATACACGGTATTTACCGTTAAAAGATAGTTAATCACGCTAATACATGAGCAAAAAGAGCCCTTGCTTAATTGTACAACTTATTGTACAATTAAACCGTAAAAGAAAGGGGCTGAGTCTATGGAAGCTGTATCCTATTCAGGACTGCGTAAAAACTTAAAACATTATTTACAACAGGTCAATGACGACGCAACAACTTTATTAGTCACCAATCGTGATAACGATGATACGGCCGTTGTAATGTCAAAAAGGGATTATGATAGTATGACGGAAACACTCAGAATTATGAGCAATCCAACATTAATAGATAAAATTCGGCGTGGAAAAACACAAATCGCCAAAGGTAAAACTAAGCAGCATGAGCTGATCGAGCCAGATGATTAAAGCATGGACTGATGATGCCTGGGCTGATTATATGTATTGGCATAAACAAAATGATAAACAGACCATTAAACGCATCAATAAACTAATTGGAGACATTGATCGCCATCCATTTGAAGGGTTAGGCAAGCCGGAACCGTTAAAATATGAACTGGCTAACACTTGGTCCCGAAGAATCACGCAAGAACACAGGTTAGTCTACCAAATAGAAAGCGATACAATGTATATTTTATCTGCACGTGATCACTATTAATAAAAAGTAACGCACAAACTGTCAATTTAGTTTGTGCGTTACTTTTTATTAATGATTTACTAGCCAAATTAAGCATAGGGATTATTACTTAACATAAGAGGGACTTATCTAGAGTT
>NZ_AZFI01000261.1 GCF_001435755.1 Ligilactobacillus acidipiscis DSM 15836 | reverse complement strand
TATTTCTAACTTAATTTGACATTTCAAGTTTTAAAGAACATTAAATTTATGGTAATATTGGTTTATCGTTCATAGTAAAACAGTTTCATAAATTATAATATAAGACAATAATGGTACGAGAGGAGTTTAGGCATGGACAATAAGGGGCAATTTGACGGAGAATACAAAGAAGTGGATCCAGAAAATGGGTCACAAAATAATTCGGGCGGTCCTGGCGGGCCAAAACTGTGGAAAATTTTCCTGATTGCATTGATTGCAGGACTTATCGGCGGAGGTGTAGTCGTTGGCGGTTATTCATTAGCGCAAAATAATCAGGATGAGAAGTTAAATTCTGATAATTCTAAAACCAAAACCAAAACAAGTAATGTTAATGTGAAGGTAACTTCTGATGCAGAGAGTGCTTTTAAAAAGATCAAGGGTGCTGTCGTATCAGTTGAGGCTTATTCTAAAGATGATACATCAAGTTCAATTGCCGGGTTGTATGGACAATCTGGTGATGATGATTCTTCTAGCGGATCTGATTCGGAGCAGGCGAGTGAAGGTTCTGGAGTGATCTACAAAAAGTCTGGTAATACAGCTTACGTAGTGACAAATAATCATGTTATTTCGGGGGCAGACAGAGTCGAGATCTTAATGAGTGATGGTCATAAATTAAATGCATCTGTAGTTGGTCATGATTCGGTCAGTGATTTGGCTGTGTTGAAAATCGATGCTAAATATGTTGACCAAATTGCTTCATTTGGCAATTCTGACAAGATCAGCGTTGGCGAAACGGCGTTGGCTATTGGGTCTCCATTGGGTTCAGATTACGCCACATCCCTGACACGAGGAATCATTTCTGCTAAAAAACGGACGATCGATATGACAAATAGTTCAGGGGTCGCTACAGGTCAAGCTACTGTTATCCAAACTGATGCAGCAATCAATCCGGGTAACTCAGGTGGTCCGTTGATCAATATTGGCGGTCAAGTTATTGGGATCAACTCGATGAAATTATCAAGTTCTGGTTCATCAGAAGCTTCTGTTGAGGGGATGGGCTTTGCTATTCCAAGTAACGAAGTGGTTGAGATCGTTAATCAGTTAGCTGAAAATGGTAAAGTTAGTCGTCCAGCATTAGGGATCTCTTTGTTGAATCTAGACTATATTTCATCTTCAGATCGCAAAAAGACTTTAAAACTGCCAGATAGCGTGACAAGTGGGATCGTAGTGATGAAGGTCAACTCAGATTCGCCTTTGAAAGACGCTGGTCTTAAGAAATATGATGTGATCACAGGACTAGGTGATAAGAAGGTCAAGGATATTGTCAGTTTGCGTGAAGCCTTATACGCACATAAGATCGGTGATACGGTCAAGGTCAAGTATTACCATGAGGGTAAGGAACAGACAGCAGATGTTAAACTGACACTTGAGGCCAATGATTCGAACACATCAACAGCATCAAATGAAAGGTAGCGAGTGTGGAACATGATTTTAAGTAGCAATACGGCTGTGCTACAAAGTTGGATAATTAGAACTTAACCGTTCTATGAACATACTGACACGCTAAATAGAATGTTGTAAATATCTTACTCTAATATCAAACTTGTTTTATGTCAATAACATAAAGCGGGTTTTTTTATTGTACTAGTAAACATAGTCGGTGGCAAATGGATGTTTGTTTTCGATAGTGTCAACTTTGTGTGGGTAAATTTT
>NZ_AZFI01000260.1 GCF_001435755.1 Ligilactobacillus acidipiscis DSM 15836 | reverse complement strand
AGGTATGTTGCACTTGATTTGACAATTCGGGTTCAAAGAATTTTCACCAAATAATGAAAATTCTTTGAAAAAAGTTTCTATGATACTTAAATTGCCAAATCGATCTTATTTTAAGTTAGTCCGAATGAAATTAATGATCAGATCACTGATCTCTGGCTGCATATATAGCTCGTCCATATGTTCTGCACCTTCTAATTCTATCAAGTCGGCTGGATGACCGTTTTCAGTTAAACTTGCATATAATTTTTCAGAATCACTGACAGGTACGACTGCATCCTTAGTACCGTGCAAAATCAAGAAAGGAACTTTATTTTGTCCTACAAATTGAAGCGGATCAGCCCGAGCATCTAGTTTAGGAGCATCTTCAGGCTCCGCACCCAATAAATTACGATACACGAAATCAAAATCATTAGAAGCACTTTTTTGTTTAGCAGATAAGGGGCCCACTACACCATACCACGGGATCGCCTGCGAGACAGCGCTGCTTTCATCCAAGTAGTCTCCCTTATCATATTCTGTCATATTATTAGTCAGAGCTGTCATACTGGCTAAATGTCCACCTGCCGACTCACCCATAACGATGACTTGTTCTTTATTTATTTGATACTTAGCGGCGTGTGCTTTTAAATAACGGATCGCAGCTTTAGCATCCTCAAGTTGGGCCGGCCAATTTGCTAGGTTACTATGTCGATACTCAACACTTGCGACAACAAAACCAGCGCGCGCAAAATCAACCAGATTGGGCAAATGAACATTCTGGTCAACATCCATCCAGCCACCACCTGCAAACCAAACGATTAAAGGCAGCGACTTTTCTTGCTGTTCAAAGTGCCTAATAACCGTTAGCTTTAAATCACGTGTGCTATGCCCTAACCACCCTGGAACTTGTGCATAAGTTACATTATTGTCCTGCCATAAACCAGCACGTTGCTTAGTGACCTTGATTGTTTTTTTCATTCTTGATGTACCTCCAATTAAAAGTTAAAGTAAATTTGATACAATAGATTTATTATAACAAATAATTTACTAACTTTTAATTAAACTTTTTTAAGTTTTAATTATTTGCTGGATCTTAGGGTTAATCTATTACGTGAGAATTTACTACTTTTGCATAGTCTTGACCACAATAATGGTTGATCAACGAAAGATATTCATCGCTAGTTAAAGATTGACCAGTTGCTACTAGAAAATCATAATGAACATCTAGTTCAGCAATTTTAAAACCTGCTGACTGGAACCCATTAGCTTGGTAAAAAGAAAATCTTTTCTTACGAGCTTCATAATCAGCATATTTTGGAGAAACTTCTTCGATCAACAAGCAAACCCTATTTGTCGAATACTTTTCTTTGACTGCTGCTAAAGCTGCACTACCATAACCCTCTCCACGAAGTTCTGGCGCGATAGCTAAAAATCCAATATAAGTCAAATCATTTTCGGTCATACAATAGACCAAACCGACCCACTTTTCATCATCATAAATGCTCCAAAATTCATTATTAGGATCATTAAAATGGCCAAAAAGCAAGTCTGTTGGATACAATTCGTCTACAGGAAAAGCCTGTTGATATAAAGCATATACTTGATCAAAATCTGGCTGGTCGGGATTTGTTAAATTTAACTTCAAGTTCATAATACCTTTGTTCCTCCTTAAAATAAAAAGCATAATGCCCCGATTTAAAATTGAAGTGCAACAC
>NZ_AZFI01000026.1 GCF_001435755.1 Ligilactobacillus acidipiscis DSM 15836 | reverse complement strand
AGTTGAATGTTACGAACTAGCACCACGCGTAATAGAATATATGAAAGAAGGCCCGATTTTTGGATGAAAAAAATAAGCAGTTCAAAAAATCTTCAAATAAAAAGAAATCTTTTAGCCTAACTACACTCATTATCACAGGAATCGCAGCACTTTTACTCGGTGGTGGCGGGGTTTTTGCATTTATGAATTCACGTTTACAGGCTGCTGAACAAACTAGCGAATCTATGGGAAAAATCAATGCTGTCTATAAAGCACTCGACAGCTACTATTACAAAGGTATCAGCAGAAAAAAGCTTGAGAATGGTGCAATAACTGGCATGGTCAACGTTTTAGGAGACCAATTTTCAGAATACATGACAAAATCTGAAACACAGTCATTAAATGAAACTATTTCTTCTAGTTTCACTGGAATCGGTGCAGAAGTTCGTAAATCTGGCGATCAAATCCAGATCGTGTCCCCGATTTCTGGGACGCCAGCTCAAAAGGGAGGCTTAAAGGCCAAGGATATTATCTTAAAAATAGATGGTAAGTCATTGAATGGATACTCCTTGAATAAGGCAGTCTCCCTGATTCGCGGCAAAAAAGGGACTTCTGTCAAGCTCCAGATCAAACGGGGAGATTCGGTTTTTGAAAAATCATTTAAACGAGATACTATTCCTGTTAAAACAGTTAATGGAAAACTTGCTGGTAAAGATAAAAAGGTTGGTTATATCCAGGTAACAACTTTCTCCAATAATACTGCAAAAGAAATGAAACAAACGATCAAACAACTCAGAAAAAAAGGCGCAAAATCATTCGTGATCGACATGCGGGATAATCCAGGAGGTTTGATGGACCAGGCTCTTAAAATGTCATCCATGTTCTTGAAAAATGGGCAAACGATCATGCAAGTCAAGCAACGCGGTAGCAGGCCTGAAGTTTATAAGGCAGGTAAAAAATATGACGATGGTTTCAAGGTTCATGAAAAAACAGTAGTGATGATCAACGGTGGTTCGGCCAGTGCAGCTGAGATCTTCTCCGCAGCTTTGAACCAATCCGCTGGGGATAAACTTATCGGAACTAAATCGTTTGGTAAGGGTACTGTACAAAATGTGATGCCATTCAAAGATAAAACTGAACTTAAATTAACGATTGCCAAGTGGTTGACACCAAATGGCTCTTGGATCCATGAAAAAGGATTGCAGCCGACAATCAAGGCTGATTATCCTAAGGTCGCTTATCAAGCGATGATCAGCACAAATAAAACTTATAAAGAAAATGACGTTTCCAAAGAAGTTGCTCGTCTACAAAACTTCTTAACGGCTCTAGATTATGATCCGGGCCGGACAGACGGGTATTATAGTACAGAAACAAAGGCAACTGTACAAAAATTCCAAAGAGAACATCATCTAGATCCGAGCGGTACTGCTGATAAGCAAACAATTAATAGCATTCAAGAAGCAATTGCTCAATTAGTCGTTCATTCAGATCATGCTTATGATGCAGCAATCAAAGCGGCGCAATAAATGATAATTAACAAGTAATACTCTTCGTTTTTGAGAGTTATTACTTGTTTTTTTTGACAAAATTTCAAGTTAAACGTTGTGCATAATAGTTCCTCACGAATTTGGTTAAATAGATAGTCCCGTGTATAATAACAAGATGAAAGTTTTTATCTCTATTATTAACATATCGGTTTCAATAGGCGGGATAAAAAAGGAGGAAAAGTATGGCAATCATTCAATGGTATCCGGGTCATATGGCAAAAGCCTTACGACAGGCAAAAGAAAATCTCAAAACCGTCGACATCGTGTTAGAATTGGTAGATGCACGTTTACCAGAATCATCGCGAAATCCTGAATTAAAAAGTATTTTGGAAAATAAACCAGCCATTATTGTTTTAACAAAAATGGATCTTGCTGACCCAAAGCAAACAAAAAAATGGTTAAATTATTATGAAACATCTGGTCAACCCGCTGTAGCCGTCAACAGTACTAACGGATCTCTGAAAGTTATTGAAAAGAAAATCAATACTGTTCTAGCCGACAAATTAGCTAAACGTGCGGAGAAAGGGATCCAGTCAAAAAAGATCAGTGTGATGTGCATTGGTATCCCAAATGTCGGCAAGTCAACTCTCTTAAACCATATGGTGAAAAAGAATGTAGCTTCCGTTGGTGATAAACCGGGGGTCACGAAAAAACAACAGTGGCTCAAAGCCGGTAAAAACTTACAGTTACTTGATACACCAGGTATCTTATGGCCTAAATTTGAGGATCCCCTGGTAGGTCAAAAGTTGGCACTGACCGGTGCGATCAAGGATCAATTATTTCATGACGACGATATTGCTTTATATGCGATAGAATTTTTTAAGGAAAATGGAGCCCCATATTTACAAAAACGTTATAGTCTGACAGAAAATGAAATGTCTGCCTCGGATGTGGATACGTTGCTGGCCATTACCAAAAAAGCTGGTTTCCGCGATGATTATGAGCGAGGCGCGCAACGACTGATTCAAGATATTCGTAATCAAAAACTAGGTCGATATACTTTAGATACGGTACCACAAACTATTGCATCTGATTCAAAGAAAGCGGACCCTAATGAGTAATGAAAACAATAAGAAAAAGAACATTGTACAAATCAAAACTTTTTTAAAAAAATCTGAAAATCACCCAGAAACGTTAACACCTGAAATAATGGATGAGTTGCGTAATGACGAACGGCAAGGTGTTAGGCAACTATTGAAAAGCTTTGAAAATAAACAGGCCAAACAAGCTAAAAAAAAAGCTTCCTTTGAAAAAAGACTGCTTTTAGAAAAAGAAGCTTGGCAAAATGGCAACAATTTAGTCGCAGGGATCGATGAAGTTGGAAGAGGACCATTAGCAGGACCTGTTGTCGCAGCAGCAGTGATCTTACCGCATGATTTTGCACTATACGAAGTTAATGATTCTAAACAATTAAGCATTAAAAAAAGAGCACAGTTAGCTCCGCTGATCAAAGAACAAGCGCTTAGTATTGGGATCGGGGTCGCTGATAATCAAAAAATCGATGAGATCAATATTTATGAAGCAGCAAGATTTGCGATGGAACAAGCAGTTTTACAGTTAGACCCTCAACCTGACCAGCTCTTGATCGATGCCATGGTCTTGCATACAAAAATTCCCCAGCGCAAATTGATCAAAGGTGATGCACGCTCAGCTTCCATCGCAGCGGCCAGCATAGTTGCCAAAGTCACCCGTGACCAGTTGATGACGGAGTATGCGCAACTCTATCCAGGCTACGGTTTTGAAAAAAATGCCGGTTATGGGACCAAACAACACTTAGCTGGACTCAAAAAATATGGTATCACACCCATTCACCGCCAAACTTTTGAACCAATAAAGTCAAAATTAATTAAATAAAATCGTCGCCTTTTGCGTATTTACATAAAAAAGCAAAGGCGGCGTTTTTATGGATGATCGATCTTTTTTATTACGGATCCATTTGTGTTCAGGGATCGGAGTCAAGGGTGAAAATAAAATTTATTCTTTTATGCAAAAAAATAAACGACAACCACAGCTCATTGAACTTGCTGAGTTGCTTTCTGGTCTTAAAATTGATCTACAGCAATTTTTAACTGATTTTCACTCTCAAGCTACTACGCAGAAAATGATCATCAATCAGCACCATGGCGGGATACTTACAATTCTTGATCCTGAGTATCCAGCGCAACTAAAAGAAACATTTGAACCACCTAATATTTTGTTTTATCAAGGGAGATTAGAACTGCTTAAAAGACCTATTCTGGCAATCGTTGGTGCTAGAAATATGACGAAGTATGCAACAGTCGTGTTGAAAAAGCTAATACCTGATATTTGCACACACCAGATCACGGTCGTTAGCGGAGCTGCTCGCGGGGTCGACAGTTTGGCCCACCGACTTGTTTTAAATGCCAATTCGGATACGATCGCTGTGCTCGGGACTGGCCTGGATCAAGTTTATCCAAGGAAAAACTACGAATTACAAACCTTAATGGCACGCCGAGGTCTTGTCTTAACCGAATATGAATTGGGGCAAAAACCATTGCCGTACCATTTTCCACTTCGTAACCGTATCATTGCCGGTTTATGTCAAAGTCTATTGGTAGTGGAAGCTAAACATCATAGCGGCAGCTTGATCACAGCTAATATTGCTTTACAAGAAAATAGAAACATTTTAGCAGTCCCAGGTCCGATCAACAGCAACTTATCAGTCGGAACCAATGAATTGATCCAGGCAGGGGCTAAACCGGTCTTAAATAGTACTGATATTCTTGAAGATTTTTTAAACTCCTTGACAAACCAAACTTGAAAGGCATAACATTGTTATCGATTTTGATTACTCAATTTAAACATGCAATAGTTATAATTAAAATACAATTCAAACAAAGGAGTGGGACGTTTTGCCAACCTCCACACAGCCAAAAACTAAGACAAAAAAGAAAAGAAGCACTAGGAAAACAAAAAAAAATTTAGTGATCGTTGAATCTCCGTCAAAAGCCAAAACAATCGAAAAATATTTGGGATCACGCTATAAAGTTATGGCAAGTTTAGGACATATCCGTGATTTGCCAAAAAGTAAGATGGGTATCGATGTTGAAAATGATTATGAACCTCATTATATTTCGATCCGCGGCAAAGGCGATGTGATTAAGGAACTGCGCAAGGAGGCTAAAAAAGCCGCGCACGTTTATCTTGCGGCCGATCCCGACCGTGAAGGAGAAGCAATTGCTTGGCATCTTTCCTACTTGCTAGGATTAGATCCTAAAGACAAAAATCGTGTTGTCTTTAACGAGATCACCAAAGATGCAGTAAAAAATGCATTTAAGAATCCCCGGGCGATCGATATGTCTCTTGTTGACGCACAACAGGCTCGCCGGATCTTAGACCGCTTGGTTGGATATTCGATTTCTCCGTTATTATGGTCGAAGGTCAAAAAAGGGCTCTCTGCGGGTCGAGTACAGTCGATTGCGTTAAACTTGATCATTCAAAGAGAAAAAGAAATCAAAGAATTTGTTCCAGAAGAGTATTGGAACATCGACTCGCAATTTCAAAAAGGACGAAGTAAATTTGATGCCAGCTTTTATGGACTTGCTGGTAAAAAAACAGCTTTAAATAATAATGATGCAGTTCAAAAAGTCCTGAAAAAAATCTCCAAAGATGACCCATTTAAAGTAGCTGCAGTTGTCAAAAAAGAACGTAAACGATTCCCTGCATTGCCGTTTACAACCTCGACGATGCAACAAACGGCAAACAACACATTAAAATTCAGAACGCAAAGAACAATGATGATCGCACAACAATTATATGAAGGGATCAACATTGGCCGCGGTGGTTCAGTCGGTTTAATCACTTATATGCGGACCGATTCAACCCGGATCTCTACGGTAGCTAAGCATGAAGCAGCAAAATTTATCACTGAAACGTACGGCGGTGAATATGCAGCTTCCAAGCCGCGAGCCGGTAAGCTTTCTGAAAATGCTCAAGATGCCCATGAAGCTATCCGGCCTTCCTCGGTAATGCGAACACCGGACTCTCTGGAAAAATATTTATCTAAGGATCAAATGAAGTTATATTCATTGATCTGGTCACGTTTTGTTGCCAGTCAGATGACACCTGCAATAGTTGATACCGTCCGTGCTGACTTAGTTCAAAATGGCGTGACTTTCAGGGCAAATGGTTCGAAGATGAAATTTCCTGGATACACCAAGGTTTATTCCGAATCCAAACGGAAAGACAATATTTTACCTGAACTAAATGAAGGCGACGAAGTCACTTTAGTAAAAAATGATCCGAGTCAGCATTTTACTTTGCCACCGGCCCGTTATTCCGAAGCAACTTTGATCAAAGCCCTAGAAGAAAACGGTGTCGGTCGTCCTTCAACTTATGCACCAACTTTAAGCACGATTCAAAAAAGGTACTATGTTAAACTCACAGCACGTAAGTTTGAACCAACCGAATTAGGTGAGATCGTCAATTCCATGATCACGGATTGTTTTCCAGACATTTTGGACGTATCATTTACCGCAGATTTGGAAGATGAATTGGATCAAATCGAAGAAGGTAAACAAGAATGGGTCCAAGTGATCGATCAATTTTACCGTCCGTTCGCCAAGGAAGTCGCCAGTGCTGAGCAGAAACTTGAAAAAGTTAAGATCAAAGATGAACCTGCTGGGTTTAACTGCGACGTCTGTGGCGCACCAATGCTGATCAAAATGGGACGTTATGGTAAATTTTATGCTTGCAGCCGTTTTCCTGACTGTCGGAATACTAAAACCATTGTCAAGAAAATTGGTGTAACTTGTCCGAAGTGTGGTAAGGGTGATGTGGTTGAAAGAAAATCTAAGAAAAACCGAATTTTCTATGGTTGTTCACGTTACCCCGATTGTGACTTCATTTCTTGGGACCAACCAGTTGGACGAAAATGTCCAAAATGCGACCATTTCTTGGTTTATAAAAAATCGAAAAAAGGTGCGCAAGTCAAATGTCCAAATGGCGACTATGAAGAAGAACTACAAAAGTAACTAACAAAAAGATCCCAATGACTTCACTCATCAAGATGAGTCCGATGTTAATTGGGTCTTTTTTTAGTGAAAATGATCTGGCTACAAGATACCTTGTGAAAAAATTAAGAAATGTCGAATAAGTCTCCAGAATTCTTGACTATTTTTGACCATTATAGGAAAATACAATTAAACATTGATTTGAAGGTGGCACGATGGAACGTAAGTGGATCATAGAATATCAGGATTATCTGAAATATGAACGTCAATATTCCGCAAAAACCGTTAAAGCGTATACAGATGACATCGCTGATTTTTGCAATTTTTTAACAGAAAACGGCGGAGGATCATCTTTTGCAGCGATCACGGAAAACGATGTTCATGTTTATATGAGTTATCTTTATGAGCAAGAATATAAAGAAAATAGTGTTTCACGGCTGATCTCGGGACTACGGTCATTTTATCGTTTTTTACTGAAAAATGATTATGTGAATAGTAATCCGTTTATCTATGTTCAGCTAAAACGTCATTCGCGGGCTTTACCACACTTTTTCTATGAAAAAGAAATGAATGCCTTGTTTGAGGCTACAACAGGTAATTCTAACAAGGATATGAGGAATAATGCTTTGTTAGAAACATTGTATGCAACAGGAATGCGTGTTTCCGAGTGTACAAGTTTAACGGTGCAAGTCGTTGATTTTGATAACCGAGCAATGCTTTTACATGGTAAGGGCGGGAAAGACCGCTATGTGCCCTTTGGTCAATATTGCGAAAATGCTTTAAAAAAATACTTTGCAAAAGTCCGCACACCGGTAATGGAAAAATACCAAAAAGAGCATGATTTTGTATTTATTAACCATTATGGTGATCCGATCACGGCTGCTGGTATTACCTACGTTTTGAATCAGATAGTTAAGAAAAGCTCTTTACAAACAACGATCCATCCTCATGAGCTGCGACATACGTTCGCTACTCATTTAATGAGTAATGGTGCTGATTTGCGGGCCGTACAAGAGTTACTGGGTCACAGCAGTCTTTCAACCACACAAATATATACCCACGTTACCACGGAAAATCTGCAAGAGAACTACCGCAAATTTTTCCCGCGGGCGTGATCATCTTTTTTACAGGAGGAAATTATTTCATGACAACAATCTGCGCCGTTCGGCATAATGGACATACAGCAATGGCTGGTGATGGGCAAGTCACCATGGGAGAAAAAGTCATTATGAAAGGAACTGCACATAAGATCAGAAAGATCTATGATAATAAAGTAGCAGTCGGTTTTGCCGGCACGGTTTCTGATGCCTTTAATCTACAAGACCGTTTTGAAAAGAAGCTTAACCAGTATAGTGGTAATTTGCAACGTGCAGCTGTGGAACTAGCCCAAGAATGGCGCGGTGACCAGCAGTTGCAAAAACTCGAAGCTTTATTAGTCGTAATGGACAAAGATAATTTATTGTTGGTGTCTGGTTCTGGAGAAGTGATCGAACCTGATAATGATGTTTTAGCGATCGGTTCGGGTGGAAACTATGCTTTATCCGCTGCAATCGCGTTAACTAACCACGCCCCAGAGATGAGTGCCGAAGAAATCGCTAAAAGTTCTCTCCATATTGCAGGAGATATCGATATTTTCACAAACCACAACGTCATCACAGAAGTACTCTAAACTAACCTGAAAGTCTGAAAGGAGTGAAGGTGAAGTTGCAATTCAAGAACTTCACCGCTTAATTTTATGGATCCAATGGATAAAACACCAAAACAAATCGTTAAAGAACTTGATCGCTATGTGATCGGCCAAGACGAAGCAAAAAAGGCAATCGCAGTTGCTTTACGTAATCGCTATCGCCGAATGCAGCTGCCAGAAGAAATGCAAGAAGAAGTGACGCCTAAAAATCTATTGATGATCGGACCGACCGGTGTCGGAAAAACAGAAATCGCCCGCCGGCTGGCTAAAATCGTCAATGCGCCTTTTGTTAAAGTTGAAGCAACCAAATTTACAGAGGTCGGTTATGTGGGTCGTGATGTTGAATCGATGGTCCGTGACCTAGTTGAATCTGCTTATAAAATGGAACAAGATAGATTGTATGCAGAAGTCAGAAGTGAAGCGGTTGCTAATGCAGACAAAAGATTAGTCAAGCTTCTAGTTCCCGCACAACGAAAACAAACACAACAAAATCAGCAAGAAAACTTTATGCAAATGATGCGTGACTTGCAAAGCGGTAAAATGCCTCAAGGCCTTGCCAGCCAAGAAGATGAAGAAGGCGAGGTCAACGATCAGGTCAGAAATGAGCGTTTAAGTGTTAGTGAAAAGCTTAAACGGGATCAGTTAGAAAATGAGGAAGTTACCATTAAAATCGATGACCCTTCGCAAAACAATAACAATTCTTCTGACATGCTCAATCAAATGGGAATCGATCTCAATGATGCTTTAAGTTCCCTTGTACCAAAAAGAAAAGTCACTCGGACGATGAGTGTTACTGATGCCCGAGAAGTTTTAGTTCAAGAAGAATCTGAAAAATTGGTCAATGTTGCTGATCTTGCTGATGCTGCAATCAAACGCGCAGAAAATACTGGGATCATTTTTATTGATGAAATTGATAAGATCACATCCCGATCCAAGCAAAACTCTGGGGAGGTTTCTCGCGAAGGGGTTCAACGTGACATCTTGCCGATCGTTGAAGGCTCGGCAATCAAAACTAAGTATGGTTTCATCAATACTGATCATATCTTGTTTATCGCTTCTGGTGCATTCCAAGACAGCAAACCTAGTGACCTGATCGCAGAACTCCAAGGCCGCTTCCCGATCCGAGTAGAGTTGAATGATTTAAGTGCAGAAGATTTTGTCAAGATTTTGACCGAGCCAGATAATGCTTTGGTTAAGCAATATATTGCATTGATCAATACTGATAATATTTCTGTTACTTTTACGATCGAAGCTATCCGTAAAATTGCCAACATTGCCTTTGCAGTCAACCGCGATACGGATAATATCGGAGCTCGTCGTTTACACACTATTTTAGAGCGACTCTTACAAGATTTGTTATATGAGGGACCAGATATGCAAATGGGTGAAATAACGATCACTGAAGCTTACGTAGAACAAAAAATCGGCAAGATCGCCGCAGACAAAGACTTAGCACATTATATTTTATAAAGGGATCATTAACTAATTTCGGGAGGGTTTCAAGATGGCAGTAATTATTGAAAATGATAAAATTCGCGCAGTGATCAATGAACATGGCGCTGAATTAAGTAGTTTGATCGCTAAGGGCACCGGGATCGATTATATGTGGTCTGGTGATGCAAAATATTGGGGACGTCATTCGCCAGTATTATTTCCGATCGAAGGGAAACTAAAAAATGATAGTTATCATTTTAATGGTCAAGAATATCATATGACACAACATGGATTTGCCCGCGACCAAGATTTTGCTGTGGTGGAGTGCGATGACCAACATGCTACTTTCGAGCTGACACAAAATGCAGCAACTAAGGAAAAGTATCCTTTTGATTTTCGTTTGCATTTGACTTACTTGGTTAAAGACACTACATTAACGCTGGATTATTCCGTTTACAACCCAGCTGATGAGCAGGAGCTCTTCTTTGCACTGGGAGCTCACCCAGCCTTTAAGGCTCCGTTGATGCCAAACGAAAAATATACAGACTACGAATTAACATTTGCTCCCGCTAAAACCAGAAAGAAAATTCCTTTGGCAAATAGTTTGACCGACCCAATGCATGAATTTGATGTTAACGAAAACC
Organism: Ligilactobacillus acidipiscis DSM 15836; assembly: GCF_001435755.1. Classification (GTDB taxonomy): domain Bacteria; phylum Bacillota; class Bacilli; order Lactobacillales; family Lactobacillaceae; genus Ligilactobacillus; species Ligilactobacillus acidipiscis. The sequence goes on along the minus strand of NZ_AZFI01000026.1, from coordinate 8,027 downwards.
GGTTGGCAGTCAGCCGTGAATTATTTAAAAACGATGCATTGATCTACAACTTGCAACAAGAACCGACAAAAATTACTTTACAAGATACAAAGCAAAAGCATGGTATCCAAGTTGGTACTAAGGATGCCAAGTATGTTGGTATCTGGTCTGCCTATCCTAAAGATGGTCAATTTGTTTGTATCGAACCATGGTGGGGCTTAGCTGACCCACAAGATGCCGATGGTGAGTTGACCCACAAGTTTGCCATTAATAAATTGGCATCCCACCAGGAGTTTAAGGCCGGCTTTTCAGTTTCGCTCTTTTAACAAAAAAGATAAGTTGGAGTCCTACTCAAGTTTTCGAGTGACTACACAACTTATCTTTTTATTTATTATCTTTTTCACGTTTCTGGCGAGCCCGATAACCTAAACCAAAAGGAACCATATTTTCTTTGCCTTGACGGATCCGGGAAATGTTCCCCCAATGTCTGACAAAAACGAAGATAGTCAAAACAAATGCAACAGTAGTTAAGATCCAATCTTGATAAAACAAAGAGCTAAGCGTGATCAATGAAAAGCCGATCATGCTGGCGACACTGACCATACTTGTCAAATAAATGGTTATCAAGAAAATCGCCCAAGCCAATAAGAAAAACTGCCAATTATAGACCAGCAAAACACCGACACTAGTCGCAACTGTTTTGCCTCCCTTGAATTTAGCAAAAATTGGAAAGGCGTGACCAAAGATTGCTGCTAGCCCGATCAATAAGGCATTCGCATTTGACTGGAATAACATAGGGAGCAAAGCAGTTGCAGAACCCTTCAGCATGTCGATCAACAAAACGACTACCCCAGCTTTTTTGCCTAAAACCCGAAAAGTATTAGTCGTTCCCATATTACCACTACCGTAATTACGAATATCTTTATTAAAGAAAATCTTGCCGATCCAGACACCGGATGGTATAGAACCAAGTAAATAGCCAATTAGGAGCATCCAAATAATATTTAGATCCACATTTTTTGCCTCCTTTATCTTGCCTTTTAATTCTAGCAGTTTATTGTGCTTGGAGCAATTTAAATTATACCCCGTTTTTATAAGAAAAATTACCCAAATGAGCTTAATTTATTTTATACTTAGACAATGTTCCTTGCTGTTAAAGACCGCCGTTTCGGGCTGTATAGCAAGAGTGTTACTTTACAGAATAGCTATATATGGGTTATGATAGAAAAAGTTTGTCAGATCATCGTAAGTAATGATCTTACTTGTTTAACCGGAAGGGATTTGAAAGTTCAATGACAAAACCTAAATATAATGATGATTCGATTCAAGTCTTAAAAGGGCTGGAAGCAGTTAGAAAGCGGCCTGGGATGTATATCGGATCTACTGATACCCATGGTTTACACCACTTAGTTTATGAGATCGTAGATAATGCGGTGGATGAAGCACTATCAGGGTATGGTAAAAAAATTGATGTGACGATTCATGCTGATGAGTCGATCACCGTATGTGATTATGGCCGAGGCATGCCTGTTGGGATGCATTCTACTGGTATCCCAACTGTTGAGGTGATTTTTACCGTTTTGCATGCCGGAGGTAAGTTCGGACAAGGCGGTTATAAAACTTCAGGTGGATTGCATGGTGTTGGTGCATCAGTCGTCAATGCCTTGTCTTCCAGTTTAACTGTCAATACGGTCCGCGATGGGATCGAATATGAGGAAGATTTTAAAGATGGTGGTCAACCAATCGGTACTTTACGTAAAATCGGCAAAACTAAGCGACCGAGCGGAACCAAAGTAACCTTTAAGCCTGATCAGACAATTTTTTCCACAACGCATTATCACTATGACGTTTTAGCTGAACGTTTGAGAGAATCAGCCTATTTGTTAAAAGGTGTCCAGATCACATTGACCGATGAACGTAACGACCAGCAAGATATCTTTTTATATGAAGAAGGAATCAAGGAATTTGTTTCTTATTTGAATGAAGATAAAGAAACTATCGGTGACGTTATGTACTTTGATGGTTCCAAACAAGGTATGGAAGTGGAAGTAGCTGCACAATATAACGATGGGTACTCCGAAAACGTGTTGTCGTTTGTTAATAACGTTCGCACCAAGGATGGGGGGACTCATGAAGCCGGTCTGCGTTCTGCCTGGACCAAAGCTTTTAATGACTATGCCCGCAGTGTTGGATTACTAAAAGATAAAGATAAAAATATGGAAGGCAGCGATGTCCGTGAAGGGTTGTCCGCAGTGATCTCGGTAAGAGTACCTGAGGAGTTGCTTCAATTCGAGGGACAGACCAAAGAAAAATTAGGTACTCCAGAAGCGCGAACCATCGTCGATGGTATCGTGGCTGAACAACTCAATTACTATCTGATGGAAAACGGAGAATTCGCACAAGACCTAGTGAGAAAATCGTTGCGCGCTAGAGAGGCACGTGAAGAAGCTCGTAAAGCCCGTGACGAAAGTCGTAATGGAAAGAAGCGACGTAAAAAAGACCAGCTTCTTTCAGGTAAACTAACACCAGCTCAATCGAAAAATGCTAAGAAAAATGAACTATTTTTAGTCGAAGGTGATTCTGCCGGTGGTTCAGCGAAGCAGGGTAGAGATTGCAAATTTCAAGCGATCTTGCCCTTAAGAGGTAAAGTACTTAATACAGAACGGGCTAAACTCCAAGATATTGTCAAAAACGAAGAGACCAACACCATGATCTATACGATCGGTGCTGGAGTCGGGGCAGAATTTAACCTGGAAGATGCTAATTATGACAAAATCGTGATCATGACTGATGCAGATACCGACGGAGCTCATATTCAAATCTTGCTGTTAACTTTCTTTTATAAATATATGCGACCAATGATCGATGCTGGACGGGTTTATATTGCTTTGCCGCCTTTGTATAAATTACAAAAGACAGTTAAGAAAAAACAGGTCATTGAATATGCTTGGACTGATGAGGAACTAAAAAAAGTCAGCCAAGAAATGGGCAAAGGATATTCACTCCAACGTTTCAAAGGTTTAGGAGAAATGAACGCTGACCAATTATGGGAAACGACTATGGATCCAGAAACAAGGACTTTGGTTCGTGTGAAGATCGATGATGGCGCCTTGGCTGAGAAACGTGTCACAACATTAATGGGCGATAAAGTTGAGCCGCGTCGTAAATGGATCGAAAAAAACGTGAAATTTTCACTGGAAGAAGACGGCAGTTTATTAGATACGGTTGCCGTAGAAGGTGCTCATGGTGAAAAGCTTACGAATGAAGAAACAAGTGAAACACTATTTGATGATAAATTAGCTCAAACCAAAAATAACAAGTAGAGGGGTGAAAGTACGTGGCGACTACAGAACATAACAATATTCAGGAATTATCACTTGAAGCTGTCATGGGGGAAAGATTCGGACGCTATTCTAAGTATATTATCCAAGAACGTGCTTTACCTGATATCCGTGATGGTTTAAAACCTGTTCAGCGGCGAATCCTGTTTGCAATGGGCCAAGATGGCAATACCTTTGATAAAGCATTTAGAAAATCAGCTAAGTCGGTCGGAAACGTGATGGGTAATTTTCATCCGCATGGTGATTCATCGATCTATGAAGCGATGGTCCGCCTCAGTCAGGATTGGAAACTACGTGAACCACTGATTCAAATGCATGGTAACAATGGTTCAATGGACGGTGACCCACCTGCTGCTATGCGTTATACCGAGGCGCGCTTATCTGAAATTGCTGGTGACATGCTAAAAGACATTGATAAAAAGACCGTTGAAATGGTCTTAAATTTTGATGATACAGAGTATGAACCAACTGTTTTGCCAGCCCGTTTTCCTAATTTATTAGTCAACGGAGCTACGGGTATTTCCGCTGGGTATGCAACTGAGATCCCAACTCATAATTTGGGAGAAACAATTGAAGCTACAATTTACCTATTAGATCATCCAAATGCTACGTTAGATGATCTAATGAAATTTGTAAAAGGTCCTGACTTTCCAACTGGCGGCATTTTACAGGGAATAGACGGGATCAAACAAGCCTACAAAACTGGGCGAGGAAAAACGATTTTACGCTCTCGGACTGAAATTGAAGAATTACGCGGCGGAAAACAGCAAATCGTCGTAACAGAGATCCCATATGAAGTTAATAAGGCGATATTAGTCAAACGGATCGATGAATTACGTCTTTTGAAAAAAGTTGAAGGAATCGCCGAAGTTCGTGACGAAACAGATCGTGAGGGTTTGCGGATCGTGATCGAGCTTAAGAAAAATGCAAATGCGACAGGTATTTTAAATTATCTTTTTAAAAACACCGATTTACAGATCTCCTACAATTTCAACATGGTCGCGATCAATAAAAAGCGTCCTGAACATGTTGGTTTGAAAGCGATCCTTTCAGCATACATCGATCACCAACGTGACGTTACTACTAAACGGACTCAATTTGACCTAAATAAAGCCCAAGAGCGCGAACATATCGTTGCTGGTCTGATCAAAGCTCTCTCTATTTTAGACAACGTTATTAAAACGATCCGTTCGTCTCAAAATAAACGTGATGCCAAGCAAAATTTGATCACGAAATATGACTTTAGTGAAAAGCAAGCAGAAGCAATTGTTTCTTTGCAGTTATATCGTTTAACAAATACCGATGTGACTGCGCTGGAAAAAGAAGCACAAGAATTAGAAAAGCAAATTGCAAAATATCAGAAAATTTTGGCTGATCCACAAGAATTGGATAAGGTGATCAAAAAAGAATTAAAAGCCGTTGATAAAAAATATTCAACTCCAAGGTTAACCGAGATCCAAGCAGAGATAGAATCATTGACCATTGAAACTGAAGTTATGGTAGCAGCAGAAGATGTGAAAGCCTTAGTTTCACGTGATGGTTATGTCAAGCGCTCGTCCCTTCGGTCGTTTAAGGCTTCTGGTCCTTCTGAAAACGGGCTAAAAGATGAAGACCGAGTGATTTTTTCAGCGACCGTCAATACGTTAGATCATCTGTTCATGTTTACCAATAAAGGAAACGTCATCTATCGGCCTATTCATGATGTAACAGAAGCTCGCTGGAAAGATACAGGAGAGCATCTTTCGCAAACTGTCGGTCTGGCAAATGATGAGTATGTCATTTCTGCATATTGTTTTAAAGATTTAAAACAGGGCGGCAAGTTTGTTTTTGCAACTAAAGAGGGCTTTATTAAGCAAACTGAACTCGCTGATTTAAAACCCGGAAGATCCTACAAATCACGTGCCAGCAAGTTTATGAAATTAAAGACTGCGTCCGATGAGATAATTTTGATCTCTTATCAAAAAAATGATGATTCTGCATTGCAAGTTCTTTGCGCTTCCTATGGCGGTTATGGACTTCGTTATACACTAGATGAAGTTCCAACAAGCGGAACAAAGGCAGCAGGTGTTAAAGCTATGGATCTCAGAGAAGATCGCCTGACTAGTGTGACACTTGTTCATGAAACAGACGATTTAGCTCTTATCACACAACGTGGTTCATTCAAGCGAATGAAAGTTGCTGAAGTTCCCCAAACAACAAGGGCACGACGTGGTGTTCAAATTTTACGTGAACTCAAGAAAAATCCTCATCGTGTTCAGCTGACGACGTTATTACAACCTAATAGTAAATTGTATATTACAACTAACAAGGATCAAGTTATTACCGTTGATCCATTCGAGCATCCAAGCAATGATCGTTATTCAAATGGTTCATTTGTTTTAGATGTTGAAACCCAGGGAACTCCAGTCTGGGTACAAAATAAAGTTGAAGATAATTCAGACTCAACAGAAATTTAAATAAGAATTAAGCTGGGAATGTTATATTCCCAGCTTTTTGTGTATAGCAAACTAAATAATAGTATTTTTGAAAAGAGTTGCGTGCTAAACTTAAAGGTAGTTAATCAACTATTATTCTTAGGAGAAATCAAAATGAAACAACTATATGTTAAACAAAAAGTTTTTAGCGCTGCTGAGAAATTCACCGTGCGAGACAATGACAACCAAATCCATTATTACATTAAAGGTAGTCTATTTAATGCTCCTAAAACTTTTGAAATTCAAGACGCACAGCATAATATAGTAGCACAGATCACTAAAAAAGTTCTTGCCTTTTTACCTAAATTTATCATTGAATCACGCAACAACCCAACAGTTGAAATAAAAAAAGAACTTTCCTTACTAAGACCACATTATACATTTAGCCCGCAAAACATTACTGTTAAAGGCGATCTTTTCGAAATGAATTTTTCTATTTTAAACAAGAATGAAGAAATTGCAACTATCCATAAAAAAATATTATCTTGGGGTGATGCATACGAGATAACCATTTTAGAGCAACAAGACAGTGAAGATTCGTTGAATAACGAGATCTTAGTTGTCGGATTAGTGGTTGCAATCGATTATATGCTAGCACAAGATAGGTCACAGGTTTAAAGGCCTTTTGCTTTAACTAAAACGATAACTGTACTTTTATCATATGAGACAGGGAGGTTATCAGATGGCCGAATATACATTTTTACAACCATATACTTTTAGAAATAAAGACATCAAGTTAAAAAACCGGATCGTGATCCCGCCGATGACTGAACGCATGTCATTTGAAGACGGTACTGTTACTAGTGATGAAACAGCATATTACGCACAGCACACCGGCGGGGCGGGTATGTTCATTACTGCTGTTGCCAATGTGAATTCGCTTGGTAAGGGCTTTGAGGGTGAACTAAGCATTGCCGACAATAGATTTTTACCTGGTTTAAATAAATTAGCTCGCAGCATACAACGAAACGGTACAAAAGCGATCGTACAAATATTTTGCGCTGGAAGAATGTCAAGCAGTGCGATTTTAAGAGGAAAGCAACCGGTTAGTGCCAGTGACATTCCCGCACTGCGAGCAGATTCACAAAAACCGCGTGCACTTTCAGAAGATGAAATCATACAAACGATCAAAGATTTTGGTGCAGCTACAAAAAGGGCAATTGAAGCCAGCTTTGACGGAGTTGAGTTGCATGGCGCAAATACTTATTTGCTGCAGCAATTCTTTTCACCACACTCCAATTTTCACCACACTCCAATAGACGGACAGATAAGTGGGGCGGTTCATTAGAAAAGAGAATGCGTTTTCCACTTGCCGTCATCGAAGAAGCTACACAGGTAATCAAGCAATATGCTGAGAAGCCATTTTTGCTCGGCTATCGGATTTCACCAGAAGAAATTGAAAAACCAGGAATAACTTTAGAAGATACACTTGAGTTTATAGATAGGTTAAAAGAAACTAAAATCGATTATCTGCATGTTTCACAAGGCGACGTTTGGCGGACATCGCTTCGTGATCAAAATTCCAGTCAGATCGTGAATGAAGTCATCAGAGATCGTGTAGCTGGTGCATTCCCGTTAATAGTTGTTGGTAGCGTAAAAACTCCCCAGGAAGCCGAAAAAGCCTGTAAATCGTTCGATATAGTCGCATTAGGCCACGAATCTTTGTGGGAACCTAAATGGGTTCAAAAAGTTGAAAATGGTGATGAATCAGCTATCCGTTATTCAGTATCCAAAGAAGATTTAATTGATTTGGGCATTCAACCCAGCTATGTTTAAGCAGCAAAAATAAACATCTGCGTTGCGATCAATAATTAGCATTTAGACAGCTTTTACAGTTAAGATATTGCAAAAGCTGTCCTTATTTTTTTGACTAAAAATCAGCTATAACAAATTAATGATATAAATTTAATTACTAGCATTAATAAATTACCAGCATTAATAACTTGTTTACTAATTTTTCAAGAAAATTAAAAAGCTGTAGTTTTTACAGACTTTATTTAGTAATTTTACTATTTTTGTTGTTTAAATTAGCGTTTTGGAGACATTGTTGGTTATTTGAAATCAGTAAATCTGAGGGGGGTCAGTCATTTTTTCTCTTTATTCTAGTTTACATAATATACATTATCAAAAGTAGGGTCAAAAAGAAAAACCGCCCCAGCTTGCCCCAAAGTTTATTTATTGCACAACGCTGTTAATTTTGTTCTTCCTCAATTGTCAAGTTAAGTGCAACACT
>NZ_AZFI01000259.1 GCF_001435755.1 Ligilactobacillus acidipiscis DSM 15836 | reverse complement strand
ATGTTTTTAGCTCAGGAATTTGAACCGGAACATGTTTGTCTTTAAGCTTTGAATGTGGCCGCAGAAAGTTGAAATAAGTGGTAAAAAGTGCCACATGAGCGATCGAGCCAGCGTCTGAATTAAAACCACCCAACATTTTATAGTTACCTTTAAAAGTGCGATTTAAGCGCTCGATAATCTGTTTTAAAGGTCGATATTGGCGCGAAACCTCATCTTCATTGGTTAAGCCAATGACTTGCGAGATTTTAAAAGGGAAACCATTTTCTTTAAAAAAGGCCTGGGCTAACTTGTAAATGGGATTACCATCCACGATCAAGTTTAAATCTGCTGGAAGTGGATCCAGACGTCGAATGACATCAAAGATAGCTTGAATCGCGGTTTTAGTATCACGATGTGGACTGACACGATGTGACAAAATAATTTTATTAGTGGCATCAAAGAAGAAGTATATGTAGTGCCACTTTCCTGAAACTCGGATGTAAGTCTCATCACCACAGAACTGATCGGACAGCTGGTATGGATAGTGATCAGTAAAGGGTCTCACATAAGCTGCGACTGAGCGTGCGTAGTTCCGAATAGTTTGACCAGAGATTTTAACCTGGTGGACGTCATACATGAGTGCGGCAGTTTTTTCAGCTGACATCCCATAATTAACATGGTAGGTCAAAATCAGTCCTAAGACTTGGGGTGAACTATGAATGTTATTTAAGTTAACTCGTGTGGGAATGTCACTGTCTTGTTCTAGATCTGCCAGCTTAAGATGGAACTGACGGTAGATGTAACGCATTTTAAAACGATTTGGTTCACTTTTAAAAAGTTTGCGTTCCTTCTTAGAAAGCTTGCTTAATCTTTTTTGGTAATAAGGGCAATCGGTGTGTGGACAACGATAAATATCAAAGTCCTTGCGTGTTTTGATCTTATAAATTCGCCGTTCACAGTGGGGACATAATAGCTCGATATCTTTTGAGTGTTTCTTATGTGCAATAAAACGTTCACCACAAATTTTACAAACTAATTGTCCTTGTGCTCCATTGTTTTGATAGAGATAAATCTGTGGCGCACCACAATGTGGGCAGACGGAGTCTGCTGCCGGGCCTTGGTTTTGACCATGACGCACGATTGGTTTGATCGGTTTACCAGTGAGTTGGAATTTTTCTTGTAGTAATTGACGGTAATCAACGGTTTCTGCTTTAACCACTTTCGGCAGTTTGTCGATTGTTAATTTCTGGAAATCAAGGTCAGCCGGTTTATCAAACTGAGGCTTTTTAGAATATTTTTTAAAGGCGTTGATTTCTTCTTCAAGTTCATGAATTTTTTGAGATTGTTGGTCAATATGTTCGCATAAAAACTTGATAATTTTAAACAGATAAGTTATAAATGGAATTAGCACTTGTATCTCCTCTTTTCAGTTGGTGATTTGTGGTAATCTCATTTTAACTGACTTGTCTGGAGAGGCAAGTGTTTTTTTGTGTCCCGAAGTCTGACCTGGATGCTTGCAGGAATTATTTCGCCTCCAGTAGTTGCATGTCAAGAGCCGCTACGCTCTTCCTCTTGACATTCAACTACTTCCGGCAAGACCTGGTTGACAAGCATGCAAGGCACAGACTGGCAACTCAGGTTCACAATTTTGACTAAACGAAAATAGTAACAGTGGTGCTTTAAGGGGGGGATACTCAAAAAGCGGCTTAAAGCTTGTCACTGTTAGAATAACAAGGAAATAAAGAAATAAAATTTTGAATTACTTAA
>NZ_AZFI01000258.1 GCF_001435755.1 Ligilactobacillus acidipiscis DSM 15836 | reverse complement strand
TATTTCTAACTTAATTTTACAAACGACGAGTTTTGATTTACATGTATAGTAATATAGTAAAAAAATAATTAGGGATGTCACATGAATTCTAAAAAAGTAAAAATAAAAGCTGAATATCTAACAAAAAAATTTGAGCTGCTACCGACTAAGGATACCAAAAATAAGGCAAAATCCCTTGCTGGGGTCAGTACCCAAGACGAACAAGAATTTTGGGCTTTAAGAAATGTAAGTTTTGAAATTAGAGATGGTGAATGTGTTGGTGTCATTGGACTAAATGGTGCTGGTAAGTCTACATTGTCTAATATTATCAGCGGACAAATCTCGCAAACGACCGGTAAAGTGGAAATTAATGGGGATGTTTCCATTATTGCTGCTAATGCTGGTATGCAAAAAAATTTATCTGGTCGTGAAAACATTCGTCTTAAGGCTTTAATGATGGGGATGACCAACAAAGAAATTGATGAAAAGATGGACGATATCATTAATTTTTCTGAGCTGGGTCCTTTTATTGATCAACCTGTAAAAACTTATTCTTCTGGTATGAAAGCTAAACTTGGTTTTTCTATTATGGTTCACCAAAATCCGGATATTATGATCGTAGACGAAGCTCTTTCTGTTGGCGATAAAACATTTGTAGATAAATCAAAAAATAAAATGTTTGAATTTCGAGATGAGGGAAAAACGATTTTACTTGTTTCTCATGATATGAGAACGATCAAGGAGTGGTGTGATCGAGTAATTTGGTTAAACTACGGTGAAGTAAAAGCTTATGGTCCACCTGAGAAAATCATTCCAGAGTATAATAAGTTTTCTAAATGGTTTAAAAAGCTGCCTAAAAAAGAGCAGAAAAAGTATAAAGACGAGCAAAGACAAGTTCAAATGGACTATTCTGTGAAAAACTTGGAAACTGAAGTTTTTAAAAAGGGTCTTTCTATGTCCAGAAAAGAACGCATCAGGGTTTCTGAAGGGTTAAAGAAAAATAAGGATAGTCACCGGCTTTCACTTGGATCCAAAGTATTAGTCACTTTTTGCCTTTTAGGTTTTATCTGGCTTGGGTTAGTTTCATTAAGCAGTGCGACTGTAGTTGAGTCTGTAGCTCATCCGGTGTCATTTTTTACAGAAAAAATGTTTAAGGAAAAGCCAGCTTTTAAAAAGCAAATTAAAATTACGGAACAAAAGGGCAAGGATAATACTGAAAATTCAGCTAAAAACAATAGTATTAGCGTTGTGAATAAACAGGAACACAAAACTGAGAGTTCGGTGGCTAATGACACTGCTCAAACAGCAAAGCAAGATCGAGGTACGAGCTATACTGTGAAAGTTGGCGATTCTCTTGGTAGTATAGCTAATGATAAGGGACTGTCAGTTGAGGATATTCAAAGTGAAAATCCAGGTGTTGATTTTAGTGTTGTTAACCCGGGGCAGAAGATAAAACTGCCTGCATCGGCAAGAGAAAAAGCACAAAAAAATAAGAAGACAAGTGCTAAGGGTCAAGCGAAAAGTAAATCTACAGCAGCATCTTCGGCTAAGGAGAAAATAGAAAAGACTTATACTGTTAAGACTGGTGATTCAATAGGTAGTATTGCCGATGATTTTGGATTTTCAGTTGAACAAATTGAAGCCGAAAACCCGGAAGTCGATTTTAGTGTTATTAATCCTGGGCAGGTGATCAAATTGCCTGGATCTAATAAATAGTCAAGTAACTACTAATTTTGATTAAAAGTCTTGAAATGTCAAATTAAGTTAGAAATA
>NZ_AZFI01000257.1 GCF_001435755.1 Ligilactobacillus acidipiscis DSM 15836 | reverse complement strand
ACTGTTTCTAACCCCGAGGAATACGGTTGGAGCAAACAAGAAGATGTTTTAGACTTCTTAGATTTTTTCAAGTTACCACACGAACTGGCTTCGTTATTTTAACAAGTTCTTGACCAGATAGGAAGTCATAAAAAGCTCAAGCGCTTATGTTTACTTATACGAACGGGATCTATTAGAAAACATTAATTTGGAGGAATTATGACAGCGATTATTAATACAGTATTTTTAATTTCATTCATAGCTTTTCTGTATTTTATTGGACGGGGAACTTTAAAATTTTTAACAAATAAAGATACCAAACATTCTTTTAAGTACGGACTATTATCACTGCTTGTATCTCTTGTGTTTATGGTAATCGGTATAATATTCGACCCTGCCATAAAAAGTTCTTCAGAGAGCAATAATTATAATTCGGTAAATAGCGACTCTACTACAAGTAAAAAATCAACAGACTCAACGTCTCAAAGCCATTCTTCTAAATCATCTAGTTCTAAAAAGTATGATTTCAGTAAAGTTAAGCTTGGCATGACTAAATCACAGGTCACTGCTATCATGGGAAAGCCTACAGAAGAGAACTCAAGCACGCTTATGTACGGATCTGATGACTTAGATTTTGAAAATGATAAGTTGTTCGATGGATCTCCTAATGAAATTCATAAAGCCGCTATAAAAAAAGATCAGACTGAAGCCAAAGAATCTAGCAAGAAAAGGGTAAACAAAGGCCAACTCAAATCATTTGCTAAGGTTTTTGGGCAAAAAGACGTCGAAACTTTACAAAAATACGTTGGCTCTGCATATTCGTCTATAGAAACTTCACAGGGAATGGCTTACGGGTGGAAAACTGATTACGGTATGCTTTATAGATTAGATGATAGTAGCACTGGTATCACTCATGTATATAAAGATGGTCTTGGAGACTCTGGTACACAACTGTACGTCGGTCAGACCATCAAACAAAAACATCGTAGAAATTATTATTACTATAACTAGGAGGAAGATATGTCTATTATTCTCACATGGTTAATAATTATTATCGCTATTATGTACTGGATTTTAAATAAGTTCGTTAAATTCATGACAGTGGGACATCTCAAACTAAAGGATTTAATTCGTGCAGGCCTTTGGTCAATGATTGGAATTTTCATCTGGAAAAAGTTACACCCAAATGAAGATATACCAGACCGTTTTAACTCAGAAATTAATAAGTATAAGGAACTTCTCGCACAGACACAGAAAAATCACGATAAGAATTAATATTGCTAGAGAATACTAAAAAACTATGTCCAATAAGCTGATCGACATTAAAAGCTGTTAAAAGAGGAGGAACTTCAGCATGAAGACAAAGAATTTAGCGCTTACCAACGGAATCGTGGGATTAGTTGGCGGAATCATCTTATTATTTGGGGGCTGGTTTGTCGCTGGTGGCGCCCTAAGCGATGCGGCAACTGGATCAGCAACAAGCACATCAGGTACAGTGGCTCTGTTAAACATTTTAAAAATTGCCATTTTAGCGTTAGGCATCATTGCATTAATTTATTATAAAGGCGATTCAAGAGTAAATACTGCACCAGGTGTTTTACTAATCGTTGGTGGCGCAATTGCACTTATTCCGTTTTTGGGTTGGATTGGCGGAATTATTGCAATCATTGGTGGTTCTTTATATTTAGCTGCATTAAAGAACTTCAGCCGACCACAACAGTAATGAAAAGCACTATTTTGGAGGATAATTAAATGGGCAGATTGCAAGAAATAACTTGAACGAAT
>NZ_AZFI01000256.1 GCF_001435755.1 Ligilactobacillus acidipiscis DSM 15836 | reverse complement strand
AATAATTTTCTCATTTGTTACACTGGTTGTCACTGCAAATAGGAGGTACAAATGGATTCTGACAAAACGACTAAGATTGGATTATTTCAACTTGTAATGTTAACGCTTGGTTCCTTAATTGGATCAGGCTGGCTTTTCGGTTCTTGGGAAGCCTCGAAAATAGCAGGCCCCGCTGCTATTATTTCATGGGTCATCGGGGGTGCGGTCATTGCCGCAATTGCTTACGATTATGTTGAACTTGGCGCAATGTTTCCGGAAGCCGGCGGGATGAGCCGATACGCACAATATTCCCACGGACCGCTTCTGGGATTTATTTCTTCATGGGCCAATTGGATTTCGTTAATTACGTTAATTCCAATAGAGGCTGTTGCTGCCGTTCAATATATGAGTTCATGGCCGTGGTCGTGGGCAAACTGGACCCATCAGTTCTTGAAAAATGGCACCATTACCACAGCAGGATTAATGGTGGTTTTCTTATTCATGTTGGTTTTCACTCTTTTGAACTTCTGGTCAGTTAAAATTCTAACCAGTTTTACCAGTTTAATCTCAGTTTTTAAGATCGGGGTACCAACGCTAACCATTATTATGCTGACAATTGCCAGTTTTCATCCCGAAAACTATGGCCATTCACTCCACGAATTTATGCCATACGGGTCAGCACCGATTTTTGCGGCTACTTCATCAGCCGGTATTATTTTCTCGTTCAATGCCTTTCAAACGGTTATTAATATGGGAAGTGAAATCGAAAACCCAAATAAAAATATCGGTCATGGCATTTTTATTTCACTTTTGATTAGTGGGATTATCTACATTGTCCTTCAAAGTGTCTTTATAACGGCAATTAAGCCATCCGCGGTTGCAGCACACGGATGGAGTGGTATTAACTTCAATTCCCCATTTGCCGACTTGGCAATTATGTTGGGAATCCGCTGGTTATCCGTTCTGCTTTACATGGATGCCTTTGTTTCACCCGTCGGAACCGGTGTCTCGTTTGCCGCATCAACTGGCCGAGCACTTTACGCGATGGAAAGTAACCAGCGTATTCCGAGTTTCGTAGGTAAGATCAATCAAAAATATGGGATTCCCCGTGTTGCGATGATTGTTAACCTGGTTCTAAGTATGCTGATGGTTTCTGTATTTAGATCATGGGCAACCTTGGCAACGGTTATCTGTACGTCAACCTTAATTGCGTACTTAACCGGGCCGGTAACAGCGGTTGCCTTTCGAAAATTGGCACCAGATTTTAAACGTCCTGTTAAGTTAAAGCATTTAAATTGGATGGCACCGCTTTCGTTTGTCTTGGCTTCACTTGCCGTATATTGGGCAATGTGGCCAACAACCGTTGAAGTTATTTTGGTTATTTTACTAGGATTACCATTCTACTTTTATTACGAGTACCGAGCTGGTTATGTGAATACCCGGAAAGCATTTTGGTCAAGTATGTGGATGATTTTTTATCTCATTTTCATTTCAATCATGTCCTACATTGGCAGTCACCAATTTAACGGTATCAATTGGATCCCATATCCTTGGGACTTTGTCGTGATTATTATTGCATCCCTTGGTTTTTATTATTGGGGAATCAAGAGTGCTCACGTCTTCCCGGACTTTTATCAGGCCAAGGAACTAAATGATACGGTAAAAGAATAGTCAGTATAATTTATAGCAACAATTCATTTTTGAGCCTATAACCAAAAAGCGTCAAATTGTCTATCTTCAGATCTTTCTGAACAGACAATTTGACGCTTTTTAAATAAGGCAGATTGTAAAATTTAA
>NZ_AZFI01000255.1 GCF_001435755.1 Ligilactobacillus acidipiscis DSM 15836 | reverse complement strand
GCTGTTTAAGTTGGATAAACGGAACTTCTTGTTTGCCGCAACCCGACTATGAAACGCTTGTCTTTTGGTTGCATCGCTTGTTGTGATAAGATTATAATCATGAATATTAGTAATTAACGAAAGTGGTGATCAGGTGCGCTTCATCGGTGTATTTGAGCGGGAAGAGTATCAACGCTCAGTCAAAAAAGTTTGGCTGATCGGAGCAGTTTACACCATCGTGTTCCAGCTCATGGCGACGATTGCCGTGTTAGTCGAAGTATTTTATGATCCCAAACTCATGCACGGCGATAAGATCGACCAAATTGGTTCACCTTATTTTGTAGCTGTCGCGGCGGGGTTATTTGTCATTTTTGTTGCGACTTCACCACGACTGAGAAAAACTTTTTTTCAAACTGGACGTTCGCGGATGACCTGGCAAAAGTTTGTCAGTTTAGTTGCTTTGATGTTATTGATCCAACTAATATTTACGGTTTACTCAAATGGTTTAGAATCCTTATTGAATCAGTTGGGTTTTACGGCAAATGCCGAGCTGAAATCCGCTAGTGCAGGCAGTGAGACTTGGTCGATGTTTCTTTATTCAGGATTTTTAGCGCCGATCACAGAGGAGATCGTTTTCCGTGGTTTTGTCTTGCGTAGTGTTCAGCCTTATGGGATCAGTGCAGCTATCTTATTGTCAGCCGGCTTATTTGGACTTTATCACCTTAATATTATGCAATCACCGTTCGCATTTGGTATCGGGTTGATTCTGGCGGTTGTTGCGCTTAAATTTGGGATCAAGTGGTCGATTGTTCTCCATTCTTTTAATAACTTAGTATTAGGCGATGTGTTTGGACGGATCTTAGATGCTTTGCCTAAGCAAGCCAGCAGTGTACTTAATGTTATTATTTTTGTCGGTGGCGGGTTGGTTGGAGCGTGGATCTTATGGCAAAAACGGCAGCGTATTAAAAGTTGGTATGCTCGTCACCGTTTACGCCGCCACGAGCTTAAATTAGTTTTTGGCAACTGGTTGGGGATCGTGATCACGGTCTTATCGATCATCATGATGGTAGCAAATTTGAGTCATAAATAAGTCAAAGGCAGCTTTTGAAATGGCTTTCATAACGAAAATGGAGTATGATGTTAAACATAAGTTTATTTTAGGGGGCGTGTGACGATATGACACTTAACTATCAACGAATCTTGGTTGCGGTCAATAAATCTGCAGGTGCCGATCGGGCTTTGGAAAAAGCCGTCGCCACTGCGAAACGCAATCACGCAAGATTAGATATTTTGCGGGTCATAGATATTAATTCATTACAGTATGAGGCAGGGGGCCAGACTGTGATCGATGGTCAAGACATCTATGACATTGAACAATCTAATGAAGAGTTTTTAACTGAACTAAGGGAAAAAATACTGCGAAACGACGGGTTAGATCCAGAACAAGTCTTTGTCCATCTGCGGTTTGGCAATCCTAGAACAGTGATTTTAGATGACTTTCAGCCTGAGTATCACAATGATTTGCTAGTGATCGGCGGAACTGAAATGAGTTTGTTCAAACGAATGCTTGCTGGTTCAGTAACTTCCTACGTTCCTAGGGCTGCTCAGTGTGATGTTTTAATAACAAAAAAATAAAAGTCAGGCATGTTTTTCGTAAGTACGAGAAACGTCTGGCTTTTTATGTGACTGCTTCGTTTTATTAAGTACTTCTTGGTTTGCAAACAATCGGAATCGGCTAAAAGACAGGCGAAGAATTAGCCAATTTGACAAAATCGGCTAAAAGAATGGCAAAGTACTAGCC
>NZ_AZFI01000254.1 GCF_001435755.1 Ligilactobacillus acidipiscis DSM 15836 | reverse complement strand
TTAAGTAGTTTTCAGACGGACCCTAATAAAACAGAAACAGTTATTAATGGCTGGAGATCTGGTGCTGGTGGTTTAGACCGGTTGGGAACTGGTGGTATCTTTACTGGTATTATCATGGCCTTGCTTGCGGTTAAGATCTATCAAATTATTGTTCAGAAAAATTGGGTCATCAGAATGCCGGAACAAGTACCTTCAGGTGTTTCTAATTCCTTTACAGCCCTGATTCCAACATTTGTTATTTCTTTTGTCGTTTTGCTGATCGATGGGATCTTGATTGCATTTAATACTGATATTTACAATGTGATCGCTATGCCATTTAGTTTCGTTACGAACTTGACTAATAGTTGGCTCGGGATCGTTGTCATCGAATTATTGATCTCATTGTTGTGGGTCTTGGGTATTCACGGTGCCAATATTATCGGTGCTTTCATTACACCTATTACTTTGAACAACTTGACGTTGAACGCCCATGGTGCACACATGATCTTTGCTGGTGAATTTAATAATATGTTTGTTATTATTGGAGGTTCCGGGGCTACTTTAGGTTTAGTATTCTTTATGACATTCATGGCTAAATCAGCTCAGTTGAAGACTTTAGGACGTGCTGCAATTGCACCAGCGTTCTTTAACATTAACGAACCGATCATCTTTGGTGCCCCAGTTGTGTATAACCCGTACCTGTCGATCCCATTTATGTTGGCCCCAGTGGTTACTTCATCATTAACATATTGGTCCATTAAGCTTGGGCTTACAAGCCAGATTATTGCACAGATGCCATGGCCATCACCTGTTGGTATTGGTGCTTTCCTTGGTACTGGTGGTGACTGGAGATCAGTTATCTTAGCATTCGTTAACGTAATTGTTGCTGGCTTAGTTTACTATCCATTTGCACGGATCTATGATAGAAAACTGTTAGCTCAGGAACAAGCAAACCTAGCTGCAGAAAAATAATATGAGAGTTTTTTAAATCAGTAAAAGAAGAAACTTCGCTACTACCACAAAATGGTAGAGCGAAGTTTTTATATATATCATTAACTAATTTTAGTTACTTTTAGAAATAATAAAAGCAACTATCCAAACGATGATCACGGCACCGATGATCGATGGAATAATTGCCATTCCAGCGACTTGAGGCCCCCAATCGCCAAGAAGTGCTTGGCCCAGAGAAGAACCAACCAAACCGGCGATAATGTTGGCTGCACAGCCCATTGATTTTCCTTGGCTAGTAATGCCTCCAGCGATGGCACCGATCACGGCTCCAACGAGCAAGACCCATATCCAATGCATAGTAATATCCTCCCTTTAAACGGTAATCAATAATAGTATGTGTCATAAGTATACCTATTTTTGTAACTAAGGTAAAAAATTTGAATCGCCTGAGGGCCAATTTTTACCGAATGTTTTGTAAACTCCATAAATTCAAAAAATTTAATATAGAAATTTAGGGCATATTTTTTGAGACAATTTTTTGAGAGTAATAACCGGTTACAGTTACTATAATATTAGTCATTGTGATTTTTGAGCTATCAAATTAACGGGGAGAATAATAACGAAAAACCACTGGTATGATAATTATTTTTAGTTAGTTTTGAATTAGATTATTTGACTTATTGGGTATTTATTTGAAATAATAGTTTGGTATCGTTTATAAAAAAGGGAGGAGTAAAAAAGAATGACAGAAAAAGTTAAAGTTACAAATTTAACTAAAATATTCGGCAAACAAATCCCCCAAGCCAAAAAATTATTGAGTGAAGGAAAAGATAAGAAAGAGATCCTTGCTCAAACTGGTTGTACAGTTG
>NZ_AZFI01000253.1 GCF_001435755.1 Ligilactobacillus acidipiscis DSM 15836 | reverse complement strand
CTCAAGGTAAAATTATGAATAATCCAGGATAGTAATATTTGGTAAATAAAAGGCTCGGAGTCTTGAAAAATTTCAAAACTCCGAGCCTTTTGAATCGATTACTTTTTAACTTTCTTGTTTAACATTAATTGGTTTTTTACGACCCACGAGCCACAATAGCAGGACTGCTAAGATGCCGATCGTTATGATCAAACCGATTTTTATGGCTAGATGTGTACCGCCCAACCAAACCATGGCGATAACAGCAACCAAGGTTGTACCAATCATGATTGACCATTGTTTTCTGTTAAACGCTACCCCATACTCAACTTCTCGTTTTCTGATCAATGGTAAGATAGCACCTAGTCCAATTAAAATCACAATAGCAATGAAGTTTATAGTCAACTCATACCACCAAGTACCTGAATAAGCTGGAACATCTTGGGGCGCTACACCAAAGAGAGTAGCAGCAGCGGTCACGACTAACAACAACAAACCAGCTATATAACCAAATTTGTCATTTTTGATAAAGACATATTCAGACGGATATTTCTCCGGATTTTTGCGAATTCTCATAAATGCGTAAAAAATCCAGCAGGTCACACCGGGTGAGATGATTCCGTTCAAATTAAGCAACCAGTTGAAGATATCATTCATTTCAGGCAAAAATACACCTAAGAGCATTATGAAACCTGATAATGTACAAGTCAGAATGTAACCGTTGATCGGTAAGCCGTCAGCGTTTTTCTTACGTAAGAAAGCTGGCATATATTTTTCACCTGTGTCAGAAATCAACATTCTAGTCATTGCATCTAGAAGGACGGCCAGTAAAGCACACATATAAATAACTGAAGTCCAAGCATAAATGTACATAAATACGTTGCCAACTCCGTATTGACGCCCTAATGCTTGAAAGGCATAGTAATCACCATTCATTTTCAAATCGTTGGGCAAATGATTTGCATCAAAGAAAATGCCTAGCGAGAATGAACCAAAAATCGTTAGGAAGGTCGTCATTAAAGCTAAAGTGATCATTGCTTTGGGAAATTCAACTTTAGGTTTACGCATTTGCGTGACAAATGGGGCTACTAGCTCGGCACCGTTAACTGCGTAAATCAACAAGCCAATTGTAGTTAGGTATTTTAAATCGAATTTTGGCAAAAGGGTGTGAATATTCATTGGTTGTGTTGCCATATGACCACCTGACTTGATCAAGCCAACAATTGACATAAAAACGAAAAGAACAGTCATACCAAACATGGCAAACCCACCGATCGTTGACAATATTTCCATTGAGTTTGACAAATGACGTTGAATAAAGATAAAGATAATGAAAACAATGAATGTCAATAAAGTAAAAATGGAATTTGGCATATTATTTTGAAAGCTCGAACTTCCTGTAAATGCCCAGCCAAAACCAACGATCACCGATTGTGCGGAGTCAACAACATAGGGAATAGATGCGGCCCAGTAAGTCCATGCAGTGAAATAGCCTAAAAATTCCCCATTAGTACCGCGGATCCACGAACTTAGCCCACCGCCTTCACTGTTAAAAACTGAACCCAGTTGTCCAACCATCAAAGCATAAGGAACGACATATAAAAACATCATGATGATCCATGAAGTAATGACGCCCATACCCTGATTTTTAAAGTTATACATAATATCTTCAAAACCAATCACAGTCACGAAAGCCATCATTGCCAAGACAGGCCAACTAATGTATTTTTTACTACTTTCTTCCACTCTATTTGCACTCCTTATTTAATTTTTGATCGTAAACCATTATATGTAGAGATAGAAACCTGAATTATTCATACTTTTCCCTT
>NZ_AZFI01000252.1 GCF_001435755.1 Ligilactobacillus acidipiscis DSM 15836 | reverse complement strand
TTATTTCTAACTTAATTTGACATTTCAAGAAGTAAAAAAATTAAAGATTGGGCTTAATTTTTGCACTGTACTATCCGATAAAATGACTGGGATAGATTATAATTATGAGAGAATTATTGTGGAAAACAAGTGAAAATACAACATATTGTGATCCCGTTAACTTTGAAATGGCTTTTTTATGCGATACGAATATTCTTAGTAGTAGATGAGATTATTTATTTTAAGTTGAAGAACTAAACGTAAATGATCAAATTTCTAGGGAAACATAGTCAATCCTTGGTTGACAAGTTTGGTATTGTTACTAAAGTATTGGCTTCGCAAAATCGATTTGCTTGTCGAATTCCATGCTAACATTTTAGACTTATATACTAATTTCTTCGCAAAAACGGGTCGAGACCGACCACATTATATTCTAGCAAAGTAGGTTGATTTTCAATTAGATGTGAAAGAAAAAAATTTATTTTAAAAAGATTAGGACATTTTTATCATAGCAGGGAGTATTGACACGAATCTCAATAAATGTCATATTCATTTAATAGGTGAGAAAGTCATTAAGCGAGAAAGTATAAAAAGCGCAAGCTGAAAGTAAAGGAAGTTCATCTTGTTTTTGTAAGGTAATTTCTTTCGTTCGTTTTTGTATATAATCGTAGGGTAAAAGCAGTTTATTTGTTCAATATTAAAAAGTATATGCCACCGGATTTTTTAATTGTCAAAATGGTACTGTCAAATATTCTAAAAAACTATATAATTAGAAATCGTGATAGTAATTAAAGAAAGAAACGGGTTTTAAAAATGAATTTAGTTAATAATGACCTGCAAGTTCATAATAATGGGACGATGCAAGCCACAACACAGGCATCTAATTCGCAGCAAGCAGCTGAGTTTTCGGATGCTTTAGAAACAGTACAACAAACGATCAAAATCAAAAAGGGCGATACTGTCTCTGAGTTGGCAGAGAAATATCACACCACTACACAAGCTGTTGCTCAGGCTAACCAGTTAAACGATCCGGATTTTATTCTAGCCGGACAGAACTTAACTATTCCTGGAAGACCGCAAATAAGTTCGACTGCGCAACCGACCTCTATGGTCAATGATGCTGGAACAATAACGTCACTAGCGAATGTTGACCTTGATAAGGGCGCTTCTGCCAGTTCTAGCAATAGTTTAGAGCCAACATTGGCTGGGGCAGAAAAAAGTGCACGTGATTATATTATTCAGCATGAATCGAGTAATAACTATAATGCTCGAAATGGACGCTATATTGGTAAATATCAGCTAGATAAAAATTATTTGCATGGTGATTTTTCACCTGCCAACCAAGAAAAAATTGCGGCTCAATATGTCCAACAAAGATACGGCAGTTGGGCTAACGCACAGAAACATTGGGTCAAGAATCACTGGTATTAAATTGATTTCATAACAAGAACGGGGTCACATCACAAAAGATGCGGCTCTTTTTTTAAGAAAGAGGGATATTTGGCGTTAAAACATGTCTTTTTGAAAAAATTTCAAAAAATGACTTAAACAATTTAAAACTGGACCGATATATATATTTGTAAGCAACAAAATACAAAATATTTGGGGGAACAAACAATGAGAATTAATACTAACGTAGCTGCATTGAACACATATTCACGTTTATCTGCAGCCAATGCTTCAAAGAGTGATTCTTTGGCAAAACTTTCATCCGGCAAGCGGATCAACAAAGCCGGCGACGACGCTGCAGGCTTGGCTATCTCAGAAAAAATGAAGGCACAGATCGGTGGCTTGAAGCAAGCTAAACGTAATGCCCAAGATGGTATTTCTTTGATCCAAACAGCTGAAGGAGCTTTGAGT
>NZ_AZFI01000251.1 GCF_001435755.1 Ligilactobacillus acidipiscis DSM 15836 | reverse complement strand
ATAAAAAAGCCCTAAGCACTGACACACCAACGCTTAGAGCATATATATAAAATTTATCCCACAGATCCTTCCATTTTATTCAATAAATATTGTAACAGTTCGTTGTTTATTGTTGGTCTTATTAATAGGAATAAGAGCAAAAGATTGTACACGTTAGCCATTGTTATAGTTTATAAGAACGGGGTCAATTTCAAGGTCAAAAATAGAATAATAAAATAAGGACGATCCGACATGGACCGCCCTTTTAATTTGTGCTAATTAAAAAAACAAGCCTCGGATCGCTCCGGGGCTTTTTGATTGTTTCGTATTGTTCTTCTAATTTTTTAAGCATTTTTTAAAACACACTACATTATTTAATCTGTAAAAATCCAATGATCAATGCAGTAATAACAGCCACAACAATAGGAGTTGCAATATTTTTTATAAAATAATCCCATTTAGATGCTTTTAAATTATCAGGCAAATTGGCTATATCTTGTTGAATTGTTGCTATCTTTGTTTTGATATCAGATATTTCTTTATTTGAGTATTGACTTGAATTATCTATTTTCTCCTCTATATTACTTCCTAGTTCGTTTAGTTTATTGTCAAAATAACGTTCTGTTTCGTTCAAGTCCTTTTGTGTAACTTCAGACATAGTCAACACTTCACTTTCTTGATTCCCCTCAAGTATATTATAAAAGCCATAGTTTCGTTTTTGCATATTTTTTAGCTCTTGTTCTTGCTTATTTAAACTATTTTTAAAATTTGCGACATTTGCTTGGTTAGTAATTATATTATTCGACATGCTAATACTAAAAATTGAAAGCGCAATAAATAAGCCAGTTTTGTGGTTATTTTTATGGTTAGAATAATCATTTTGTATACTATATATATGGTAGTCTTGAGGACCATTTGTAAAGTTTTCTACATACTTCATATCATTCATCCGTCTTTAATATATAAAAAATTTGATTAAAGTCTTTATCATCGATACTGAGTATTACTTTATACTGACCTCCGGTTGATTGTTTAATGTTAATGTTACTTAAATTAGCGTTTATTATAAAATTGTCAGGATTTACATTTGGAATTTTTTGGTTACCATGAGTTGAAAAAACTTCTTCTTCTGAATCAACTCTTATAATCCGCATTCCAATCGTATGCTCTTTTCTTAAATCCAATCCGCTAACAATACTTGTAACTGCAAAAGAAAGCATAGTCGGCATATATTCAGTTCTTAACACTAATAACGGATTAAGTATTATTTGTTGTGGAGGATTACTTCCTGGTTGATTTTCACTATTTTGTGATATTATTATGTTTACTTTAACTTCATCTATCATAATTTTCACCCCTATTGTTTAATAATACAATTATTATTTTGAAATAACCAGCCCCTATATTACATATCTTTGAACTAACAACAGTTAAACGTAAAAAGTGCAAAAAAATAAGCCCACCCCAAACGGAGTGAGCTTTGTTTTAGTAGTAAATATGCTGACCTGGATAAATATAGTTTGCATTGCGTATACCGTTTTTTGACTGCAAATAACTAATTGAGTACCCAGTCAATGTTGAAATGCGACTAAGGCTATCGCCACGTTGCACGATTCTATAACGCCCAGCAGTTTGCTTTGCCTTTGCAGATCCATTAACAGTCAATCGTTGTCCTGGATAAATTGCATTAGTATTAACGATGCCATTTAACTGTGCTAAACGATTTACAGAAGTTCCGTAACGTGATGCGATTCCACTTAAAGTGTCCCCTGGCTTAACGGTGTAAGCCTTGGTACTTGAGCTAGTCTTAACCTTTTTGGCAACAGGTTTAGCATTATTTTTAAGGTTCTATACTTTTTCCTGTTGATAGCT
>NZ_AZFI01000250.1 GCF_001435755.1 Ligilactobacillus acidipiscis DSM 15836 | reverse complement strand
ACTGCAACGAAAAGTATGAATAATTCAGGCTGATGGTTAGAAGTAAACGTTTGCTTAAATTTTGTTCTATAGGTAAGGAGGAAGTTTGAAATACTTTACTGAAAAAATTTTGACTTCATTATCAAAAAAAGCAACTCTGACTGGCTATATTTTAGATAATAGCCCTGAAATTGATTTAGAGAGGACCAGACCCGCCGTGCTGATCTGCCCGGGCGGCGGTTACCGTTTTACATCTGATAAAGAAGCGGAACCGATCGCTGTCAAAATGAATTCATTAGGCTGTCAGGTATTTGTTTTGCGCTATTCTTGTGCGCCAGCACATTATCCAACGGCTTTATTTGAATTAGCAACAGCAGTTAAATTTATTCGGGATAAAGCAGCTGATTTTTATGTAGATCCGCAAAAAATCATTGTCCTCGGTTTTTCAGCGGGTGGACATTTAGCAGCTAATTTGGCTACAAAATGGGATCAGCCATTGTTGACCTCTGCTGGGTTCATTGCAGAAGAAATTAAGCCTAATGCATTGGCGCTTGCTTATCCGGTGATCACGACCGGAGCCTTTGCCCACGAAGATTCGTTTAAAGCTTTATTAGGTGATGAAGCTTCTGCAGAAGATCTGCTTGATGTTTCATTAGAAAAACAAGTTTCAGACCAAACACCGCCTGCTTTTATTTGGACTGTGTATGATGATGCGGTAGTTCCTGTTGAAAATACCTTGTCTTATGTAAAATCCTTGAAGAGAGTAGGGGTCAATTGTGAAGTGCATATTTTTGCACATGGAACACATGGTATGAGTTTAGCTAACGAGGAAACGGCACCCAAAGACAGTGAACAAAGGTCACAGGCCGTGGCAGTCTGGCCTAAACTATTTGAAAATTGGCTAAAGGAAATATTCAAATAATAGAGTGGAGCAAGCAAAAAGAGCGCTTTTCCATTAGTGGACTTTTTACATCTTGTAGATCAACCAATATAGTAGTAAGGCATAAGTAGTTGTAAATTTTTACTATTTGAAATGTCTTAAATAGGTGTAACATAAAACATCAATGTTTATTTAATTTAATGTGACAAAAAAATACCAAGAAAGTTTATTGGGGCTGTATCATCCCCATGTTAAGAAAACTTTCCTGGTATTTTTTTATCTTTAAGTAGATAGTTTCTTGTGTTTTCTAAAAAGTTCACTGGTTGCAGTGAATAATTGCCAACTGGCTGTTGCTAACAAGAGGCTGCCGATAGTATCGCTGAAAAAAATGGACGTGTAAGAATATCCGCGTAAAGGCAACCAATAAGATCAGCAACCATCCGATAATAGCGATTGTGATTTGACTTTTTCGAGAAAAATCGAATCGTTTTGTTAGAGCCGTGATCGAATAGACAAGTATGATCGTTGCGAACGTGTGACCACTAGGAAAACTGAAACCGCCGATCGAAACCAGACGATGCAAGGGACGTGGACGTTCGATCAAGGACTTAACAACGTGATTCAACAAATTAAATGCGCTAAATAAAATCAGAAAATTAAGCCCCGTTCGAAATTGTTGTTTGTGTCCTAGATACGCTGCAATGGCCAAAGCATAAACTGTCATCATAATGGGACTGGCTAAATTTGAAATACTGCTAATGATCCTTGTACTTGTCGGATCGATCAATGGATGCAATAAATTGATTGCTCCTTGATCAACGGCAGTGATGAAAGATGCATGATGTTTTACCAAGATAGTCCATAAAATGAACAGAAAAAGTGAAGCACTGCCTAGTATTGATCTGGAGTAAGGGTGTGCATATTTTGACATAAATAGTTCCTTTCTGAATATTCAGGATATATTATAACACGTGTGGTGCTAGTTTGTAACATTTAGAAA
>NZ_AZFI01000025.1 GCF_001435755.1 Ligilactobacillus acidipiscis DSM 15836 | reverse complement strand
TCCTTTGCCAAAAAAATAGTGCTGATGACTTCACTTCATCAACACTAAAAAGTGTAGACCCTTTTATTTTATCTATCCAGAATATCTCCAGTCTGGGTCCATAATGATCCGAGCTACGATCAACCCTAATGGTAAGAATAAAACGATCATCGCGGCATTGATGAACCATTGTGCGCCACTTGCGATTGTCCCCACGCCAACGTAATACATTGCTCGGTACATGTATAAACCAGGAACCATGATCACTATAGATGGGACAGTCAGTGAGATCCGCGGGTACCCCATCTTCTTGTATACGAATGAAGCAAGTAACCCAGCAGCTAGTGCTCCAAAAAAAGCGGCAGCAGCCGGTGGGATCGATGTTATATCAACTAGTTCGAGTCTTAATGTGTTGGCGATTGCGCCAATCAAACCGGCAGTAGCAGCCATTTTTTTAGGACTATTAAACATAATAGAGAAACCGAAGACACCGCAAAAACTGGCAGGCAAACGCAGCAGCATCAAAGCCAGTGGACTCAAGTTTAAGGGAATAAATTTGTCAGGTTTTAGGTCGCTTGCTAAAGCTACGATCCAACCAACTAGAGTTGCTACTAAAATAATCGTAACAGCGTGGACGACACGTTCGATTCCTGAACGCATATCAGACTTAGCAATATCTAGTCCACTCGTAATAAATGGGAAACCTGGGATCGCAAAGAGCATTGAACCGATATAACCAGCTTCGTGACCAATGTTAATGTTAAAAGTTAGTTCTAGGCCGCGTGAAATGACCAAATAAGTAAAACAAGCAACAGCAACACCAGCTGCCAAACCAGCAAAAAGTGTCATGTGCTTGCTGTTCAACGTGGCGCGCAACCAATTTCCCAATCCCGCTCCAAAAAAGGAACAAAGCATTTCGATCGGTCCGCCCCCTAATAGAAAAACGAAGGCACTGCAAGCTAAAGCAGCAGCCATTCCCTGGATAAAGGGTTTGTAATTGGTCTTTTTGCCCATGATTTTGTCAAGTGTGTCATGGACTTCATTGATACTGAAAAAAGCTCCTTCTTTTTCAAAGGCTTTGACGAAAGATTCCATCTCTGCCAGTTTGTCAGTATTTACACCGCTTGAAGGCAATGAAAGAGAGTGGGTGATACTTTGATGTTCGTCAAAACATGTATATTCGATCGTGACCAACCCGATGTCCGCGGAGCAAGCTACTCCGAGGATCCGAGCAATCGTGTTCATTGAGTCCCGGACACGCCAAGCTCCAGTACCGCAAGAAAGCAAGATGATCCCGACACGTCCGATGATCGTCGATTCTTCTGCCAAAGATGATTTGATAGCAGGTGTTTGACCTCCGTCTCCCACTACCTTGACCCAAGGTATTTCCATATGGTTCTTATTTGTAAGATGAATAGTATTTTTGATGAGATGACTATCCTCAGACATGATAATTCCTCCGCTAAATTTTAAAATGTTAAATAAATTTCAGAAAAGGCTGGCCAACTAAGATCCAGTATATGCCAAATTCTTATATTTATTAGTATTGTTCTAGTTTGTGTTTTCAACGTTTTTCATTATAGCACATGTTATTTAAGAAAATTTTCAAAAAGTTTGTCATTAGATATGGCCGGGGCTATAATATGAAGAGTGATGCATACGGTTTAGAACTATCTATATATAAATTTAGTGGGAGTTAGACGGAGGTTTCAATGAAAAGAGAAGGTCAAAAAGTGAAAATTAATTCGGCACACCTGACATATATCCTAAAAGGAGTCGTGATAGGTGCTTTGTCAGGTGTTGTTGTCGGGTCGTTTCGGTGGTTAATTGAAAAGTCTTTGGTTCTTTGGAAGCAAGCTTTTCAGTTGACTCATCAGTATCCGGCTTTCCTTTTGGTCCTAGCTTTTATTTTGCTTTTGATAGGTCTTTTGATCGGTAAATTGGTAACCCAGCAACCCCGCATTTCTGGTTCCGGGATTCCTGAGATCGAAGGTCAATTGGCTGGAAAATTTCGGTTCAAATGGTGGTCGATTTTGTGGCGTAAGTTTGTTGCAGGCGTCTTGGCGATCGGGCCGGGACTGTTTTTAGGACGGGAAGGGCCATCGATTCAGTTGGGTGGCGCAGTTGGTCAGGGGGTTGCCGAATATACCGAAAGCTCCAAAAGAGGGCAACGAGTTTTGATTGCCAGTGGCGCTGCTGCCGGCTTGTCGGCTGCTTTCAATGCACCGATCGCTGGAACTCTATTTATTTTGGAAGAAGTTTATCATAATTTCTCACCCCTAGTATGGATGGGTGCTCTTTCTGCTTCGATCACTTCAGATGTTGTTTCGATGAATGTTTTCGGTTTAGAGACTGTTTTACATGTCGGTTCTGTACCTGGATTGCCGCTTAAGTATTACTGGCACTTGTTGTTTTTAGGGGCTGTTTTAGGTTTATTCGGTTTCTTTTATCAACGAGTCTTGTTACAGAGTTCTGTTTGGTATCGAAAAATATTGGGTAGGATACCTCGTGCTTATCACGGAATAATTGCTCTGCTTTTATTGCTTCCTGTTGGTTACTTTTTTTCTGGAACATTAGGCGGGGGGAATTCTATTATTATTCAAATGGCCCATATCTCACCTGTGATCAGTACCTTGTGTTTGCTGCTCATCTTGCGCTTTGTTTTTTCGATGGTTTCATATGGTTCTGGACTTCCTGGTGGGATCTTTTTACCGATTTTAACTTTAGGTGCCGTGATCGGTATGTTGTATGGAACCGTTGTTTTGCAGCTTCATTTATTGCCGGCTAAATATTTAGTAGATATGTTGGTATTCGCGATGGCTGGTTATTTTGCCGGGATCGGGAAAGCGCCATTTACGGCTATTTTATTAGTAACTGAAATGGTGGGGTCGCTCCAACACTTGGTACCATTAGCCTTAACGTCACTTGTAGCCTATATTGTAGTTGACCTTTTGGGCGGTGCACCAATTTATGAGTCGCTTTTGGAACGAATGACTATTGAGCAAAAACTGCAAGTTATTAGTGGGAAAAACGATCAAGTAGAATTACCTGTTCTCGATGACAGCCGTTTTGTTGGTCAGCAGGTCAGAGATATCAAATGGCCCGCTAATACCTTGTTGATCGGGGTCAGACGTGGTGAAAAGACTGCTATTCCAAATGGTGATACGTTGATCAGTGCGGGAGATACATTGATCGTTTTAGTTGACACAAACTTTAGTGCTACGGTGCGTGAGCAATTGGAAGATTTAAATAAGCCGTTAGAAGAAGGGTAACTAAAACTATAGGCCTGTTTGTTTGAGATAAAAAGAAAGCGAAATTAATATAAAGGTAAGGATCACGAAAAAGGAAGTGAGTGGAAAATGGCAGAAGATAAAAAGCAACAGAATTTTATTTCACTAAATACAGCTTTAAAATTGATCAAGTTTGATACAGACTTTCAAATGCAAGAGATCCTAGCGGGTAGACCAACGGATAAGCATACATTTGTTCTTTATTCACTACCGGGGGTCGGTAAAACTCAAGGCATCAGACAAATGGTCGGTGACCCGCAACACATCTGTGTGATCGATATTAACGCTGAATTTGGCGGTTCACTTGCGATGCCTATTTCACACGTTGATGAGAAGAGCCAAACGGCACAAGTTTTACATGCTTTGAATGCCAGTATCAGAAAGCTAAAAGAACATGCTATAAAGGATCCGACAACACCGCACTTTTTATTTTTGGATGAATTTAATCGTGGAGAC
Source organism: Ligilactobacillus acidipiscis DSM 15836 (assembly GCF_001435755.1). Taxonomy (GTDB): domain Bacteria; phylum Bacillota; class Bacilli; order Lactobacillales; family Lactobacillaceae; genus Ligilactobacillus; species Ligilactobacillus acidipiscis. Next base: position 15,175 of record NZ_AZFI01000025.1, on the reverse strand, counting down.
GAATTTATGAAGCAAACGATCATGCAGCTGTTATTGGAAAACCGTTTGCCAGGGAATAGTTTACCGGCAAATGTGTTTGTGATCGGAGCGGGAAATACGGCCGAAAATATTTTTTCTGATGAAGAGGTGGTCGAAAATGATGTCAATGAATTAGATACAGCTACTAGGGACAGGATCAATCCACTCTTTATTCAATTGGAACCTAAGGAATGGCTGGACTGGGCGTATGCCAATGAAGTTGCTCCGGAAGTTGTAGACTTTATTGGCAGCAAGTCTTATAACGAACAAAGACAATTATTGTATCAACCTTCTAAAAGTGCCGATGGAACTGGAGCAACGCCACGTTCCTGGACACGGTTGTCTAGTTTTCTTGCAGATCCAGCAATCAAAAATGATCCAGTGTTATTGCGTGCCGCGGTTTTTTCGATGATCGGTAATGATTGTGGGGAGCAATTTCTGACGTATTTGACCACTGGGGATTCATTGGACATATTTGCTTTGTTAGAAAAACCTGACCAAGCTCAATTTACTAGTCTGTCAACTGGCAGAAAGATGGCGTTTTTTAGTTCAGCATTACGCCCGGTCGAGCAGGACTTAGAAAGTGAAGCACAGCGTGGATATGCTCAGATATTTTTAGATTATTTACAGACAAATGATCAAACGGCGATAGCAAGATTTATGCATACTCAAGTTGAAACGGGCGTATTGCAACAAAGATATCCACAAACTAACCTGTATTTGAGAAAAGATCCACGATTTATGCAGTTGGTAATGGAAATGTCGGTCAATAATGTATAGTGAGAAAGTTTCAGCGTTATGGTGTGCTTTCTAGTATTTTAGAGATGATTTTTTGTACTCTAGAATTAGATTAAAAACGTTGAGCAGACCGGGTTAGTGAATTATCCAAGGATCTTGGTAAAAAGGTGGTGCTTTTGGTATGCAGCTTAGAGATAAAGAAGAAGCTATTTTATATTTTGGTAGTCTTTTTCCTCAGTATGTTAAGACTGCTTGTTATCAACGTGCTGCTGTAGAAAGTGCACGCACGATCTTTACGCAAGAAGAATTAAAGATGTTAAAGGCCGATTATTCAGTAAACTTATTGGATCAACGAGTTTTAAAAATAGAGCCGCAACATTACTTGAAAGAAAAAGAATTACAAGATAAATTTGCTGATTTTCGGCGACGTACAAGCGAGCACTGGTTTGAGTATCAAAAAAATTCCAGGGCACTGCAGTATTTGAAGACTGTTCAAAAATCGCGTGGTCAAGTTGATAGTACCGAACAAATCAAACATGGCGGGAGTATTGCAACTTTTGCCGATGTTTTGGCTGATCCCTTTGAACCTGTGGTTTGGCGTTCGTATTTAAGTGCTTTACCACTTTTGGTAAAAAATGATCCTGAGATCGAAATGGGAAAGATTGCACCTGAATTAAACGTTTTGGCTGCTTTAACGCCAGTTTATGCGGAGACGCCTGCGATGCGGATACCGTGTGCTGTTTCTTTACTGGGATCTGAACAGGTTTTTGCTGCCGATAAACAATCGGCTTTAGAGGAGGCCGTTAGTGATAACTTTTTGTTTTACTCACCCAGTCGTTTATTAGCTGTATGTTTAGCGTATTTTGATGGACCACAAGATCAAATCAAAAGTGAGCATGCTGTTTTAACTTTTTTGCTGCATGAAGCGCGTCATATTTTACGTGGTGATCTGCTGACTCAACCTGGGTATGTCCCTGGTTCACCAAATAGAAATCAGCAGTTCGCGGCTTTTTTTGCTGATCATCCGAACGTGACTGTTTTAGGTTTTCCAGTTTTAAGCAGTGGAGATCTGGACAGTATTATTACTGATTTCAATATTAATAGCTCTCTTTTAAATGATTTAGGTACAAATGTGCTCTTTGGCGGTTCGCGAGCACTATGTTCGACGCAGGTCGTTAGTCAAAATTTGCTGACAAAAGCTGATATTGATTTGTTAAATACTGCTATACGTCAGCCAAAATTTGAAGCTGAAAAACAGCAGCTAAATTCTTTTGGTTTCCAGAGGATCGAGTCGTTTTTGAGTAATAATTCAATTTTGTTATTAAAACAGAAAGGCTTGATTTTAAATCTGTTACAAAAAATGCATCAAGTTAGTTATCAGCCGCATTTACCGCCGCGAGCACAAAAAGAGGATGCTCAAAAAGAAGCTCATCAAAATGCGCTCAATGAAAACAGCAGTCAAGAGCAGCAACAAATGACTACGGGTACAAGTCCAGCTAGTCTTGGAGGTGGAGGAAAAGTCGGGTTGAGCGGCGGAGATATTTTTGAAATCAATCAACGCTTCTTCGACCAGTTGACCAACTCTTCTGAAAGTCAGTCGAAAAATAAAGCTGAGCACATGGCACGTCAGCTGTTAGGCTTGGCGAATGAAGCATTTAGAGAAGCACAAGTTGAGTTTCCAGAAATTGATTATTCCAAATCAGGCGGTCAGTTAAAGCAGCTTCAATACCGTTTGAGCAAAACTCGTCCTTTGCCACCATTGCGGCTTAAATTGCGTAAGCTGCGGAAGGATCTGGCTGTTGGTAATAAAATAGAGTGGTATCGTCGGCATTATGCTTTTCCAGAGCGGCTAGACATGGCTCATATTGCACGAAAAAAGAGTTACCGGACTGAGATCTGTGTCTATCTCGATGTGTCTGGTTCGGTCTCGACCAAGCAAGTGTCTAAAGTATTGTCAGTTATCAAGGCGACGGTAGCACAGGATCAGTCATTGTCAGTGTGCTTGTTTGCCGCTGAGTTGGGAGAAAAGGTTCATTTTAGAGCCGGTAAAAGATATTTTGAACATGATTTTGCCAAACTCAAACAACAATTAAGTCATTTTCCAAGCAGTGGGACAGATCTGCAGCCTGTGTTTCAAGATATTTTTGATACAGCTGAAGCAGTGCATGTTATTATTAGTGATTTTTGTTTTGACAGGTCAGACCTGATCTCTTATCAACAGAGGTTAAAACAACGCCAGGTTATTTTTATGAACAATTATAATAAAGAAGAACAAAAAAGATACAGCAATCAAATGCCTTTGATCGAGCAAATTGTTCGGCAGAAACCTCAAAACATGAAAGTTTTGACTTTGAAGGATTATTCAATTTGATAGTGAGGGGAAGAAAATGCCTTTAAATATTTTTAGGCCGCAGCAATTTTCGTGGTTGCAAGATTATCGATCGTTTGATTTTTTGAGCCCAATACTCAAGAACCAGCAAAGAATAGCTAATTACGATGACGCAACAATTTTTGCGTTTTTAAAACAAAATGGTCTCACATATGCCGATGATTTTATTTTAGTTTTAACGTCAGACGGTAACTTGCGTCTGGCCCATGCAGAAGAAAAATTCCAACAAAACGAGATCGTATTGTTGATCAACCAGCCGAACCGACATAATTTACAAAATAATGGGACTGTCAAACAACCTGTAAATAAACGGCAATTGCGTGGACTCAGAAATTTAGATCAAAACGAGAGATTGAATTTTAATTTGGAATTGAATGGTATCTACCAGCAATTACTGCATGTTGCCGATTTATTTTTTGAAAAAAATGAGGTTTCAGCGGACCATGTGTTCAATTTTCGTATCTATCCAACTATTTATCACTATGTTTTAAGTGAATATCATTTACCGGCTACGGCCAGTTTTTCTGAAGAAGACGCCCAAGTCATTAGTTCTATTGGAGACTTTTTAGGTGCCTACTTGTGGTTGAATATTTCTCAAATAACAACCACTCCATTATCTCAAGCCAACAGTCTGCATATTTCTCAGCTGATTGAAGAACATAAGCTGCAAGCACCGCTTGGTGAAATCGATTATTTACAATTGAATTCTCATTTTTTTGGTGAATTGAGTTAAAGTGTCCACTCATAGAAAGAAAATTTCTGCAGATTCGAGCAAAATGTTTTTGAATCTGTTAAACTAAAGGATATAATTTAAAACTCTTTGTGGTAAATTAAGAGTATTTATTTTTACTACAGGAAGGAATTGATCATTATGAACTCCAATTATGAAGATGACTTAGAAGGGTACCATTTGTTAGCAGAATTTCCAGATTATGATCTATATGTTAATGATGATAATTCTGTGATCCAGCGTTTTAACGAAGGTATCGCCAATAGTTGGCAAGAGTTTGACTTGGATTTTTCATTTGACCAACAAGATATGGATAATTTGCGTAAAGCAGTCAAGCTCTATGAAGATAGTGACCCGATCCAAGCTGAAAAAATCAAAAGGCAAATTGAAACTAAAATTTTAGGTGAAGTTGACGAGTAGTTTTATCGGTAAATATCAATTGAACCATTCAATGAAATGTAAATAAAGTATTGGGCTGGCATGAATGCCGGCTTTTTTGCTTTAAAGTGATAAGTTTGCTTGCAGTATTTGACAAAAAAATGGTACATTTGTTTCGTAAGCGATTACTTGATTGTGCTGGCAGCTGTTATTGATTTATCCTAAAATGATTCAAATAAATTTTAAAAATTTACTTGCTTTTTGTAAGTAAAGTGATAGAATAAATTTATTGAGAATTTAGTTACTTTTAGTAAGAAAAGGAGAATAAATATGACAAAATATGGTGTAATTGTAGGTTCAACTCGTAAAAATTCTTATTCAGAGGGTGTTGCAAAGGCTATTACTGTAGGTTTACCAGAAGGTTCAGAAGTAAACTTTTTAAAAATCGCAGATCTTCCTTTGTACAATCAAGATCTTGATGCAGATTCTCCTGCAGTTTACGAAGAATTCCGTAAGAATGTTAAAGCTCAAGATGCATTTATCTTTGTCACACCAGAACATAACCGTAACATTTCAGCCGCTTTGAAGAATGCTTTGGATGTTGCTTCACGTCCTTGGGGTCAAAGTGTATGGGCTGGCAAGCCAGCTTTGGTTGCTTCACAATCGATCTCAGGTATCTCAGGTGTATTGGCCCATCATTCATTGCGTCAATCATTAGTATTCTTGGATATGCCAACAATGGAACAACCAGAATTATACATCGGTAATACTGCTGATTTAGCTGATGATAAGGGTAACATCACTAACGAAGGAACAAAAGAATTCTTGGCAGGTGCCGGCAAGTCATTTAGTGAATTCGCAGCTAAGTTTATCGGCTAATTTACGTCATTTAAATACAATAATATCAAAAGGAGCGTGCTCTTTTCATTCACTTGAAGGGGGGCGTTCCTTTTTTACAAGTAATTTCTCTTGTAGTTCATGTCTTCTTAAGCTAGGATTCAAAGTAAGAAAATAAATGAGCAGGAGTGGGTAAAGTGATTCAAGGGCAAAACTTAAGTCTAGATGATGTTGATTCAGAAAAAACGTATGAAGAATGTCATTTTACGTATTCTTCCGACCAACTTAGTTTTAGCGCAGTTGCTTTCAAGAATTGTACTTTTGAACAAACAGATTTTTCTCACAGTGAATGGGTTGAATGCGAGTTTAAAAGCTGTCAATTCTTAAACAATAATTTCTCTGAGAGTTGTTTTTTCCAAACAGTGTTCAACAAGTATCAACTAATGGGGACTAATTTTTCTAATAATACTTGGAAAAATGTTACGGTGAAGGACTCAAAAGCTGATTACTGCAACTTTTCCAGTTCAAAGATCGATGCTAGTTCTTTTGTTGATACAAGTTTGTTGGAAGCTTATTTTCAAGAAACTAAAATCAAGAAAAAACTGCTTTGCCACAATTGTGAAATGAATGGTGTTGATTTTTTAGACACATCGTTAAGGGGACTTGATCTTTCGACCAGTTATTTTGACGATCTGATCGTGACACCTTCTTTGGTCAAGGGATGTATTATTGCACCACTGCAAGCAACAGCTTTTGCTGGCCTTTTAGGAGTTAAGTTTAAAGAATAGAGTAAGCTTGACCGGAAGATGACAAATAAGCATCTTATTTAAAAATAGGCAACTAATTTTTCAAATGATGCATTTGTAATTGCTACTTATAACCGTATACTTAAATGTATAGAATGATAGAGGATACTTTCTATGAAACGGGCACCTCTTTTTCTTTTTGAGCAAAATTGCTCAAAAATTAACAAATTGCTAGTTCAAAATGACGGTAAGGTTTTTGGAAGAGTGGGGAGAATGTAAACGATGGATCAAACGACGATCGGAGAATATATTTTTAAACAATTGATGATGCAAGAGCAATTGCCTGGCAAAGATGATTTTGTACTAAAACTATGAGTAAGATCAGCGCCAAAAGCCCACGAATGACAGTGAAAATCGAAAAAATTGATGGACAAAGAGAACACCATCACCAAACAGATGGTCCGGAAATTTTATTTGTATTTAGCGGCAAAATGGTTTTTAAAACTTTTAATAAGGAATTTCCTCTTACTAGTGGCAATTTTATCTTTTTTGATCAAGAGACTGAATATACATTATTGCCCTTGCACTGGGGTGATGTTTTAGTGCGGATCAATATGGATGCATCGTTTGAACTCAAAAATTTTTTAGAAAATGTGTATAACACGCGGTTGTCGGTGACGAGCTTGCTCAACAAAATAATCAGTGCTTACGGTAAAGATCATTATGTTATTTTTAATGCACCTAAGGTAGACAATTCAAGTTATGTGATCGACCGAGTATTGATAGAGTACGTTGAACCGAAATTATTATATTGCGATAAAGTTTCTCACTTGCTTGCGATACTAGTATTGTCGTTATTGGAAAATGATTGCTATGTTGACGCGGGCAATGTTAACTTGCAGTCAAAATATCAGATCTCTGATTTTACTAATTATATTGAAAAAAATTTTCAAAATATTTCTTTGAGTTCAATGGCGCGTTTTTTTGGTTATAATCCTAGTTATTTGTCGACTGAACTTAAACAAACTACGGGATATTCATACAAAGAATTAGTCGAAAATGAACGCATGAAACAAGCCATTGAACTTCTGAAAAACCCCGCATATACGATCAACGATATTGTGAATTTTGTCGGGTATACCTCTAAGTCCTTTTTCTATAAAAAGTTTAAGGCTCATTATGAAGTATCACCTGCAAAAATGCGGGAAAAGCTAGCACAAAAATAACGTTGTGTACAATATAACAAGATTATTTTGTTATTTTTTGATAATTCTTTGTTTTAAAAATATTAAAAAAGTGTAGATAAAAACCTATTTGGTAATGATAGTGCAAAACATAATGCTCTTTTAGTAGGCTAAAATATTTTTTCATCTAGGAAAAGAGTACCTATGCAACAATAAAATTGTCATTGTTGATTTTATGAAAATGCATTATTATTAATTGTGGTTAATGAAAACGTTAGCTTGTACGGCTGGTTTAAAGAAAAAACGATTTACCTAGGGATCTGTTTGTTTTTAAAGGCGTTTTATCAAGCGAATGTTTTAATTTTAAAACACGAAAGAGAGAGATTTTTTATGACTGAAATGATCAGTGGTTCAGATGCAGTTTTAAAAGTCATTGAAGAGTGGGGCGTCGATCATATTTATGGTTATCCGGGTGGTTCATTTGATTCGACAATGAACGCTTTGTACAACCAAAGTAACAAAATTAAATTTATTCAGGTTCGCCATGAAGAAGCTGGTGCTTTGGCAGCAGCGGCAGATTCTAAGTTGACAGGTAAGATCGGTGTTTGTTTTGGTTCAGCTGGTCCAGGCGCTGTTCATTTAATGAATGGTTTATATGATGCTAAACATGACCATACACCGCTTTTGGCGCTCGTTGCTCAAGTTCCTTCTAAAAAGATGAACATTGATTTTTTCCAAGCGATGAATGAAGAGCCAATGTTTGATGATGTTGCTGTTTGGAATAAAACGGCTATGTCTGCTGAAAGTTTACCAGGTATGATCGATGAAGCTATTCGTCAGGCATACAAGCACAGTGGTGTAGCAGTTGTCACTATTCCTAAGGACTTTGGTTGGGCTTCGATCCCTGACACATACGTTTCAAACGCTAAAAACCATGTTGCTCCATTGTATCCAGAACCACAAGCAGAAAAAATTGCTGAAGCAGCTAAGTTGATCAAAGCAGCTAAGAATCCGATCATCTACTTTGGCATTGGTGCAAAGCATGCTGCTGCTGAATTAAAAGCATTGTCAGAAAAATATAAAATGCCGCTGATCTCATCTGTTTTGGCCAAGGGTATCTTTGATGAAAATTATCCAGCATACCTTGGCTCATCCGGTCGTGTTGCTCCTAAACCAGGTGCAGAACTTGGATTTGCAACGGATCTGATCGTTTGGGTCGGCACAGACTCACCATTTAGTTTGTACTTGTTTAATAACTCAGCTAAGATGATTCAAATCGATGTTGATAATGAAAAAATCGGTAAACGTCATTCAGTTGATGTACCCGTTTTAGCAGATGCTAAGAAGGCTTTGGCCGCCTTGGTCAAAGCTGGTGATAAAGTTGAAGACAGACCATTCTACAACGCAGCTGTTGCCAATAAGCAAAACTGGGGTTGAATGGCAAGATAGCTTCAAGACCAGTCAAGAAGTTCCTTTACGTCCAGAACCAGTCTTTGATGTGATCAATAAGACTGCTAGTGACAAAGCTGTTTTTGCTGTTGATGTTGGTAATGTTAATATCAACTTCGAACGTTTAGTTGATATTCACGGTGATCAGAAGTGGACTACTTCCGGTCAGTATGCAACTATGGGCTATGGTTTGCCAGCTGCAATTGCTGCTAAGATCGCATACCCGCATCGTGATGTGTACAGCTTGAACGGTGATGGCGGCTTTGCAATGCTAATGGAAGAATTATTGACTCAGGTTAAATACAACTTGCATATCGTTAACCTTGTTTTCAGTAACGAAACGCTTGGTTTCATCGAGGCGGAACAACGTGATGATAGTGAACAACCATTGTCCGGCGTTGATATTCCAGCTACAGACTGGGCTATGGCCGCTAAAGGCTTGGGTTGTGAATCCTACACAGTTAAGACTGTGGATGATTTCAAACAAGCGATGAAAGCTGCTTCTCAAACAGAAGCTCCTGTCTTGATAGACATTAAGTTTACTCATGAAATGCCGTTTACAACTCAGCATATGTTCTTAGATCCAGCAACATCTTCTCAAGAAGATATCGATGTTTTCGTTGAAAAATACCAAGCACAAGATCTGAAACCATTCAGTTACTTCTTAGAACAAGCTGGTGTGGGCTCAGATGCTGTCAGCGGAGCATCTGTTACTGAAGACTCAACTTCGGACCCTGCAATTAAGCAAGCTAACATCGATGCAACTAGTGGTGCGTCATTGGCTTAAGTTAAAATATAAATAACGATATTTATTAGTTAGTAAAAACTCCTAATTGTTTCTCTTTAGCTGAAACGGTTAGGAGTTTTTTACGTTGATGGTGATCGAGAGTCGTTGAATGCACAGTATGGATCGCTTTGCTTTTATGGCTAGGATTTGCAAAGTAACTTCTAGTCCCAAGCAAAATCTAGCAGTATAAAGAGTACAACGAAAGATGCTAAAATCCCCCAAAGTTTTGAAACCTAAGGGTAAGTTAATTTCTATATCCTATTTTTATTTGTGAATGATCATTTACTATAGTAGCGACATAAAATAATAGTTTACTTTCTCGCATTGTTTAGTCGGTCTGCGAGAAAGTAAAGGTGTTGCTCTTTTCTCAAGAATCGCAATTATCTTATCATTTAAAATTCGATTGAAATATCATATGGCAATTAGGGCAGGAGTTCCAGCCGTAATTGATCATCATTGGTTTGCCGCAGCGAGGACAGTAACCGTGAATTGGTTCCCTTAATTTTTTGAAACTTTGCGGGTCCTTTTTTTCTGACATGTTATTCACTTCTTTTGAGTTATTGTTAAACAAAACGTGCACTTTTTAATGAATAAATTAAACCCATATTAATAAAAAGTAAACAAAAAAGCTGAGAAAGACCAGCCAGCTTTGATTTGTCTGCCAATTTTTCTCAACTTTTTCAATATTATTTATTTGTTTTTTTGTCTTTAAAAGTCAATGCAATGATCAATCCTAAAATAGTCAAAGCGAGGGTAAAGAGAAAACCATAATGAGTACCGTTTGTAAAGGCAGCCGCATTGTTTTTTCCCGTGTATGCATTTTGCCCGAATGCTAGAAAACTAGTTGCTAAGGCTGTTGCAATTGCTCCGATCACTTGTTGGAGGGTATTCAAAATTGTACTCCCATCAGCCGATTCTAAACCTTCCAGTGAGTTTAAGGCATGGGTTTGTGAAGGCGACATAGCTAAAGGACAACCGATCATTAAAATTATATGGGCACTGATGATATATGCGACCGATGAGTCTTTAGTAGCAAAAAGTAACATCGTGGTCCCAATAGCTGCAATCAAGAAACCTAATGATGCAGGTTTCTTGGCACCGATAGCATCGTATAAACGACCAGCAAAAGCTGAAACGATAGCATTAACGATCCCGCCTGGTAACATAATAATACCTGTGAAAGCTACAGCTAGTAACATGCCGCGTTGAATGTATTGCGGTAATAAGTACATTGAAGATAAGATGATCGCAAAATCGACCATGACACATGCAGTGCCCTTGGCAAAAGATGACTTGGCAAAAACGCGTAGATTTAAAACAGGTGCTTCAATATTTAATTGACGGTGGACATAAGCTGCTAGAACCAGCACACCGACGACCAGCATTCCTAAAACGATTGGCGAAGTCCAGCCTAGACCTGAAGCAAAACTTGCTCCCATTACAAGGCAAGAAAAGGCAATGATCGATTCGACCAATGACAAGATATCAACATGTGGCTTGGTAACGTGGCCAACATTTTCAAGACCGATCAAACTTAAAATCAAGGCGATCGTTAAGAATGGTACGAACAGCCAGAAGATCCAATTCCAAGATAGTTCACCTAAAATCAGACCAGTAACTGTTGGTCCAACGGCGGGCGCAAACATAATTACTAAAGCACACATTCCCATCGCTGTTCCCAGCTTATAGGGTGGGAAAACTGTCATTGCGACTGTGAACATTAACGGTAGGATCAAGCCGGTTGCGATCCCCTGGATCATGCGGCCTGTCAATAATATTGCAAAGTTAGGAGCGAGTGCTGAGATCACTGCACCCGTAATAAAATCTAAGAGCCCAAAGATAACGATTTGTCGGGTCGAAAACCATTTGGTGATCAGACTTGAAAAAGGTAAAATGATCCCAATAACTAACATATACCCTGTAACGAGCCACTGTACCGTACTTGCTGCCAGTCCAAAAGTATCCATTAGATTAGGAAGCGCGATATTCAAGGATGTTTCTGATAACATACCAACGAAGGCACCGATCATCATCCCTGCCATCGCCATCCATGGTCGTTTGACCTCGACTTGAGCCTTAGGTAATTCCACTGTTTGAGTTTCTGATAATTCCACTAAAAAACCTCTCTTTTCTGAATACTACTTAATTATGTAGTGTTTTATAAAAATAATAGCTAACAGTCCGGCAAATCTGTTGTCCAAATAGCAATTAGAAGAAGCTGGTCCCACATTAGAAATTGCTTTATGGCTGAAGAATTGTTTGACTGCTTTTTTGCGCAATGTGATCATATTATCAGAAAAAAATGTCTTGTGTAAGCTTTTTTTCAAAAATATTTTCATTGAACTGGCAGCGTGACAAATTGCCTAATAGGTAAAAAAATTTACATAAACTAGAACTTTTAATAATCAATTACGAATGACATAAGTATTATTAATTTTTATTATTTTTGATGTGAAAACACTCATTTTAACTTTAAGTCAGTGCTTTAAGAGCTTTATTTAGTGATATCCATATTTAAAATCATTTTTTTCAATGAAAAAGATGCTTGACTTTATAATTTCAAGGCGTTAAATTAGTTTATAATTAGATTAGAATGAAAATGTGTTGAAGAGAATCATCATAGACCATGATTGAGACAGAGAGGTTTTTTAGCTGAGAGAAACTGAATGGGTCATTGATATCTCGCCTCTGAACAGTGAAAGCGAAATTTTTTAGTAACTTTTGATGGCCATCCACCATTATTGGGATATATGTTGCAGTTGTTGTGACATTGTTAAGATTCTACCCGATCAGTAGAATAAAGATAGGTGGTACCGCGCCAAAACGCCCTATGAAGTCTAGGTGGCTTCATAGGGCGTTTTTTTATTTACTAAAAAAAAAACGATTTTTATTATTTATTCTAAATTAATACATAGTGAGTAGGAGGAGAAAGAATGACCAATGTTTGGAAAAAAATGACACGAAAAGAAGATCCCAAAGTATATAAGAGTAAGGATGAACATTTGTTACAAGTTCTAGAGGTCAAGGATTTTCTCGCTTTGGGTGTTGGAACGATCGTTTCAACTTCAATTTTTACGTTGCCGGGGGTAGTTGCTGCTAAGCATGCGGGACCTGCCGTAGCACTTTCTTTTTTAGCAGCTGCCGTGGTTGCTGCTTTAGTTGCTTTTGCCTATGCGGAAATGTCTTCTACAATGCCATTTGCCGGATCGGCGTATTCTTGGATCAACGTTGTTTTTGGAGAAGGTTTTGGCTGGATCGCCGGCTGGGCACTGTTGGCAGAATATTTTATTGCTGTGGCATTTGTCGGTTCAGGTTTATCGGCTAACCTTCGTGGACTGTTGTCTCCTCTAGGATTAAAATTACCGGCACAGCTTTCTAACACGCTTGGTACTAATGGCGGGTGGTTTGATCTGCTTGCGATCATAGCAATGTTGATCGTTTCTTTTGTTTTATCGCGTGGAGCCTCTGAGGCAGCTCGAGTTGAAAATGTGTTAGTTGTACTTAAAGTTTTGGCAGTACTGACATTTTTAGTAGTAGGGGTGACTGCCATTAAAGGTTCAAATTATGTACCTTTTATTCCTAAGTATCATCCGAATCCTGATGGAACAGCTTTTGGCGGATGGCAAGGGATCTATGCTGGTGTTTCTTCTATTTTCTTATCATATGTCGGTTTTGATTCTATTGCTTCTAATGCTGCTGAGGCTAAAAATCCTTCGAAGACAATGCCGCGTGGAATCCTAGGTTCATTAGTGATCGCCGTTGTTTTGTTCGTTGCCGTTGCTTTAGTTTTGGTCGGGATGTTTAAGTATTCTAACTACACTAACAATGCAGAACCTGTTGGTTGGGCTTTGCGTCATGCTGAACACCCGATCGTAGCGGTAGTTGTTCAAGCTATCGCCGTTGTCGGTATGTTTACAGCTTTGATCGGGATGATGTTAGCTGGTTCTCGTTTGCTGTATTCATTTGGCCGTGATGGTATGTTGCCAAAGTGGTTGGGACAATTAAATAAGAACAACTTGCCAAATCATGCTTTGCTTTTCTTGACAGTGATCGCTGTTATCATTGGGGCGGTTTTGCCATTTGTAACTTTATCTCAATTAATTTCTGCGGGAACTCTGATCGCCTTTATGTTTGTGTCATTAGGCATTTATCGTTTACGTCCACGTGAAGGTAAGGATCTTCCTGAAGCAGGATTCAAAATGCCATGGTATCCAGTGATGCCGGCACTTGCTTTTTTGGGATCATTTATCGTTTTTATGGGCTTAGATAAACAAGCTAAAATTTATTCATTAGCTTGGTTTGTGATCGGTATTTTGATCTACCTGTTTTATGGAATGAATAATTCAAGTTTGAATAATAAAGAAGAACAAGATTAGGAGGTAATTTATATAGAGACGAATGAAAAAATTTTAGCAAGCGAAAGTCAGGCTTTGGCTCCTCAACGGGTACAGTATTATGATATTGCGATCGAATCTGGACAGGGCGCACTTTTACGTGATGCAAACGGCAAGGAATATATTGACTTGCTGGCTAGTGCGTCTTCGACGGATACAGGACATGCCCACCCCCATATCGTGGAAGCTATCTCGCAACAAGCAAGTAAGTTGATCCAATATACACCAGCTTATTTTGCTAATATCCCAGCTGCCAAACTAGCCGATCGTTTATGTAAACTAGCACCGATCTCTGGGCCAGTTAAGTTGAGCTGGGGCAATTCCGGATCTGATGCAAATGATGCGATCATCAAGTTTGCACGTGGGTATACTGGTAGGCAATATTTGGTCAGCTTCACGGGTGCTTATCATGGGTCTACTTATGGTTCAATGAGTATGTCGAGCTGCAGTTTGAATATGGCTCGCAAGATGGGACCGATGTTGCCGGGAGTCGTTAAAGTTCCATACCCGGATGCATGGGCTAAGTTACCAGACGAAACGGAAGATGATTTTGTCGAGCGGATGTTTGCTGCTTTCAAGTTGCCGTTTGAAACGTACCTTCCCGCAGAAGAAACGGCGGTAATATTGATCGAACCGATCCAAGGCGATGGTGGGATCACAAAAACACCACAGAAGTTTATGGAAAAAGTTTACCAATTTGCACATGAAAATGGGATCTTATTCGCTGTGGATGAGATCAATCAAGGAATGGGACGGACTGGTAAATGGTGGTCCATTCAGAACTTTCCTGGTATTGAACCAGATTTGATGAGTGTGGGTAAGTCGCTGGCATCTGGCTTGCCGCTGAGTGCAGTTATTGGGCGGGCCGATATTATGGATAGCTTAGGTTCACCAGCTAATGTTTATACGACTGCTGGTAATCCAGTCACGACGGCCGCTTCTTTGGCTACCCTAGATGTGATCGAGGATGAACATTTAGTAGAACGATCAGCTCGTTTAGGAAAAGTAGCTCAAGATTTCTTCGCTAAGGAAAAAGAAAAGTATCAATTTATTGGCCAAGTTCGGATGTATGGTTTAGATGGTGGGATCGATATTGTTGATCCAAAAACAGGAGTAGCAGATCGAGTGGCAACCACTAAAGTTATTTATAGGATGTTTGAATTAGGTGTGTTGATCATTAGTCTTAAGGACAATGTTCTCCGTTTCCAGCCACCGCTTGTTATTACAGACGAACAGTTGGATCAAGCGTTCAAAATAATGGACCAGGCATTTAGTGACCTGCAAGAAGGCAAGTTAAGTTTGCCAGAAAATGCGGAAAAGACCGGGTGGTAAAGAGAAGAAAGCAGAGCATGATGACCTAAAGTTGGTTGGGCGCAGTCTTTTGCCATGCGGAGCTGTTCTGAGCCAGGTAGCAATAAGACGAGCTTTTTTCAGCGTTTCGCACTAAATATTTAAATTTAACCTAAAAGCGGTCAATTAAAAACTAATCAAGTATAATATATATGTACGCGTGGTGCTAGTTCGT
>NZ_AZFI01000249.1 GCF_001435755.1 Ligilactobacillus acidipiscis DSM 15836 | reverse complement strand
GGCTAGAACTTTCGCTGACTTTTAGCCGATTGGAACTTAATTGGCTAGTACTTCCACTGACTTTTAGCCGATTTACCCTGAATTAGCTAATACTTCCACTAAGTTCTGTTTTATTTGAGCATTAAAAGAATTTACTTTTTATCATTTGTCTTCCAGTTACATCTTTTTTGCAGTGCTTTAAAATATTCTTGCTCATTTTCAAACCAATACTCAAATTTTGAGCCTAAATTACGATATCCTTTTTGACTGCCGTTAGGACCAACTAATTCAAAATGCTTTTTTAACTGATAACGAAGATAATATTCATTTCCGACTTCCCCCAAAAATTTCTTCAATTCTTTGCGCTCTAAATTACTGTTAGAAAACAGTACTCCGTAGTCACAAATCGTTTTGACATAAGCTAACTCTTTGCTTTGACAAAAGCCGCAGTGATCACAATACAAATAATAGCGATGGGAAGTCCAGGTAAATTTCTTACACTTCGGGCAACAAATTCCTAGCTGCAAAGTGCGCCCAACTTGACTACTGAAGTCATTGAGCGGGCAATATGGCGGAAGCAAAGAATCTGTTATTGCATCACGCCAAAGATCAGGACTAAGCTTGGGATACAGTTGCACTTCTTCTTTTAACTTCATTAACCAAGCGGCAACCTCTTCGACTCTTAACACTGTTTGTACTATTGGTTGTTTGATCTCGACTTTAACTGCAGGATCCATGAAGATCAACACACGCCGGATCTCCATGTGAAGTCTTTTTGCGCTAAAAATCTTCTGCAAAATATCAGAGGCGCGATCGATTTGCCGAAAGATATTGTTTATTAAAATCCTCTCACCACGATACCAACTATTATTTTGATAAGTATAACTTCCTCGGTAATTCTTGACATCTATCAAATAGGCAATATTACCGATGACTATCAACTTATCGACCTGAATGACTTCTTTGTTATACGCTAAATTCAAATTATTCAGCACTAATTCCGACTGATTGAAAAAAGTGTCAACAATTTTATCTAAGTTGCACTCGCCCAGATACCCCTGAACCAAACGCTGTAAGTTATTTTTTTCGTTTGCGTTCAATTGTGTTCTTTCTGCGAGGACTTGCAAATATTGATGTTCAAACGTTTGCTTTCTCATTTGACATGCCTCCCCTTTATAAATACGCAAAAAACACAAATTCGGAGCAAATTTTTGCCAAAAAATGTAAAAAAAATAGCCACTACCGTAATTTCGGCAATGACTGTTTTTACCTTAGCCTTGTTCGACAACATCGTTTTCAATATCTGCATACTTAATATTATTGATCCGGTACGCATCTTGAACCTTAATTTTTTCGATCGTATTTTCATCAGCCAGATCAAAGTAGCGAGCATCGCTGTGTTTAAGCATGCTTGTCGTCGGTTTTCCTTTGGCAGAGATCATTACAATGTGCCCCTTGCCAGCCTGCCCCTCAACAAATACTGCGTGAGCGTCATCATCAGCGATTTTTATGCTGATTTGTCGAAATTGCGCCATAAATAAGACTCTCCTTTTTCAAATTTATCCATTAAATTAGCATATTTTCCCGCTAAGTTAAAGTTTGTTTACCAAATTTTTGAAAAAGAAAGCATCCTGCCATTTGACAAGATGCTTTCAACCCTATTTAGAGGTCATTATTATTTTTTTAATGGTTCCCAGTTCCAATTTTCTACTTCTGGCAAATCAGTACCTTCATCACGAATGAATTGATTGTGTTTTGCAACCATGTCATCCATCCGGTTTGCGAAGTAAGCACCTTTTTGAGCATAGGCAGGAATTGCTTGAACTGCATCCTTAGCCAAATGGTAACGGTCCAATTCATTCAAGACACGCATATCAAATGGTGTTGTGATATCACCATTTTCACGGTAACCATGAATGTGAACGTTACGGTTATGCCGGTCAAAGAAGATGTCTTTGATCAAGTCTTCGTAG
>NZ_AZFI01000248.1 GCF_001435755.1 Ligilactobacillus acidipiscis DSM 15836 | reverse complement strand
CTTAAGGGAAAAGTATGAATAATTCAGGATATACTGTAAAATCATCAAAATTTGAGTTCTTTTTATTTAGTCAGAAAATAGTGAAAGGTTTGTGGAAAATGGGGCGAAATAGAATTAAAGGGGTTTTAATTCTTTTGTTAGGGATAATTATTAGTGTATTTTTCTTTTTAATGATCCAACCTACTTCTAGTATAAGGGTAAGTTTTGTTGATCAAAATAATGCTAAGCTTAGAGTAAAAGGCAAAGTGTATCATAGCAAACGGTACTGGCCCTTACGATCTTCTAAGTTAGAAAAAGAAGTTCCAGGATACAAAATGGCTGAAAAAAAGATTTTCTTTAAAAAAGAAAATCGGAGAATAGTTGTTAGATTTATGCCTAAAAATTATCGTCAAGAAATATCTAATTTTGATAAAGCTAACTACATTGCTGCAACTTTTCAACCAATGAAGGTTAGTCCAAAGGGCGGCTATCAAAGTGACCCATACAATACCGCTAGAACATATAGCGGAGACAAAACGGGACAAGATACTTTGCGTTTACTGTATTCAAATGACGGCAAATCATGGAAAAGATTACACATTAGTTCTCCAAGACTAAATATTAGAGATCCAAGTATTATAAAAGTTAAAAAGTATTGGTATATTGTTTACACAAAAGGGTTATTGCGAACAAAGAATTTCAAAAAATGGGATAAAATTTCCTGGCCACACTCGTCTATGTTTGTTAATCATTTTGAATGGGCCCCCGAGTTTTTTAAGGATAAGCATAATAGAATTCACGTGATAATGGCTGGCCGTTCGGTGAAAACAAATAATTTTCAGCTTTACATTTCGGATTTTGACCAAGAAAAGGGAAAAATAAAAAACAATTGGAAATTATTATCAGGTAAAGATTTCCCAAGTAATATGATTGATGGTAATCTAACATATTATAATGGACACTACGTTTTGTTTTATAAAAATGAAGATGTTTCAAAGAATAAGATGACAATTGCAACATCAGATAATTATTTGGGTCCATATGTTTCTCATGCTTTGAACATTGATTTGAGAAAATATGCTGGCGCTGAAGGTATAGAGGCAGTTTTAAATGGTAATCAAACTAGGTTATATTTTGATCCTTATAAATTTAATAAAAATGGTCAGTCAATTTATAATGGTGTACATTATGCTGAGTGGTCGGAGAAAAATAAGTGGTCTAATATTAAAGAGATTAAAGCTCCCTTTATTGTTAGACATTTTGGAATTTTACAAAAATAAAAAAATGTTGGTGAATTTCTGAGTGCAAAGTAATGCTTAGAAGCAGATTTTTAAAGTCTAACTACTATCGAGTAGTGATTCTACGTTTTCCAAAAGAGTTCTTTTAGAAGGGGCTTTATAATGATTATGAAAAAATAAAATAGCAGGTTTTGATACGTTTCAAGTTCAAACGGGCGACCATTTCAAACAGGTAATCTAAAATTTTACGTAAAGTAATTTTTTGGCTTCCAATAAAACCGTTAAATAATGGTTTTGTGATAGTTAGCTTTAAGTTACAAGGTTTCTAGGTTTTTGTTTGTTTTGTCAGGAAAAACTATTTTTGAACTCGCGTTGTTGCAGTAAAATTGGCACTTTGGCATCTTTTGTATGAAAGATTAGTGTTAGTGCTTGGAATGATTCAATCGCATAGTTAGCAATATTCCAAATTTTCCAGCTAAATAAATTTGCTAATAGTTTCTGTAATAGCAGATACCTCTAATGATATTTTTCGCAAAGTTTTATTACATTTCGAAATAATTAACATTTTTTGTGCAGTTATCAGACTTGGTAAAATTGTGACAATACCATACTAACAATTCATTATTCCTGATGATGTTCGGCTTATGTGAAGTAAATAGCAACTAAAATGATTTAATGAAAATGTAGCACATACAAATCATGATTAGAGAGCGTAAAATATCTTGTGTAAATGCAT
>NZ_AZFI01000247.1 GCF_001435755.1 Ligilactobacillus acidipiscis DSM 15836 | reverse complement strand
GCATTATAGCGTGAAAGCCCGTTAGTGCTCACCTTCTGAACACCATGCTCCGCTCTGTTTTATAATAAGGAAGGTGAGATCTATGTATTTAGAAACTAAAAGTTTGACGAAAGTTTTTGGCAAACAAACCGCTGTTGATAATTTAGATCTGGCAATTGAAAAAGGGAGTTTCACGGCGATACTTGGCCCAAATGGAGCAGGCAAGTCGACCACGATAGAAATGTTGTTGGGGGCATTATCACCAACAAGCGGTTCTATTTACTATCAAACAAAAAAGCCGCAATTCGGAGTAGTTTTTCAAGAAAGTGTTTTAGATGCAGAGTTGACTGTGCGAGAAAATTTACAAATACGGCAAAAAATGGCCGGTACAAACGAACCTGAAACTATCACTAAAGTCATAACACAACTTGGCTTGAGTGAATTTTCCAATAAACGATATGGTCGACTTTCAGGTGGTCAAAGAAGGCGGGCTGATATCGCACGTGCACTTTTAGTGCAGCCTGAGATTTTATTTTTGGATGAGCCAACGGCAGGATTAGATATTCAAACAAGAAAAACTATCTGGCAAGCGCTAACTGAATTGCGCCAGCAAGAAGACCTGACGATCGTTTTAACCACACATTATTTGGAAGAGGCTGATCAAGCGGACATGGTTTTTATTATCGATCATGGTAAATTGATTGCTCGCGGGTCTGCTGATGATTTGAAACATAGATACGCTAAGAATCAATTATTACTTCAGACAGAGCAATTGGATAAATTAAAAAAACACTTGATTCAGTTTGAATATTTAGTTGTTGGAGCTGACAAAGTTCAAATTACTCCAGCCGATACCAGAGCTGCTTTACAGATTTTGGACCAGGTAGGGCCTTTACTGACACATTTTGAGTATCGTGAGGGGACGATCGATGATGCCTTTATCGCATTAACAGGAAAGGAGATGTACTAAAATGTTGACCGTATGTTATCGAAATTTGCTGTTGTATTTTCGCAACAAGTCGGAAGTTTTCTTTTCTTTGTTAGCTGCCTTGATCTCGTTTATTTTATACGTTGCTTTTCTACAAGATACAATTGGAGGAGATTGGAAGAACCTGCCGGGTCACGCTGAGTTTTTAGATTTATGGTTAATTGGCGGAACACTTGGTATCACTGCAATTACAACAACTCTTTCTTCCTTAAGTCAAAAAGTTGAAGATTATGAAAAGAGTACAGAAAATGATTTTTTGCTAACTGGGATCAGTCGATTTAGTTTGAATTTCGGCTATGTTCTTAGTGCAGCAGTGATTGGCTTTATAATGCAAATCGTCGTTTTTTTGGTCATGTTCTTGTATTTTCATTTCGTTGATGACCTGAGTATCTCATTTTCAAAACTTGGTTTTCTGATCATATTGATGTTATTGGGTTCTCTGCTTAATGCGGTGGTGAATGCAGTGATCATGAGATTTGTTTACAATAGGAATACGTTAAGCGCTGTTTCTACAGTAATCGGAACAGTCTCCGGCTTTTTAGTTGGAGCTTATATTCCGCTTGGGATCTTACCTAGTTTTGCACAATTTTTAGTGAAGTTAACACCCGGGGCCTATGTTTCTTCGTTATATCGTCAGGTATTATTAGATGATAATTTGAAAAATTTTTTCCAGTTCTTTCTAAACGTGAACAATTTGTTGAAGAGATGGGTATTCAGTTGAAATGGGGTAAATTATTAAATTATAGTCAGTCCTTGCTGATCACCGTTCTGTTATTTGTTGCATTTTTAATTATTTTAGTCCTCATAGAATATTTGCTTAATTCTAGGAAAGTGAAACTAACATTCAGGACACTATGATACTATCTGCGATAAAACTTGTGTATATAGATCAAAATACTAGCCGAATTGGAAGTAGGTGTTATAATCATCAGTCGTGAACGATTGATTATTGAAAGCTTTGTGTGCTCTGTTTTCATAGTCGAGCTCCGTGAACCAAAAGTCTGCGC
>NZ_AZFI01000246.1 GCF_001435755.1 Ligilactobacillus acidipiscis DSM 15836 | reverse complement strand
CCTTAAGGGAAAAGTATGAATAATTCAGGTGCTAGTTTGATTTTAACATTTTAACCGCCCATTTCCAGACATTTTTCAAGCAACCTTAGTTTTCGCAGACAGATGACAAATACTGGCTTTAAAAATTAGCTGTCGCCAGAATTTGCTTCTGCTAATCTACTTGATGTACGCCCTTATTTGTCAACTATTGACCTTAAAACAAACTGCAAAGCCAACAGATCAAAAAAGCCTTATCCCAGCAGTTTTCATAAAAATGGGATAAGACCTGAACTAATATTTTATTTCTATATCTCACAAAACTTATTGTTGCTTAAATTCAAAGGAAATATGATAAGTTTTCTTTTCGTTTCTCTTTAACACAATGTCGCCAAAGTTTTCATTATTGATAGCATCCGGTAATTGCTGTGCTTCTAAGGCCACACCTTCACCAGGCAAGGCATCCAAGCCATTATCCCGTGATAGTTTGATCCCATCATCTATTTCTGGCATGGTGTACATAACTAGACCAGTTCCTTCACTATTGATCGTAACTTGACGACCACTATCATTATCACGCAGCACAGCAACAGGTTCTGTCGCCATGCCTGGCCCATTAACGACAAATGCATCATCAAAACCGCCGGTTTCATCTGCAGCCTGTTTTAAGTTTCTGAATTTACGGAAATCATATGGTGTATTGTCGACCTGTAAGACCCGGCCCGTTGGGATCGTTTCGTCATCGGTCTGCAAGTACTCTTTACTGTTGATCATCAAAGAATGCGTGGAAAGATCACGTTTGTCACTCAAGTTGAAATAGGCATGGCACGTTGGATTAAAGAGCGTATCCTGCTCACCATTCAATGCACTATATGAAATAGTGACACGATCACTATTATCCAAAGTATAAACGACTGTTGCTAAGTAATTACCGGGAAATCCATCGCGCGACTCTTTAATATGCTTCTGGAAGATCACACTCACACTGTTAGGTCCACGCGAAGTTGTATACCCCCAATTCAAGGAGCGGTAACCATGCTCTCCACCATGCAAAGTATTGCCATTTTCATTAGTTGGCACTTGCTGCTTTTTGCCATCTAATTCAAATTGACCGCCCTTGATCCGCCCTGCAACTCGTCCGATCGATTGACAACAACAAAGAGAATTGTCATAGTACTGTCTTGCTGTATCAAAACTCAGTAAAATATTTTGCTTGTCCCCATCCTGAGATGGTACTAAAAACTCATTCCACGTTGCACCCATAGTGAAACAGGAAATTTCTGTCCCATTATCATTGACCAATCTGATCTTTGTGACAACATGTCCTTCATAATTTTCTACGACGCTGCGAAATATGTCCATTAGATTCCCTCTTCTTTCTGACCATGTTTTTCTCCTAACATCCACTTTAAGTGTACCGCATTTTTGCGGTCTTTAAAAGCGGTTACATAAAAGTAAATGGTTTTAATTTGTTTTTCCAAAATTGGTATAGTTATTTAAAAATAATCATTTCAAGTGCTTTTAACTACTGATTAACACTTACAAACACGCTAATTCCTATTTTAAAGGCATTTTGCTTTAAGCATTAATGATTATTTAACTATTTCATAACTTAAAAAGCTTGCTTTTTAGATTTTAATAGAGTATGGTATATTATATCAAGAAGAACAGATAATTGAATTGGAGGAATTAGCATGAATAATACTGTTGTAGAAAAAACTGAAGCACGTAAAGAAAAGGACAAGGAATGGACAATTTCCAATGAGGCAGGCCATTATTTACGAGTAGTTTTTTCTGTAGCTTTGGAAAATAACATGAAGAACCTGCGTAATTTCTCTTTCAACAGATTCGAATCAGAACAGATCAACAATCTTTCTCCACTTGTTGCTGGTCTCAAGGACAACTATGAGCTGAAAATTGATGACTCAGTTATTGGCAATGCTTTCTTGCCGCTTGATGCTCAAAAAGCAGAACCTCTTTTCAAAAAAATTGATTAAGCTAAATTGTTGAACACTCGCTTTTTAATTGCCTGACAACTTATAACTGAATGAAAAACGTCGTGTTTCTAAATTGGG
>NZ_AZFI01000245.1 GCF_001435755.1 Ligilactobacillus acidipiscis DSM 15836 | reverse complement strand
GATCAAAATATCAGGGTCGTTAGCCAGTGCGCGTGCGATCGCCACACGCTGCTTTTGCCCACCAGACAAATCCTCCGGGTAAGAAGCAGCATAGTCTGCCAGACCGACTAGCTCCAATAATCTCTGCGCCTTAGCCTTCCGCTTTGCGTGCGGAGTTTTTTCACTGAGCAGAGGATATTCAACGTTATTCAAGACGGTCCGCGACTGCAAGAGGTTGAACTGCTGAAAGATCATGCCGATCTTCTTACGGACTTTGCGCAATTTTTTATCATTTAATTCTTGCAAATTTTGTCCTGACACTGTCACCGTGCCACTTGTCGGCCGTTGTAATAAATTGATGACTCGCACCAAGGTACTTTTACCCGCACCCGAATAACCAACAATACCATAGACACTGCCTTGGCGGACCTGCAAAGAAACATCATCGACGGCGGTAAATGTCTCACCTTTTTTATCAAAGCTAACATTGATATCTTGCAGGTCGATCGCCACTTCTGCTTTACTCATCTGCTCACTTCCTCTCTTAGTCTTTAGTGGAACTTCATCCCGCCATCAACCAGCAATGATTGTCCCGTGATATAAGCAGCACTCGGCGAAACAAACCATGCGATCACTTCAGCGACATCTGCCGGTACTCCTTCACGCCCTAAGCCGATCTCCGTTAAACAATTGGCTTGTTGTTCTGCAACCGACAAACCTTTGAGTTTAGAAGTTTTTTCGTCGATCGCATCTCTTAAAGGAGTCCGCACGATCCCCGGATTATAAGCATTAACTGTGATTTGATCAGCGGCTAATTCCTTGGCAGCCGATTGCGTTAACCCTCTGATCCCAAACTTAGAAGCAGAATAGGCACTTTGTAAAGCTGAGGCTTCGACTCCCGCCAATGAAGCAGCGTTAATGATCCGCCCACCATTTCCTTGTTGCTTAAAACGTTTCGCGGCGGCTTGGATCCCCCAGAAAGTCCCTTTCAAGTTCACATCCAAAAGATGCGAGATCTGCTCCGGATCCGAATCAATGATCGGATCGATAAATGCTTCACCAGCATTATTCACAAAGACGGCCAGTTTGCCTAAGTCCGCCACAGCTTGATCTACTAAATCAAAGACTGCGTCCCGGTCAGCCACATCAACAATGTAGGCCTGTGCTTGATATCCCTGTTCCCGTAAATTTTGTGCCACTTTTGGCGCTGTTTTTTCGTTGATGTCAGCCACAGCAATTGCAAATCCATCCTGTGCCAAACGGTAAGCTGCAGCTTCACCGATCCCTTGTCCTGCCCCTGTAATAATTGCTGTTTTACTCATATTGATTACCCCTTTTTTAATTTATATAAAAAATTCCCCACTCCTGTCACTAAACAACAGAAGCGGGGAAGTCACTTTACCATCCTGATTTGTTTGCAGATCACTCATACAAACCTTAATAACCGCAAGCATAACTTAACTTGTTTGCGGCTTGTCCTTTAACGGAGACAAGCCGAGACACGCTCACAAATTGTCAGCTCACGTGACCTGATCATCGGCCATTTTTCATGCAGCAAATAGTGACAACTTTCAGCAAATATCGTCTCTCTGTTAACTATTTTTCTAGCACTACTTTCCGAATCGATTCATTTAAAATTCTAAAAAAATTCGTCCTTAAGAAATTTCTTTCCTAAGGGCGAACATCCGCGGTACCACCTTAATTTCCGACATTAGTCGGCTCAACAACCAGCTTATTTAATAAAACTGATCTCAACTTGATATTGGAAGTCGCCCACCAGTGGCTTACGAACGCTCGCCCACTTCAGCTCCAAGACCATCTTCAAATTTCTCCGCCGTTTGCTCACACCAGCTGCAAACTTTCTTTACGCTTCAAAATTCTACTCATCTCTTCATTGCTTTCTAATCATTTTTTAAGTTAATTTGTAGTTTAAGCTCATTTAACCTACTTGTCAAGAATCAAATATTTTTATTTGAAAGACGTTAGCAACAAAATTTCAGCGAGGTGCCTCGTACGACCCACTTGTGAGACTTACTTTGCGAGAGTTTGCGTCACATTCTCACTTGTAAGACTTACTTCGCCAGAGTTTGC
>NZ_AZFI01000244.1 GCF_001435755.1 Ligilactobacillus acidipiscis DSM 15836 | reverse complement strand
CCTAGTTACTGCCCATGCCGGGCGCACCCAATTAACAAAACAATGATCATCATTGTTTTGTTAAAACCACCTAATTTATTATCAGCAGTTTTTGACAAAAGATATTCCTTCTTTCAAATTTTTATCATACAAATAAAGTCAAACAAAGACCTAGATAGGCTGATCTATATTTGACCGTTAAATTGGATAATGACCAATATAAATTATTTTTCTTTTTTGTCAACTATTTGACATTGTTTATCAAATAGTTGATACGTTTACATTTTTATGGTATGAATATAGTGTAGAGTTTTAATGCAGCTAATAAATACTTCATATAGGAGAGTTTTAATGGATAAACTTCAAGATTTTTCAGATTGGATGCACGACATAATCAAACCTGATAACATACTGCTCAGCATTAGAGATGCTGCCAGAGCAAGTAATGTGACCGACGCTCAAGTTCGCTATTGGATCAAAAATGGTTATCTAAGAACTGTTAAAGCAGATAATGGTGCAATTAAGCTGCCTTACAATCAAATTGCCAGTATTCGTATGATCAAGTTTTTCCTTGATAATGGCTACACTTTAAGCGGCGCGGCGAAAAAAACACAAGAAAACAAAGACATTGTACGATCAATACGTCATTTAGTATTTTCAAGCATTCATAACATCGGGAAACAAGGAAATAAAACAATTTTTGACCTAGGTCCTATCGACAAGGACCCAGAAAAACACATTTTTGGAATTGAGACCCCTGAAAAAATCACTTATATTATTAATTAATGACGCTAACATGCACAAGGCAGCAAAAGCTTCCTTGTGTATTTTTAACTAATTACTTTTACAGCAGGGTAAATTTCTTTTTTCGACCCAATGATCACGGTAAAATCGTCAAAAAAATGAACGACCACTCTGCTTTAGCAGTTGCCGTTCAAATCAATACATATTCCCTATTAATTATTATTCAGTAATTTATCCAGATATTGCAAGACACCTTGTTCGTTATTAGTTCCGGTTTGATGCTGGGCTATTTTTTGGACTTCAGGTGCACAGTTAGCCATCGCTACACCGTCACCGACAGCTTCTAGCATTTCCAAATCATTACCGCCATCACCAAAAGCACACATTTGAGACAGTGGGATCCCTAATCTTTGGCTTAAATGCCTTAATCCACTAGCCTTGTGCACTCCGGGTTGAATAATATCAAAATTACCATGACCGCTGGTTGTGATCTCCGCCATGCCCCATAACTGTTCTTGCAACTTTTGCATAAAACTCATCGTATCTTGAGTTGTATAGTTAAATGAGTACTTAGTACTTTCATCTATTATTTCTGCAAAGGAATCCACAATTTGCAATTTCCTATTATAAAAATGTGCCTCTTTCTTAAATTCCTCGCTGCTATCTTCCAGAATATAAGCACTTTTAAAACCACTCACTACTAACTCGTCAAACAGACCTGGATAGGTATTAAGTTGACCCAAAATTTTCTTTGCCTGTTTAGGGTCAAAACGAGAGCCAAAATACACAGTGGTAAGGTCACGAATATAAGCCCCGTTATCCGCAATATAAATAATATCGGGAAAATCAGCAAAAAAAGTACACAGCTGATAATACTGATTCCCACTAGCAACCACGAACTGAATTTTTCTTTCCTGCATTTTACGATATAGAGCAGCAAAATGCTGACGATCATAGTCTTTTTGGTCATTCAAAAATGTTCCATCCATATCAACAGCAATTAATTTACACTGGTTTAACATTCTTTTTCCTCCACAATTATCAAGCGTTTACAATTAAAGTAACATAAGCACATTAAAAATGATACTTATATTGCTTTCACATAAGCAGCCTAACTATCGCCCTTTTCAAATCATACTTATGATTGAAAAAATTTTTTTCTTTCGTTATAATATTTTTTATCCTTTATTAAAAAATGTTTTCTGGTGATGACGTTCACCAGTCCAAAAATCCGTGCTCCCACGTAATGACGTCTAAGTGAATTTTTTACGTAGGAGTGCGGATTTTTATTTTGTTGCGTCGTTTGTAAAATTAAGTTAGAAACCTGAATTATTCATACTTTTCCCTT
>NZ_AZFI01000243.1 GCF_001435755.1 Ligilactobacillus acidipiscis DSM 15836 | reverse complement strand
CGTAAAAACCACGACTTATCGTTAAAGTCCGCTAGTGTTCGACTTTTACCCGGTCCACTCCACCCTGTTTTTTTAGTCGGATTCCGAAAACCAAGACTTTCCGCTTATCCAACCTATGTGTTACATCGCTAAAAAACGCAATTTAACACATGGGTCCGATAACGCTCGAGCCTTAAGCGGTTTTCTCCACCCTGTTTTCTAGTTGGGTTCCGTGAACCAAATGTCTGTGCCTAGCCAACTTTTACACCCTGTTTTAAAAAAGGAGGATCCTTATGCTTGAATTGAAAAATATTACGAAAAAATTTGGTGAACGTACCATTCTTGATAACTTAAATCTTCAGATCCCTGACGGTGAGATCCTTGCCATCGTTGGTCCTTCCGGTGCAGGTAAAACTACCTTGCTTCGTTGTTTAAGCGGTCTTGAGATCCCTGAAAGCGGCTCTTTTTTGCTAAACGGTCAACCCTTTGACCCAGCAGGTCCAGCAAGTGCCGAACAAATCATTGGTGTCGTTTTTCAAGACTACCAACTTTTTCCTAATTTGACAGTCTTGCAAAACATTACCTTAGCACCAAAACTGGTTTTAAAGCAAAACGAGAAAGATGCTCAAAAAAAAGCCGAAAAATTGCTGCAAAAATTAGATCTCGCTGGAAAAGAAGAGCTGTACCCGTATCAATTATCCGGTGGTCAACAGCAACGTGTCGCTATCGTTCGTGCCTTAGCGATGGAACCACGAGTTTTATGTTACGACGAACCAACATCGGCCTTAGATCCAGCCTTAAGGGAAAAAGTCGGTGAGATCATCTTAAGCTTGAAAAATGAAAAAATGACTCAAGTGATCGTGACCCATGATATGGATTTTGCCAAACAAACTGCTGATAAAGTCTTTACCGTCAATGCACTGGATGCCTTAGGAGGCGACTCTGTTTGAAAAAGAAAAAACTACTGACGACTTTTCTAGCACTAGTATGCTGTATATTGATTTTAACTGGTTGCGGCATCTCTGTTGGAAAAAAGGCAGCTCAAACTGACAACTGGACCAAGATTCAAAAACGCGGTTATGTGACGATCGGGGTGGACGACACCTTTGTTCCGATGGGGGTTCGTCAAAAAAACGGTCAACTAGTCGGTTACGATATTGACCTGGCTAAAGCTGTTTTTAAACTATATGGCATCAAGACTAACTTCCAAACGATCGACTGGTCAATGAATGCTACCGAATTAAAAAATGGCACGATCGATCTAATTTGGAACGGGCTGACCAAAACGCCAGAACGCCAAGCAAAAATGGCCTTTAGTGACACCTATTTGCGCAACGACCAAGTGTTGGTTTCGTTGAAGAAAGACCACATTGATTCCTACACTGCTATGCAAGGAAAAGTTCTGGGAGCACAAACAGGCTCTTCAGGTTCCAATGATATCAACAAATACCCGCAGCTTTTGAAAAATCGGATCAAAGACCACGATCCCATACTTTACGACTCATTTACAAATGCCTTCATTGATTTAAATTCAGGACGGATCCAGGGGTTATTGATCGATAGCAGCTATGCCGATTACTACATTGCCCACCAAAAAAATCCTGCAGATTTTAAGACGATCCGCGGTGCATTTCCACCCGAACAATTCGGCGTTGGCATGCGGAAAAGTGATGTCACAATGAAAAAACAGATCGACCGCGGCTTAAAAAAACTTGCTAAAGACGGAACTTTAGAAAAAATCAACCAGAAGTGGTTCGGGGATAAAGCCGACTCGCCTTTACTAAAAAATCAATAAAACAAAACCATTACCCTCTTCATCATTTAGGATAATGGTTTTTGTTTGCACAAATGTGACTCTATCACAAATTGAGCACTTTTATAGTTAGTTAATTTTTGAAAAAATAACTTGGTTAGGTTTCAAATTTACAGCTATTACTTCCGCTGTCTTTTGATTGCAGATTCCATCATAGGACTAATTTAACAAATCGAAACCTTTAAAAACAAACTTTCAGGTTACCTAACGTTTTTCGATCTCATCTTCTGCAACCCATTTGTGGTTAGTGACCTTTTTAGGTTCTTTATCAAGTGGTACTGATG
>NZ_AZFI01000242.1 GCF_001435755.1 Ligilactobacillus acidipiscis DSM 15836 | reverse complement strand
CGATTTTACCGCCTGTTCACAAGTATTATTGGAAATATCGATCGCACCATATTGTAATAATTTATTGATGGCTTCCCTTTGTCCTAGTGCGTATGCGATAGCTTTCCCCAATAAGGACTTAGGTAGAGCAGCGCAAGTTGCCAAAGCCTGCCAAAATTTTTCGAACAAAGGCCTTAAAAACTCATTCCTTTTGTTTATTCTAGCAGAACTATTTAAACTGGCCCATTTCTTTTCTTGGTGGAAAATCTGATCCAGGATTTTTAGCGGACCTTTAGCGGCCTGACTGTATTTGGCTGCCTCAAAAAATTTACGGCGCACATGAGCTAAACAACCAACGCGGTCGGCACAATCTACTTTAGGGTAAACCTGATAACCATCACATTGTAAAACACCAGTAAAGCCACTGTATAAGGAACAAGCCGATTTTTCAGAACGATCGCGCCGATAGGCATAATAAATAGCTTGTAGTTTGTCTTTTTGGACCGTGCGTTGCACCCACATTCGTGATTCAGCCGTAGGCTTTTTCCCAGGTTCACGCAAAACCTTGACAACAGTTTCATCACCTTGTAAATAGGGACGTTGCAGCAATTTTTTATGTAGGAGATCATACAATGATCTTAGCTTATCTGCCCCCTGAATGACCCAAGCAGCTAAAGTCGGCTCACAGACATTCCACCCGAAACGACGCCAATCTTTTAATTGACGATAAAGAGGTGTCCCTAAAACGTATTTTTGATAGACGATATTCTCTAACAGAGTGGGGGTAGCCAGACTATGTGGGAATAAAGGCGTCGCTTTTTCGGCGCTAAAGAAAGCTGTCTGACCGTTATTTTGCGCCAGACAAGCAGCACAAGCACAAGCGTAGGTTGCAACGTATTCCTCGACCACCCATAATTCGGCTGGTTTGTAGTGCAGTTTTTTCCCTATAAATCTCTCTCCAACAACCTTAAGTGCTTGTCCGTAAGGACAAGTAGTTTCTTTGAGCCGTTTAATGTTTTTAACTATCTCTAAATCTTCTATTTGCTTTTGCCGTTTTTCCCGCTTTTTCGGTGACTTTTGGATCTTTTCTTGAGAACTTTCTGCGCTTTGTTTGTCAGTGTGCTCTGACCAGGTAAAAACACTGTCATCATCCCAAAGTGTCATTTGATTTTCGTTAACCGAGACAGTTTTTTCTGACTTAGTCCCGAATAATTTTGCCTGAAAAGACTTTAAAAGAGTTTCCAGTTCAGCAATCCGCTGTTCATTAGCCTTGTTTTGTTTACGGAGTTCTTCATTTTCAAGTGTTAATTTAGCAATCGTTTTTTGTTGATCCATTTAACTTCACCATTTTCTGATCAGCGATGCAGCTGATGTTTTCAAAAGTTAGCATAGCACGCTTTCAGCGTAATTGCATCCACAGATTTAAAACTGTGGATGAGCAAAAAAGATTTAGTTTTCCACAGGGAAAACTAAACCACATTGTTCTTTTGCTGCAGTCTTAAATGTGCTGGATCAAAGTCATGAATCGTCGCATCTATGGACCAGCCTTGTAGTAAACGGACTAATTGAGCGGGTTGAAGCTGCCGCATTTCAGCTTGGTTCCTCGGCCATTGAAGACGACCGTCTTCAAAACGCTTGTAAAGCAACAAAAAGCCATCTTTCTGCCACAGGAGTCCCTTAAAACGATCTTTGCGACTACCACAGAATAAAAATAAGGTACTCTGGTATGGATCCAAGGCGAATTGTTCGGTGATCACAGTAACTAAACCGTCAATTCCTTTGCGAAGGTCAGTTTTCCCAGTTGCCAAATAGATCCGGTCGAGCTGGGACAAATCAAGCATCGTCATGCGTAAACACCGCCTTCAAAAAAGCATCTAGGATATAATTATTGATCCGATTATAAATGACGACAGTCTTATTTTGATCTACACGCAACTGCATGGCTTTTTGCGGCTTATAATCTTTGTTTTTAAGCGCAGCCACCTTAACTTGCACGAATTCTGGTTTATCTTCCAAAAAATCACCTCTAGCTAATTGAATAAGGTAATAGTATAAGAATCAGCTTCTACTTGAAATCCGTCCAGTTGAACACTGCTTAC
>NZ_AZFI01000241.1 GCF_001435755.1 Ligilactobacillus acidipiscis DSM 15836 | reverse complement strand
AGATGACAGGTTCATGGGAAGCACGCTACGCCGCTGAATTTTTTGGCACGCTGATCCTAGTACTACTAGGTAATGGTGCTGTCGCTAACGCATTCCTGAAGAACACGACTGGCAACGATGATCCAGGACTCGCCAATGGAGGATGGCTCCTGGTTGCATCGGGATATGGACTGGGGGTCATGCTCCCAGCCATGATGTTTGGCTCGATTTCTGGTAACCATTTAAACCCCGCGATTACGATTGGGCAAGCCGTGATTGGAATCTTTCCCTGGGCGCACGTTGCGCCTTACTTAATCTGGATCTGGCAATTTCTAGGAGCAATCGCAGGCCAATGCTTGATTTTGGCACTGTACTGGCCCCATTATCGGCAAACGACTGATAATGAGGCGGTCTTAGGGACGTTTGCAACTAGTGATCATGCGAACAGTCAGTTAAACGGTTTTGTTACGGAAATGGTAGGAACCGCAGTCCTGATTTTTGGTGCCATGGGATTATATCGCGGAATGTTTTTTCATCAAAATATCGATATCGCCAATATTGGCGTTGGACTTTTGATTGCTGCCATGGTTATTTCGTTAGGCGGTCCAACCGGTCCGGCCCTAAATCCGGCCCGTGACTTGGGACCACGGCTAGTACACGCGTTATTACCAGTACCGAACAAGGGTAGTTCTCACTGGGAATATAGTTGGGTTCCCGTGGTTGCCCCAATTGTTGGTGCCGTTATTGGAATTTGGATTTATAAGATCTTTTTTGGTTTGCAATCGCAATTAATTAACCGAGCGTATTTATGAAATTATTATTGGTCTATCATTTTTGATTGCATTATGCTAAAACGGTCCGCCGACTAGCTGGGGAAGACTAGTCGGCGGACCGTTATTGGTTGCTAGGCCTGTAACCAAGTTGAGGAGACTTGATTAAGATGTGGCTGCTTGAATGGTTTTAGTTGGTTGTTGTTTGTCGAACTTGGTTTGGAAATTGATTAACCGCATAGCGTTGAAGATAACGACTAAGATACTAGCTTCATGGACAAACATCCCACTGGCCATGTAGATATAACCGAAGATTAGCCCAATCAGTAGGAAGGCCACGGTGGCAATGGCGATGAAGATGTTTTCACGAGTGTTCGAGACAGTTTTCTTGGCGAGACCGTGGGCGTGTACTAATGCGGGGAAGCTTGATTGCATCAAGACGACATCGGATGTATCGATGGCAACGTCAGTCCCACTACCCATTGCGATTCCGATATCGGCGTTAGCGATTGAAGGACTGTCGTTGATGCCATCCCCAATAAAGGCGACCGTGTTACCGGCTGCTTTTAGTTTCTTAACGTATTCGACTTTTCCTTCTGGCAAGAGGTTGGCGTGAACTTCATCTAGGTTCAATTCGTTGGCAACGGCTTGAGCGGTGAGTTCATTGTCTCCAGTTAACATAACGAGTTTCTTGATTCCTTGGGCTTTTAATGCGGCGAGGGAGTCCTTCACGCCTGGACGAATCGTATCGGCAATCCCGAAGATGAGTTGAACTTGTCCGTCGACTGCCATGATAACGGTTGATTGACCACCAGCTTGTAAATCATTGAGATCTTTGAGTTGAGTAGGATTTAGTTTGATATTATGAGCCGTCAACATTTTTTGATTACCAATGACAACTTCTTGCTTACCGACTTGTGCACAGATTCCTTGCCCCTTAACGGTTCCAGTGTCATCTAGGACGGGAGCGACCCCCACTGACTGCTGGTCGGCATAACTGACGATTGCTTGGCCTAACGGATGGTCGGAAACGCCCTCAATAGCGGCAGCGAGAGCTAGTTGATTATCCGCACTGTTTGTGTAAGTGTGCATGGTTGTAACGGCAGTGTTACCTTCCGTTAAAGTACCGGTCTTATCGAAGACCAGGGTATCGACTTTGGCAAAAGTATCGACGACTTCACCACCCTTGATCAGGATACCACGCTTGGCACCATTCCCGATTCCGGCAACGTTTGACACTGGGGCGCCGATAACTAAGGCACCTGGGCAACCGAGAACCAGTACCGTGATTGCTAAGCGGAAGTCACGGGAGAAGGCGAAGACTAAGACTGCTAAAACGA
>NZ_AZFI01000240.1 GCF_001435755.1 Ligilactobacillus acidipiscis DSM 15836 | reverse complement strand
ACTGTGCTTGGAGAACTTATGGTGAATAATTTAGGTTACTATTCCTTAGTTGGTGTTTTACACCATTTTAGTCATGAACTCAAGGGTCCTCCATTTTTTTTAAGTACTAATTGTGCTACCATTCAGTTTGAAAACTATTTTAGATAACTAATAGATCATAATAACTTGGCAGTTTCACTTAAGGAAGGAAGTATAGTATATGATCAACATTGCGTCAACAACTGATAGTGACTTTGCCGATAATTTACTAACGTTTTATGTTTCGATCTTGGAACATAATCTGGATGAACCGTTTCATTTCTATATTATCGATGATAAGTTAAGTAAGGCAGATCGTAAATATTTGAGCCAGCTCAAGGATATTTATGGAAACTGCAAAGAGATTACATTTTTAGAGGGAGATTTTAACTACTACAAGCAAGCTAATACCGATTCACCTGACTCTGCGATCAAAGAGAATACTTATTATCGCTTGGAACTTCCGGAGTTAGTCGATTGTGATCGTATCTTGTATTTGGACAGTGACATGATCTGTAAGGGAAGTATTGTAGGTCTTTGGAATGAGGCTCTTGATGGAAATGTGATCGGTGCTGTAGAAGATCAAGGTTACGTTGACAGGTTAGAAGAGATGAATGTTCCTCATACAAAGAATGTTTATTTTAATGGCGGGTTGTTATTATTTGATACCAAAAAGTGGCGGCAAGAAAACATTACTGCAAAGGTCCGCCAATATATTGCCGACCATCCAGATAATTTGATATACCAAGACCAGGACGCATTAAACGCTGTCTTGGTTGGAAAGTGGAAAATTTTACATCCGAAATATAATGTTCAGTCTAAATTGGCTCGCCATGATTTTGTCAATCCAGATCCTGAAGCAGAAAAACTGGCTGTTGAGGCTCGACGAGATCCATTATTGATTCATTTTTCCGGTTGGAGCAAGCCCTGGGTTCATGTTGGCAAATGGGTCCATCCATGGCGGGACGAATTTTATCGCTATAAGTTGATCTCTACACAACGTCTGCGTGAACACGCAGAGACTTTGCAAAATGAAAATAAATAATTCACGTAACAGTCTGTCACTTTAAACTAGAAAAAATATTTTAAAGTGACAGATTTTCTGTGTGAAAATGCTGTCATTTGAAAACAGATGGGGTATCATTGGGATGAAAGCGGAACTTTGCCAAAGAGGAGGCAGTTTTTAATGAAATATAATTTAGCTGATTTTAGCCAAATGATCGATCACACTAATTTGCATGCAGATGCTTCTTTTGGTGATATGGTCAAGTTATGTAACGAAGCTCAACAATATCATTTTAAGATGGTCGCGATCAATCAGACACAGACCGCGTCTTGTGCTAAATTATTGAAGGGCAGCGAGGTCCATACTGGGGCGGCGATCAGTTTTCCATTAGGACAGACAACTTTACGTGCTAAAACGTTTGAAGTGCATGATGCAATCGAAAAGGGAGCCGATGAGATCGACTATGTCGTTAATCTGACAGCCGTTAAAAATGGCGATTTTGATTATGTAAAAAATGAAATGCAAACGATCGTCCAGTTATGTCATGACCAGGGTGTTTTGTGTAAGGTGATTTTTGAAAATTGTTATCTGACTAAAGATGAGATCAAGAAATTAGCTTTGATCGCTAAAGATGTCAAACCAGACTTTATCAAGACTTCCACTGGTTTTGGCTCAGGCGGTGCAAAAATCGTAGATGTCAAACTGATGAAGGAAACGGTCGGCGATGGCGTTAAAGTTAAAGCCGCTGGCGGCATTCGAAATACTGATGACTTTTTGGCCATGATCGAAGCAGGTGCTGATCGAATCGGTACGAGCTCTGGAGTCAAAATTATTGATGCTTTAAGCAAACGTTTTGCACAAGGCCACATTAATTCTCTTGAATTAAGAGCCGATGGAAAAGAAGCACCTAAAGTTGATGTCGGGACTCCTGATAATCATGAGACGGAAAGCGAGTACGATCTGTGGTCAGATCTTTACGAATGAAACTTTAATAAATGTTTGAATCGCACTGTGGGCTTGACTTGCAGTGCTATTTTTATTACTAACTAAAGGTTGAAAGTACCAAAACAGACCGTA
>NZ_AZFI01000024.1 GCF_001435755.1 Ligilactobacillus acidipiscis DSM 15836 | reverse complement strand
CTAAATGTTACAAACTAGCACCACACGTACTCTCACTTATTTAGGGAGAGATAGGTCTAATTATTTATTTGGTAAAAGAAAGTGCCTTACTGTCATGTTTCCGCTTAATTTCCATCTTGTCACAGCCAATTTTTGCGACAGAATTTCGTTTTGTCCATAAAAAAGGAGTGATATTGCATGAAGAACCTGAATCGTTTTGGGGCACTGATAGTCTCAGTTGGAGCTGGAATACTGATCGGTACGGGCTTAAATTTTCATAATAGCAATACAACAGTTCACGCTGACCAGACCTTATTTTCGACTTCTTTTGAAACTGATGAGAACCAAACTTTTCCTGAAAATGACCTAAATTCCAGACTGGGGTCCAGTAACCTCAGCAACACTTTTGCGCCTGAAATTGATGGTGATCTGACCAACCAGGTCGATCAAGACTCGATCAAGGGCAGCAAAGACTTTAATGATTCTGAAACCAAGCAAAATCTTTTTGACTCTGATTTAAGTACTAAGTTTTTATCTAATGAAGATCAAGGCAAAGGCATTTGGGTCAGCTTTTCTTTAGAAAAGGCACAAAAGATCGGTGTTTATGCACTTGGATCCGCTAACGATGAATCTAGCCGTGACCCCAAAAATTGGCAGCTTTACGGTAGCACAGACGGTCAGAAATGGGAGAGCATCGATCGACAAACCGACCAGAAATTTAGCGGCCGCAAGCAATGGAAAAAGTATCAAGTCCAAGCTAAAAAAGCTTATAAGTACTACAAATTCCAAGTCGATGAAAACAATGGTGCTGACATGACCCAACTTTCTGAATTGAAAATTGGGACAGGCAATAAAGATGATAACCCGGGTCCTAGCCCAATGATGTCGTCAACTCTTAGCACTGGTCCAAAAGATGCGATCAATCAACAAAATAACATGGGCTGGACTGGAAAAAAAGCTCTTGAATTCAAGGGCAGTGTGGCTAAAAATGGTCATGCCTATTCCCATAACAACCTGATCAACGATCTCAACATTAAGGTCAATAGAAATACAAATCTCCAATATAAGATTTTTCCTTCCAACGGACAGCATGACTATGATAATAACTATGATTATGAATTTACCCCCATGTATGCTTCCATCAACTTGGAATTTAGCGATGGAACTTACCTTAGTCAGCTAAAACCGTTAAGCACTGATAATTTTGCAGTTACCCCTCAAGAGCAAGAAAGCTCTCGTTCACTGTACTACAACCAGTGGAATCAGATCACGACTAATATCGGAT
The DNA here is from genome assembly GCF_001435755.1 of Ligilactobacillus acidipiscis DSM 15836. Taxonomy (GTDB): domain Bacteria; phylum Bacillota; class Bacilli; order Lactobacillales; family Lactobacillaceae; genus Ligilactobacillus; species Ligilactobacillus acidipiscis. The sequence continues at coordinate 18,073 of NZ_AZFI01000024.1, read as the reverse complement.
CAGTTGCCGCAGGGAAAACTATCAAACGTGTCATGATCAGTTTTGACGATCAAAATGCCAAAGCCGGCAAAACGTTTGATGATTTTATCGACGATGTTAAGCTCTCTAATGGCAGCACAGGGACAACCAGCGCCGCCAATAAGACGGACTATGTCAATACATTACGCGGCACAAACGCTACAGGCGATTTCTCACGCGGTTTGAATATTCCGGCAACCACCGTGCCAAATGGTTTTAATTTTTGGACACCTGCCACGAACTATAATAGTAACCTAGTTTACGAATATCAAAATAATGGTGACAGAAAATTCCAATACATGACCGTCAGTCACTAACCATCGATCTGGGTCGGTGACCGTGGTACCTGGCAATTTATGGTCAATACTTCCATTGACAGCTCCAAAGTCTCAAGTGGAAGCGACATTGACCATACTAAATATGCTTCCGATTTCAGTCACGAAAATGAAACGGCTAAACCGCAGCTCTACTCGATCGCTTTTCCTGACAAATCAAATGCTGCTGGAGCTAAGATGAGCTTGACACCAAGTATGCACGGTGCGATCACCCGTTTCCAATTTGACAATAATGCCAAAAACAAAAACGTTGTTTTCGATTCTTCACGTGCAGACGGCAACCTGGAATTTGATGCCACGAACAACTCATTTTCCGCCATTACCAAAGACGGTAATAATGGGATGCACCAGATGTATGTCTATGGAACTTTTGACAAACCTTACCAAGTAAGCAAGGTCGAAAATTCCAAACAAGGGATCGTTTCCTTCAAAGATAACGATGTTTCCATGAAAGTTGCCACATCATTTGTCAGCGCTAAACAGGCTCAAAAGAATTACGAGCTCGAGCTAGCCAACCAAAACTTTAACAGTTTACAACAACAAACGACCTCTGAGTGGGAAAAAATCATGAATAAGGTTCAAGTTAAGGGTGCTACTCACAATCAGTTAGTCACACTTTATTCAAATATGTATCGCTTATACATGTATCCTAACTTCTATGGTGAAAACCAGGGGACAAACGCCCGCCCAGACTGGGTCCATAGTGATCCATACAGCGGCTCTATGGAAAAACCTGTTGCTAAAAGCGGTAAAATGTACTTTAACAATGGTTTCTGGGATACCTACCGAACAGCATGGCCGGCCTATTCCATCCTCTCACCTGATAAAGAAACAGATTATCTGAATGGCTTAGTTCAACACTATCGTAACCAAGGATGGGTCCCACGTTGGATCGCACCAGGCGGAACAAATAGTATGGTCGGGACTAGCTCAGATATAATCTTCGCAGATGCCATGATGAAAAATATTCCATTCGCACACAAGGATGCTTATGAATCAGCCATCAAAAATGCGTCAGTCCAATCTGAAAACTTAACTAACGGTGGACGCAAAGCTCTCAATCAGTCTAACTTCCTGGGTTATGTTCCTTCAGAAAGTGATAACTTCGGTTTATCATGGTTCATGGAGGGTTATATCAATGACTGGGGCTTATATCAGATGTCTAAAAAACAGCATAAATTAGCTGAAGCAAAATATTACAAGAACCGCGCTTTAACCTATGCAAAGATGTTTGACGGTAACGGACAGCAAGCCGCCGACAAATGGTTTAAGGGCAAAAAACAAGATGGTTCCTGGACTACAGATCCGCAGAATTTTGACCCAACATCGTGGAGTCGCGACTACACCGAAACAGATGCTTACAATATGGCAGTTTCAGTACCGCAAGACGGAAATGGACTAGCTAATCTGTATGGTGGTCCAGCAGGGTTAACACAAAAGATCGACCAGATCGTGAATACTCCTGGCGATTTTACAACTGAGGGCGGTGTGATCCATGAAATGCGCGAACAAAGAGAAGTTAAACTGGGACAATATGGGCACAGTAACCAGCCCGCCCATGATATTTTGTATATGTATGCTTTCTCCAGCCAGCCATGGAAAACACAGAAATACACGCGTGATATTTTGAAACGTCTCTATGTTGGCTCTGACTTCGGCCAGGGATATGTCGGTAATGAAGATAATGGCGAACAATCTGCCTGGTATATCCTTTCAGCACTTGGCATCTACCCACAAAACCTGGCTTCTAACCAGTTTGTTCTAGGTTCACCACTCTTTAAAGAAGCTAAAGTTCAACTGCCTCATGGTCGTTCACTGACTGTTAAAGCACCAAACAATAGTGATAAGAATGTTTATGTAAACAGTGTTTACTTGAACGGTCGGCGGATCGACAAAACGTACTTGGATTATAAGCAGATCATGCGTGGCGGTGTCTTACGCTTCAACATGTCTTCTCGGCCAAGTACGCGGCGTGGGACACAGCAGTGGCAAAAACCTGCATCTTTGACACAAGGTCGTAAAGCTCCGCAAGTCAAGACTGATGCATTTGATAAAGGGCAAGTCGTTGGCAGCGACCAAGATTACAAGAAGCTTGTAGATAATGATAGTAATACTGTTACTACAGTCAAAAATAACAGTACCCTTGATGTCAAGCTTGACCGGGCTCGCAGGATCGATATGCTGACCTTGTCTAACAGCACGAAAGATACCAAGTTCAAGAACGTCAAGATCTATGGTTCTCGTGACGGCAAACACTGGCGTCCAGTAGATCAGGTCAGAAACGTCAAGTTCACGTATGACAAATCAACCAAACCATACCTGATCAGAAAAACATTTGTTCCATATCAACACTATCGTCTTAAATTCGAAGGCGGCAGCGGTCAATTAGGTGAAGTTGAATTGTTAGGAAACATGGACTAACATTGTTGACCGCAGTCAAAGAAATAGCCTGAGAGCTCCGAAGTTGGAGTTTTCAGGCTATTTTCTTATACTCTGGATCCTATAGCTCAATTTTTAACGATAACAGATCGTAAGGCTTGATCTCTGTTTGCTTGATCGGTTCTTCCAATGCGGTAACTGCCTGCGCTTTTTCCAATAAGTCTGCGGGCAGTTTTTGAGACACGGAGCTTAGGTTTTGCAAACGTAAAATATAGGCTCCTTGACTTGAATAAGCTGGATATAATGCCGAAACATCAAGTTCTGGCGGCAACTTCAGCATTGCCAGTTTTTCTGGTATATGCGGCTCATTTTCTGTTTGCCAGATCTTGTTATCCAAACGATTGATAAAGACATTCAAAGATTGATTTTGATATGACACGCTGGGTGCTAGCCATTCGCGGGTCAGTCTGTTATTAGTTGCAGCTGTAAATTTTTCGTTGCTGAATTTAAAAGCAAAATCAAATTCATTGAATCCACGTTCTTGCGCAAGTGGTGTCGGCATCATAATGTGTCCTTGGCTCGTGGTGTCTCCTGAGGCCCTGCCTGGGCGCCATGCCAAGTTTGGTTTGCCCAACTGACCTGTCGTGGCCATTAAGGTAACTAACAACCGCTGGTCACGATATTCGTATTCCTTTTGTACAGCTCCCCAAAAAGTAAAATGCTGCTGTTCCGTCATCAAGGTCAGGCTTTTATCAAAGTTGTATAAGTTAACCGGTCTTTCGACAAATTTATCAGCCCAGTCTGCGGGCAGCGGCTCATTTCTAGTCCTCACATAACCGGCTTGGATCTGGGCATTGACCTCGTCTGTCTCGATCTGTGGTGCGAAGCAGAGCCGTAAGCGATGAGAGTTAACTTCATTGTCCACTTTCAAGTGAGCATTGATCTGCCCGTTCTCATTAAAACTAAGCTTAATACTATACGTTAATACTCCTAGTTTCGGACAGGTTTTAGCATAATCATCCAAGTTTGCCGGTAAGCTGGCGGAACCACGAACTAACAATGCATCTTCTTGTGGACTTGAAACCACCGTGCCCATGTTAAGCGGTAAGCGTTGTTCTTGAATTCCATTGAATGGCGAGGAATCATAAGTGTCGCCATCGTTTGGGGCATCTACCAAGGAAAGAATGTTTTTGATCCTGTGCTGATTGACTATCAGATCTATGCGACCTTCAACAAATTCAAGCCGTTGCTGCCCTTTTTCGATCTTGCCATAAGAGCCGAATTGCCCTTTTTTTGTCTGAACCATTTCAGTATCAGCTTGCTGGATCCGTAAAACAACATACCCCAGAGCGGGTAACTTCACATGACCAGTGATCTCTAATTCATAGTACTCTGGCTCATTTGTGTATTCTTGTCCTCTAGAAGTCATCATCAAAATATGCTGCCGTGCAGAATATTTCTTGGCTGCCGTGATGACCGGATCTTTCATGCCAGAAAGCGCGATTTTTTTGGAAGAAGCAACTATCTTGACCGTCTTATCCCCATTAAATTCGTATGGTTCTGTGTTAAATACGAGAACTTGATCAGACTGCAATTGCAAATACTGAGCAATTTTCTTTTTGACAATGTTTTCGATCCCATCTGCGAGCTCATTAGCTTCCTTAAAGCGGTGCAAAATATCTGTGGCAACATTATCCGACACACTGCCGCCTAAAGTATCATGAGCCTGACATTCTAACAACTTCTTCCACAATTTAAGCAACAGGCCATTGCCGATCTGTACTCCGACTTTAGCACCGATCACACAGAGCGGTTCAACTCTCTTTAAGATTTTTTGTTCCAACTGAAAATTTTCCCGTTTGATCTGACTTCTAACAGAACCGATCGAGCGATGAACACGTGCATAAGTTGGCAGCCGTAATTCACCTTGATATTTTGGTAATTGTTCCTTCTTTTTCCTGATAATATCAACAAACTCCGGATAGGTACTGATTTCTGTTTGATATTTACTTTGCTTATTTAACTCAGCCACTGTCTGCTTGATGTTTTTAATGATGTTCATCTGATCAATTCCTGATGGCATTAAGACATCTTCATGATTGCCATGCTCAGATTCAAACTTAACAGCTGGATCATAACGAACTTTGGCGAATTCAGCGAGATTTTGCTTAGTTTCTGGAGTAATTTGCCCGGTAAAATAACCAAAAGGAAAATCAATTGCTAATACTTCCTGCTCATTTAAACCACGCCACCGAAAATAAACTGAATTTGTCTGCTGGCTAAAATTAGTTCCCCGCCAAAAGAGGAAGTTGTCGATCCCAACTTGTTGCAAAAGAGTCGGCATTTGCGCATTAAAACCAAAAGTATCAGGTAAATATCCGACTTTCATCGGCTCTCCATAATTTTGCTGCATATCTTTCATCCCGATCACTAAATTGCGAATGATCGATTCTAGGTCAGGAATCAACGCATCGGTTTGTGTATACCACGGACCGACGAACAAACGTCCTTCACCGACCAGCTTGCGGATCCGTTCCTTGGCTTCTGGATGTATTTCAACACATTCATCCACCACTGACACTTGACCATCCAGACAAAAGTTAGCATCGCTGTTTTTTTCCAATTCATCCAAAACTTCGGTAAATAACTGTTCACTTAAAACCTGTGCGTCCATCGTTGTAAAGTACCATTCACGATCCCAATGGGTATGATTAACTAAATGTGCCTTAACCATGCACTATTCCCCTTTCTTACTTGCCGCCTTTAACAACAGAAAAGCATCACTGAATTGTTCAACAATGCTTTTTCGTCTATCAAATTCACTTATTCAAATTTAAAATCAATATCATCTTCATCATCGGCGTTATCCTCTTCAGTATTAGTAACTGTAAAGTCAACTGCCAATGGTGCTAAGACACCAATGATCAAAGCACAAACTGCTAGGCCGATCAGATATGCCCACCCATTATGCAGAGTAACGAAGCCATAAATACCGCCGACAGGAGGAATATTAGCTTTGGCCCCTAGCAAAACAGTTGTTGCCGAGCCCGCAGCTCCGGCTAACATATTGATCGGGATCAACTTCAAAGGACTCATCAAAGTAAATGGGATCGCACCTTCTGTGATACCAACAAATCCCATGAACCAATCACTCCGACCCGCATCCAATAGTTCAGAAGAAAATCTCTTTTTGAATAACAAAATAGCAACGGCATAGCCCAAAGGAATACCAGCAATTGCGACGTTGGCCATCATAGCTGGAGTATAAATTTTTTCTGCAAGTAAAATATTACCTGTCATCCAGGCAGCTTTATTGACTGGTCCACCTAAATCAGAATCGATCATACCGCCGATGATCAGTGCCAAAACAACAGAACTGACCCCGCTGTTGACCATTCCTTTGACCCAAGCTACCAGTGAGCTATTGATCCAAGCTAGTGGATCTTTCAAAATGACTCCCATTAAAATGGCGATCACCATAGTCGAGATCAGAGGTACGACAACTAAAGGCATAATTGTTTCGAATTTTTCACCAACATGAATGTGGTTTTGGCACCAGCGTGCTGTATAACCAGCAGCGAATCCGGCAACCAAAGCTCCCAAGAAGCCCATATTGGAATCTGTCGCAAAAGCACCACCGATAAAGCCCGCAGCTAAACCTGGTTTATCACCGATCGCATAGGCAATATAACCAGCTAAGACCAAGTTGACTAAGCCGATCCCAGTCCAACCGATCTGTGCGATTTCATTCATCAAATGCCAAATGCCGGTTTTGTATAAACCTAGATTAGTAACGCCAAAACACAACGCGATAATGGTAGGAACAGCAACGACCAGTGAACCGCCGATCACAACAGGCACATGTATGAGATACCTGACATGAGGTATCCCTTCCAATCATTTAATAATTTCTTCATGAAGCACAGCCTCCTTTAGTTTGACTTTTGTCTCTGCGCGACAGCTTTAGCAGCTTTTTTTATAACTGCTTTAGGTTTTTCGATACAGGTGTCGATCGAAACCCTTAATTTGGGAATTTTTTCAAAGCGGTCCAGTTTTTCTATTTTCTGATCAGAACCGATCAGCAAAAATTTAGCACTGTCTGCCTCTTCTTGAGTGATCTCATTTTTTAAACCCATTGCTCCTTGTTGTTCGACTTTAGCTTCTAAACCTAATTCACTTGCAGCTTTTTCAAGTGCCTTCGCTGCCATCGGTGTATGTGCCAAGCCAGCGGGACACGAAGTAATTGCGACAAAATCCATAATAAAAACTTCCTTTCCAATTTACCTAGAGTTATCGTTTTGATTCAAAAAGTCATAAACTTCATCCACTGACGAACAAGCTGCTAATTTTTTTCTCTGCTCTTCATCGACTAGTTCGCCTGAAAGGTCTGCTAAAGTTTGCAGGTGTTCTTGCTCACCATCTTTGGGAACTAACATCGTGATCACCTGCTTGACCTGACTATTGTCGATCGTTTGCCAGTCAGTCACGCCTTCTTTGATCCGAATAAATAAAATTGCTGGTACCTTGATGTCAGCGCTGATCGCATGTGGGATCGCGATCCCATCTAACAACCCGGTTGAAGACTGCTCTTCGCGTTCGGCTAAAGACCGGCCAACAGCAACCTGATTTTCCGCTAATCCAAGCTTGAATGACTCTTTTGATATAAAGTGAAACACTTCCTCTCTGGTGTGCAGATCCACATCTAAATAAATATATTTTTTTTGCAAGAGTTCTCTCATTCTGCCATCCCCTATTTTCGTGTACATTTGTAACAAAGCTGCTTGTTTACACATCTAATTCACTATTCTCTAAAAGTGTAATAATTGCCTCACTTGAAGAAGCATGGACCAACTGGTCGATGATCTCTTGGTTTTTGATCAAACTATAAAAGTAGGCATAAATATCATCCATTTGACTCTCTAACTGCTGATTAAATGCAATAAAGAACACTAAATTCACTTGACCATCATGATTCCACTTAACTCCTGCCTGGGAAGTTAAGATCCCCAAAGTTGGCTTTAAAACGTGCTCGATCCCACCATGCGGAATAGCTATTTTACCCAACTTAGTTGTTGCCAGTTTTTCTCTTTCCAAAGCAGAGTCAGCCATTTTCTGATCCACATAACCGTGTTGGTATAAGCGCTTTGTTAGCTTCTGAATTACAGCATTCTTGTCAGTTAGCTCTGAATCGGCAATAATACATTCCGGCCGCAGTAATTCCATAAATTCAGCATGAATATATTCTCGTTTTCTGACCTCATCACAAACTTTCTTTAACAATTCCACTTCAGTCTCATTTAAAAATGGACTAACTTGCAGGACACGTGTTTTAGCCATTTTTAACGGGACCGTCGATAGCACGATATCTGTAACGGGTGCCTTTTCCATAAAATCACTGACTGACATCGTACCTACTATGGTAACATCCTTGACACTTTCTATGACTCGCTGTCGCAAGAGCTGTGCCGTTCCATAACCCGAACTGCAAACTATCACGAGTGTGACCTCGTTTGCTTGGTGCGGATGACGTTTATTAAAAAGCTCCAAGTGCAAAGCCATGTAGGCGATTTCATTTTCTGGCAAAACAACTTTAAAATGTTGTTGGATCGCTAGCGTCAAGTCAAGCGCCTGGTCAAAAGCAGTCGGAAATTTTTCCTTTATTTCACTGGCATACAGATTTTTAACAGCGAAGCCCATCTTTCCACGTTTAAGTGCGGGCACTAGATGGGTGGCCAGGTTACGCAAAAGCTCATCGTCATATGCTGACAAATTTTGCTTCAACCATAAGGTCAACTCGCCCACTACTTGCAAATTACTGAATGAATCAAAATTATCGTTAAAAACCGCTACATAAAGTTCTAAATATTTAGCTTCTGCGAGTGGAATAGTAAACTTAAACTTTTGTTCCAGTAAAGTGATCAAGTACTGAGTTGCCGGCGAAATAGTCAAATCAAAGATCTCTTTTTGGTCAATGTATTTTTTCTCACTGATCCTTTTCATTGATATTGCAATGTGCACCAGTAAGGGCTCATATTGATATTCATTAGCACGAATATTATACTTTTGACTAAATTCCACCAAGACGTTTTGAACCACAGAAAGGATCTGCGGATCAACATATTCCCTTAAAAAATCAGGAATCTGAAAATCTTGAACCAAATGCCCCGTTTTTTTATTTTCGGTCAAACTTTGATTCCAGTTTTCTTGAGTCAACTTACTTAAAATCTGTCTGACCTCAAGCTCATCATTATTCAAAGAAATACCTTGCTGGGTCTTTTTCAACTGCACTCCAAAGTGTTCTTTAAGATAATTTAGATCCCGTTCTAAAGTACTCCGACTGACAAAAAAATGTTGTGCTAGATCATCTAATAAGCTCGGCTGCTTTAACTCAAGTAAAAATGACAACAGATCTATCCGGCGTGAATCATCGCTTTGTTCGGCAGCATCACAACCTGGCAGACTGCTTCTTAAACGGTCCAAAGAACCCGTCAGGTAAATGACTGCTCCTCTCTTGCGAACCAAAGTTACATCATATTCGGCAATCATTTTTTCCACTCGATCAAGGTATTTAGAAATTGTTTTACGAGAAAGGTTGGTATACTCCATTAAATCTACATAGTGCACTACTGACTTAGAAAGAAGATACTTAGTTATTTTGATAGTTAAATTAGTCGACGAATTATCTGTATTCAAAATACTCATCCTTTCAAGTTAATTTCAAAGTAAGCGTATTCAAAAGTTAATGTCAACCTAGTACACTTGTAGTTAGTGTACTTCTTTTTTACTATTATTCATGATATTACTTATGGTGAACAAAAGTTTTAGTGATTGCTGATTTTTGTAACCGTTTTCTATTGTGATTTAAGGAAGGAGTCACACAAAATGAAGAAGTATTTAAAACCAGTACTTGTTTTTAGTCTCTTCACTTTAGCTTTCTTACTACCGTCTCTTACTGCTCACGCTGCAAGAACACAAGGACTTCCAAATATTAAGTCAACTTATGCAGAAAAATCATATAATAGTTTTCTGAGATCTTATTGGGATCCTAAAAAGGGCTATTTTTACATGCAAAGTGATCATAATATCGACCCCACTCACCAAGTTGGCCCGGAAAACGGGCGTTATAGCGACTATTGGTGGGAAGCCCAGTCTTTTGACCTGGTACTTGACCACTATCAACGCACCCGTTCGCCGCGAGATCACAAGATCATCGAACAAGCTTATTATGGCTTTTTAAAGGCTTATCCGAACTATCTTCAAAATGATTACAATGATGATATTGGCTGGTGGGCGAATTACTTGGCAAGAGCCTACCAGTTGACTGGGGAAAAAAATTCTTGGTAACTTCACAAAAAATGTTTAACTTTATTCTCGGTTATGAAGATTCAAATTTTGGTGGCGGTATTTGGTGGAAAAACACCGAGACCGGTCCCAATGCCGACAATGAGAAAAACGTCGCCACAAATGGGACAGCGGCAATGACAGCCACCCGACTTTATCGGATCACCGGACAAAGACATTACTTAAATACAGCCACACGTCTATTCAGCTTCTTGAAAGACAATTATTACCATAACGGACGGATAGTGGATCGAATCCGTAACGGTCAGCTGATCTTTCAAGATTGGATTTATGACTATGGACAATTTGCGAATGCCTCTTTTCAGCTCTATCGCCTGACGGGTAAAAGAGAATACTACCTGCTAGCAGATAAGACCTATGACTATTCGATCAAAAATGTCGCACAAGATGGCATTTTGCCAGCTGAAGGCAACTACGATGCCGGCGGCTTTAAAGGCATTTACGTCAGAGGTTTGGCTGAATTTGCGCAGAAAACTCATTCATTCAAATATTCACGTTTCTTGCAAAATAACGCCTATCATGTTGTCATGAATCAAAACTCTCAGGGACTAGCGGCAATGACTGGACCACCAAAACACCGGAAACAGCTATTCAAAGTCACAGTGCGGCATCAGGCGTGATTTTATTGCAATATGCTTATCCGCTCGCTCATTAAGCAAATGAAACAAAATATAGCAACCACCAACTTTTGTATCATTCTTTTATTGCCCGCAGCTTATTTTTGCGGATAATAAAATTAGCGTTAATAGATATCATCATTAACGCTAATACATAATTGTTATTATTGAGACGGCTTACCAGTCTCAATCTTTCTCTGCTGGTTTCCCCGGCTTCTTAGCAGCTGCGATCAAACTATCATTGATCACCTTAGCATATAGACGATCTCCAGCTGCACGACCTGCAAAATGAACACCATCAGTCCCATTGAACACTTCTGGGTGCTGTGGCGCGATCTTACCCCAATCAGCGATCGTGATCCACTTATACTTAGTGGGCAAAGTTCTTTCAAACTCACCCAACTTGGTCGAGTTCCAAGAAGCAGTCGCTGTTTTGTCATAAGGTGTCATAAAAACTAATTTATGTCCTGGTTTCAAGTCAGCAATGATTTTTTTAGCCTGTTCTTCATAATCATTCAGTGAGTTAGTTCCCACACAGACCACAACAAATTCTCGCAAAGTATTATTTTTTTGCTGTTCCATCATGACACCATGTGCCTGATCTAACTTGCGGTCACCTTCAGCATCGACCTGAGCATCAGCAACATGCGGCTCTAGGTAACGTCGTGTTCCCAAGGTCACACTATCACCAATAATGGACACTCCTGGCGGAAGTTTAAACTTCTCGGCGGTACTTTGCTTATTATACTTGCGATAATCATTTGTATCTGTCTTTTGTTCAGCTTCATCTTTCTTTTTTGTCTTAGGTGAAGCAACTTGGGCCATCACTGTATCCTGTGCAGCTTTGACTCCATCTGCATCCTGATAGATCCCGCCAATCCACAAGTTTCTTTCTAGCTTAGACATCTGCGGTGCTTTATTTTCAGTAAATCCTGTGGCCACTAACAAGCCCGCGATCAGGGCTGTCAGCGGGAGAGTGATCGCCTTGCCGGAAACTCGATAGCCAAACAAATGGCCCTTACGACCAGCAACAAGCGGTTCAACTAAATAATACGAAAAAGCCGCAAATAAAAAGCTTAACACTATGGTCCAGACAGCTGCCCAGCCGTTTGACATTTTATGCGAAAAAATCACATACAAAGGCCAGTGATACAAATAAACGCTATATGAACAATCGGCAAGAAATCCAAAAAGCCACGGTTCACTGACATTAGGAGTCTTTTCATGTAAGATCCGTGCCCCGCAGATCATGGCAGCTGCCAATAGCACAGCTAACACCATCCCGTATGGATAAGTAAAGGATGCACTAAAGTCAAGTTTGAAAGTAATAACTAACAGACCGACAAAAGCGGCCGCCATCAATAAAATAGCTCGCGGCGCGGTCCATTTTTCAGCGATATGTTTTTCAAATGAATGTGGCAAAGTTGAGACTCCAGTGACGGTACTTAAAACCGCCCCAATAAAGAAGGGGAAACAATGAGTCAAACTAGAAAAATAAACAGGTGAGAAATCCTTTAAACCTTCCCCGCCGATCTTCATTCCAACAATACTGGCTAATGCAAAGATAGCTGAGATCAAGAAAATAATACTTCGAAAAGTTTTTAACTGCTGGTGGCGACCACCAGGGATAAAGTGAATGGCTTTAGAAAAAAGATAGACCAAAAAGCCCCAGATAATATAAAAATGCATTTCGACTGCTAATGACCAGGTATGCACAAATAAATGCGGAATAAAGTTATTTTCATAGCTGCCGCCAGTGGCGATCTCAAAATAATTGGTGACAAAACCAAATGCAGCCGCGATTTGTTTGCCGATCCCCGTAATAAAATCAGTTCCGACTAGATAAGTAAACGGCATAACTATCAAAACTGATAAGATCAACGGCGGAACGATCCGATAAAATCTCCGTTGATAAAAACTGCCGAGCTTAAAAGAACCGTTCGCAGCAAATTCATCGAACATCAGTGATGTGATCAAGAAACCTGAAAATGCAAAGAACACATCGACCCCAACGAATCCGCCTGGATAAGTATTCTGGAAAAAGTGATATCCAAGTACCAAAAATAGTCCAGTGATCCGAACGAGGCTAAACCATTTAATTTTTAGTCTTTTTGGCTTGCTTGAAATTTCCATTAGCAAATTCTCCTTGATAAACTTTGTCCTTAGCTGTTGTCAACTTCCCCCGGCCTGTGACTTGTCCCTTGGAAAAATGACCCTCAAATTTCCAACCGGAGTTTGAAATGAAAGTTCCTTGGCCATCAAAGCGTCCATCTTTAAAACGCCCATGATAACGATCACCTTTTTTTAGCTTCAATGTACCTTGACCATTAAATTTATTTTTAAATACTTGTCCGTCATAAACAATTCGGTCTTGATCAAGAGTGTAATGCTCATCTTTTTGTTGAGCCGGCCGTAAAGCTGCCCACGCAAAAAATATCAAGATGATAACCGTCAATATTTCGGCTGTAATTCTAATTCGCTGATACTGCATGATTATCTCCTCCTCGTAATTCCTGTGAAGGCGCTGATGTTATCTGCTTTTATCATAACAAACTAGTGTATATTTGCATAACAAAAACCGCTTTTTTCAACTTTCAAATTCTTCATTTTTAATAAATGAAAATTTAAATATTAGCGGTTTTGCCTATTAGTTGGGCCTTCGTAACACTTAAGCTTCATGAGGTTCTTCTAACATATTTTTTAGTTTTAATTTTTTAAGTTCCTTGACTTCACGCAAACCAGCATGGATCAAAACAAAGATAGCGACCCAGCCGCTGATGATCAACAATACTAATTTAACGTCAGTAAAGGGTGTCTTCAGATCCCATAAAGCATGTAACAGCACAGACAAGAGATAGAAATTAATAAAATGGCGGTCAGTAAAATGTGCTTTAGTCAACTTATGATTTTTTTTGACCATGACCAGTGCAGCTCCAATGATCGCACTCCAGATCGTGTGACTACCCAAGGATCCAAAAGAACGGACCAACAATACTGCGATCCCGTAATTTTGTGCGTAACCTGCATTTTCAAAGACGGCAAATCCCGCGCCGATCGCAGCACCGATCAACATTCCATTAAAAATATGAGAGACATTAGCCTTATAAACGAAATAGCTAATGATCACTAACTTTCCGGTCTCCTCAACTAGTCCGATCAAAAGCGAACCCAAAAGCGAAAAATTTCCACTGCCGGTGAGTGAATAAATAAAGACTGTCATCAATAATGAAAAGGCTCCGCCAATGAAGAAGATTTTCATCACCTGATAAATACTAATGTTTTTAAAGACATTGATCTCAAAAAAGAAGATCAATAAAGAAAATGGCACAGATAGCGCACCCATAAATAGCAGACCTGGATAAGCGTTACTATTTTGGAAAATCATCAAAACTGCCAGTAAGATCAAAAGTAAAGATGACAGGTACAAGAACACCCGCGAAAATAACCACGGCCTGACTTCTTTATCAGCAACTTCATTTAAAGTTGGAGTCGTTTCTTTAGTACCTGCGATAAAGATCCGATCTGTTTCATCTTGCGTATGCTTTTTAAAAACCTGGTTAAAAATCGACTTAAAATTGATCTCAACGCTCTTATCTTCACCAGTCCAGCTATTCATTTCCCTGGTGGCATTATCTAAAATATTTCCCGTCCGTGAACCCTTTGTTTGCTTATCTTGCTTAATTAACGACTGTCCACATTCTAAACAAAACTTATTAGTTGCAGCGTTTTTAGTACCGCAATTAGTACAATATGTATACTTTTCAGCATCTTCTGCCATCTTAATTCCCCCAATATTTCAAAACAAGGTGGAGTGAACCGACTAAAAGTCGAGCACTATCGGACTTTGACAAGAAGTCGTGTCCTTTGCGACTTGTTGGCGAAGTTAGATAGACACAGACTTTTGGTTCACGCAACCCGCGTAAATTCACAGGGCGAAGGCAAGCGAGAAGAAGCGAGTATATCGGACTTAAACAGTGGAGTGCGCTTTTTGCACTGTGCTGTTTAAGTTGGATAAACGGAACTTCTTGCTTGCCGTAGCCCGACTAAAATTCACTTCATAAGTAATTAACATTATAACTTATCTTTTGTATTAAACAAATATTATGATTGTGTTTAAAAAGCCATGTTCACTAAGCTTTCGTGAACATGACTTATATCTTAAGCTATTTGTTTTCTGCAACTTTCTTTGCTAAATACTGACTTAAAGCAGCTTTAGATTTGTAACCAGTGATTTTTTCCCTCGCCACTCCGTCCTTAAATAAAATCAGCGTCGGAATACTCATAACATTGAATTGAACTGCCAAGTCTTGCTGATCTTCAACATCCAGCGATGCAAAACTGACCTGTCCGTCAAAGTCTTCTTCCAATTCCTCAAAAACGGGTTCAAACATATGACATGGTCCACACCAATCCGCCCAAAAATCAACCAAGGTCAACCCGTTTGCTGTTTCAGCCGCAAAATTTTCAGCTGTAATTTCTACCGCCATTAAACTACCTACTCTTCATTAAAAATAAATTTATCGATCACTTCAGCGATCGGGTCGTGGTTGTTGTCCGCTTGGGTAACATAATTAGCTGCAGCCTGAACGAAATCTCGTCCATTAGCGACGCTGACTCCTAAGCCTGCATCCTTGATCATTGGAAGGTCATTGCTATTATCACCGATCGCTATCACTTCACTGGGTTTGATCCCTAGTTTTTTCGCCAAAGCCATGGTGCCTTGACCCTTATCCGCGGTTGGATCGTTGAATTCAATATAGCGATCTGAAGAAAAACTGATATTCAGCGCAAATTCAACATGTTCATTAACATAATCTTGCATGGATAAACGTTTTGCTTCTTCTTCGATATTAAAGATGATCTTGGTGATCGGCGTATCCTGTAAGAATTTAATATTATTTTCACGCATCAAGTGCCAACCAGTTACCCGGCCATCCAGATAATTTTCTTCGTTTTTGTTCATATTCCAGATATATAATTGATCCACAGTATAAACGTGAATACAAGCGTTTTCGTTCATGCCGATTTGGAAAAGTTGATCGACTATTTCATGTGGCAAAGCGTTGACTTGCAGGACTTGATTCTCTTTGTTCTCCACGATCGCAGCCCCATTATAAGAAATCACATATTGATCAGGCTTTTGACTTAAACCCAGTTCGATCAAATTATCTTGAATACTCGTAAAACTGCGTCCAGTGTTAGGCACAAAATGAACTCCAGCGGCAGTCGCCCGCTTGACCGCCTCAATTGTCTTCGGCGTAATTTTTTTGTTGTCATTTAATAAAGTTTCGTCCATATCACTCGTAATTAGTTTATACATTGAATATCCAACTTTCTTTAATTAATTAGTGGACCATCTAATAAGCCTTCATAAAATAATGCTTACATTTATAAATCTATCGTACTTTCTCTTACATTTCAAGTTTAGCATTTGTAGCCCTTTTCACTAAAAAGCGAACACATTTTGATAATCAAGAAAAAAGAGCATTCAACCAACTCCGGTCTAAATGCTCTTTCGTTTTACTTTCCAGCCTTATTGTTTTTGATTCGGTTCACTATTATAGCTCCTAAAATAGAGAGAAGCACTATTGCACCAAAGACAACTGCTGGGATCTCGATATCAATTGCGGGAATCGTTAGGAAGAGTTTGACCGCGATCAGTGCGATCAAACCATAAGCAACAACTTCAAGTTCTGGGACGATTTCAAGTAAGCGCATGATGATCTCTGCCACACCACGCATCGCTAAAATTCCTACTAACCCACCGATCAAAACGATCACTGGATTAGGTGAAATTGCTAACGAAGCAAGGATCGAGTCGATCGAAAACACCACGTCCATCGCTTCTATCGAAATAACAACTGACCAAAACAAGGGCAAGATAGGCTTTCTCTTCTTTTTAGACGAGTGTTCTTTATGTGGATGAGCACGTCCCCAGAAATGCTTCACAGATAAATACATTAAATAAGCGGCGCCGATGACCTTGATCTCCCAGAAATTGATCAGATAACTACCTAATCCGATCAACAAAAATCTGAAAATATAAGCTCCCCAGATCCCGTAAAACAAGGACTTCTCTTGTTCTTTTTTCGTCGGTAATTTCTGAGTTTGCGCAGCCAATACGATAGCATTATCTACTGACAACAAACATTCGATCAAAATCAGTGACAAGATGATCATCCAGTCTTGTCCAGATGTTAATACGGTTTGCCAATTGTGTAAATCAAAAAAAGGACCATATAAATTTTTAATCAGTGACAATCAAGATTCCCTCTCTGTAGTTTATTTGTAAGGTACAACATTCTAACATATAACTTATTATCATAGACTATTTTCTGCCAGGCTTTGTTTATCTTTGACTTTAAAAGGAAATTTTCTTGGAAAGAAAAAGGACCTAATCACTGGGATACGGGGAACAACAATGGAAGACAGCCAAATGACAAACAAGCGATAGCAAATAATTACTACAATGGCAACTTCTATCTTCCCGCTCATTGTAACTACTTTGTTAAAAATTCTCGGCCCGATCAAAAAAGCATTTAAGTCAATCAAGTGGAAACATAACATAACCAATGAATCTTTACCATACTTTCGAAAGACAGGCCATTGATATTGGCTTCTCATTAATAAGCAGCATACTCTCATGATAAAATAACTGCCGCCGACTGCTCCAAGAGTAGCTAAAATTGGCGAATCTGCATACCCAATATTCATATAAAAGAAGCCCGACTTGACAGATAATACCCAGAACAACAATCCAGCCAAATCTAACAAAAGCTTACCTCTTTCAATCAAGCTAAGCTGGCGGACCATATAGCCAAAACAATAAAATGATTGGCTGATCAACGCTGCATCAAATGACCATGGTAATTGTATTTTTTTACTTAATAAGAATCCCAAAACCGTTAATGCCAAGCTGAAGATAAGCAATAAAGTTTTAGCGTGGACAAATTTTTTACTGAGTTTAAAGGCGGCATTAAACACTATGTTGCCAACAAACATCGCTGGTAAAAACCATATGGCTCCGATTGCTGACACCGTCACATTAATTTCTGGGATAAAAGAGTTTGTTCCTAAACCATATAAGGCACTCACTATGTATTGAACCACTCCGATCGGACTGATCCAGTTAGGTACAAAATTATGACCAACTAATTTAATGAGCCCAATTAAAGCTACAGTTGAAAAGTAAGGTAACAATAAGTTCCGACAAGCATTCTTAATTACATCGCTAAATCTTTTTTCCTTGAACAAGTATCCCGACAAGATGAAAAAAATCGGAACATTAACTGCAAACAACAACGCAGAAAAAAATGATCTTGAATACTAACGGCAGATTGCAAGAAATAACTTGAACGAATT
>NZ_AZFI01000239.1 GCF_001435755.1 Ligilactobacillus acidipiscis DSM 15836 | reverse complement strand
TTTATTGGTATAGTCCAATTATAATTGATATGGACCAATGATGCAAGCCAACGAGCTAAAAAAATAACCACTAGCATAAACTTAGTAGTCATTTTTCAGATAATTTTAATATCCAGCGTATTGCTTAAATGCTATTCTATTCAAACCTGTAATTACCATCGTACAGTGGCATTCTATATGCGCGATAAACATAACCTTTCTTGCCACTGTGTTTGAACGAGAAGTTGAAAACTTGAGTTCCATCTGGTTTAACTTCAATAATATTGCTTTCTTTACCACCATTTTTAAAGCCAAAAGTTAGTAATGTGTTCCCATTGTCTAATCGTTGTGCGTTACCAATGACAGGAGTAAAATTCTGCTTCCCAAGTTGTTTACCGTATGACCATGTTTGCTTGATAGTCTTATTTTTTTGATCAATTTGATATTGAGTACCTTGGGAATATTTGCCAGAAGTCTTCTTAGGGCCGTTTGTCACAGCAATGTTGTTATCATACAACAGAATATTTTCTTTATTAGGATCTCCCGTGTCATTAGGCAACTGTGTCAAGGCATGTTGTCCTCCAGTATGCTTAGTTCCCTTTTCAGGCGTTAACAAATACTTGTGATATTTTTTAGGCCAAGCAGATTTTTTCTTACCGCTATATAGCCACTTAAATTCCTTGGTTCTATAATCAAGTTTGAATATTAGATCCTGATTACGGTTTGAGACTAATAGTGAATTTTCTTCCGGCAAATACTCTATTGAATTCATGTGCAACCAATCATGTCCAGGACTAGCCGAACCGTCTGAAACAGCTCCTTTATCGGCTTTATATTTATACCAAACAGATTTAGGTAATAGACGTTTCATATCGATCAAGTTCACGATCTTGCCTGTTTGATGAGAGATCTCAGCAATTGTATCTTCCCCATAAACTGAGCCATCTGAAACCGTCGCTAGGATATTATGATTGGGCAGCTCAACAATATCGTGGTGGATCAGCGTTCGTTTGTTTTTCGGTGTAAATTGATATTCTTGGTAAACCCTACCTAAAGCATCGGTTTCAAGCAAACTATTATAAAGCTCTTTGCTATTATCTT
Source organism: Ligilactobacillus acidipiscis DSM 15836 (assembly GCF_001435755.1). Lineage (GTDB taxonomy): Bacteria > Bacillota > Bacilli > Lactobacillales > Lactobacillaceae > Ligilactobacillus > Ligilactobacillus acidipiscis. The sequence goes on along the minus strand of NZ_AZFI01000239.1, from coordinate 1,045 downwards.
TTTTGGTTAAGATCATTAAATGGCCCTGAGACCATGACTCTACAACATGTTGCGTATAAAGCGTGGAGTACCAGCGGATCTCACCATTGCTATCTACAGCAAACGGTTCTTGTGTTGTCCGGTTCATGACAGTCAGTTTGTTGTCTCCGATATCCATTTGATCTGCTTTCTTGTTAGAAACAGAACTTTTAGCCCGCTGCAAATTTGCTGGTAATTTATCAGTGTTGAGCGTCAATTCTTTTGTCTCAGTTGTTCCATTTTGATACTGAACATCGAGCCTGACTCTGTTAGCATGATCAGCATATAAGCCAACGATCGGAACTTTATGTACCGTGCTAGCTCCTCCGTTAACTTTGTTAGTCAGAGTTGTTTCGTTATTTTTTCCGATCACCGTGTATTTTACTGATGCAGGGATACTGGTATGAAACACCACTAAGGCACTCAATGGTGAAGTTTTATAAGGATTTACCTTAACGAAGGGATTTTCTAGAGTATAGTTCTGGTTTTGGGCAACTTCTTGATATTCTTGTGTCAGCTCTTTTTGTTCATCTTGTCTGACCGAAATCTTTTTTGCATTGATATTTTTCTTGATTTGTTTCTCTGTTAGTGGGACCCGATCCTTTTTTTCTTGATCTGGATCTTTTTTTGAAGTGTTATTGTTCTGCTGACCACAGCCAGCAATAAATAGTGTCAGAGAACTTATAAGTAATAATGATATTATCCAAATTTTGTGTTTTTTGGAAGAATGCAAAGAACCACTCCTTTTTTATTTTTATATTTCACATTATATTAATAGTACCAAACTTTCTGCTTTTATCTTTAACTTAATGTGTTAAAACTTTTAAAAGGGTAAAAATTTAAACAATTTTTTAGAACTAACTCGTTCTTTTACTATCTGACATCATGTGAAAGCAAATCATGCTAGCCCATTTTCTTTAGTAACCATCTGACCACACTTTTTTGAGACATCAAAAAAAGAGGCAACAATATAAACTTTAAAACATTGGGGTCTACACTTTTTAGTGTTGATGAGCGTTCATCAGCA
>NZ_AZFI01000238.1 GCF_001435755.1 Ligilactobacillus acidipiscis DSM 15836 | reverse complement strand
ACAAATTTTTAGAAAAAGTTGTAAAGTGCTGTTATATCATTGAAGTACTTAAAAATGCACTAAAATTGTTTCAAAAAAAACAGCCCGATAACAGGCTGTTTAACGTTTTACTGTAAAACTCTTATTTAGCTAATTTTGCTTGTAATTCTGCAACTTTGTCAGTGTGTTCCCATGGTAAATCAATATCAGTCCGTCCAAAATGACCATAGGCAGCTGTTTGCTTATAAATCGGACGACGAAGATCCAACATTCGAATGATCCCTTCTGGACGCAGGTCAAACACTTCACGGATCGCATCAACTAATTCTTGATTCTTAACTTTCGCCGTGCCAAATGCATTAACAGAGACTGACACTGGTTGAGCTACACCGATCGCATATGCCAACTGTACTTCGATCTCGGTCGCCAACCCGGCAGCAACAATATTTTTAGCAATGTAACGTGCAGCATAACTTGCAGAACGATCAACTTTCGTAGCATCTTTACCTGAAAATGCACCACCACCGTGATGAGCATAGCCACCGTATGTATCTACGATGATCTTTCTACCTGTTAAGCCGGCATCGCCTTGCGGTCCACCGATAACGAAACGGCCGGTCGGGTTGACAAAATATTTAGTCTTGTCATCCAATAACTTGGCTGGGATCACTGCCTTGATCACGTGTTCCAACACATCTTGACGGATTTGAGCTAAAGTAACATCTGGTTTATGCTGCGTTGAAACAACAACTGTATCAACTCTAAACGGTTGATCATTGTCGTCATATTCTACAGTTACCTGGGCCTTGGCGTCTGGGCCGAGATAAGTTAGTTCGCCGGATTTACGCACAGTAGCGATCTTACGCATTAACTTATGGCTCAAAATGATAGGCAATGGCATTAACTCAGGTGTTTCACTGTTAGCATAGCCGAACATCATACCTTGGTCCCCAGCACCGATCGTGTCGAGTGCATCCGAATTATCTTCCTTGCTTTCAAGCGATGAATCGACACCTAAAGCAATATCTGGTGATTGCTCGTCAATGGCGGTCATCACAGCACAGTTATCACCGTCAAAACCAAATTCATTGTCTACATAACCAATGTCTCTGATCGTTTGACGGGCAACTTTTTGGATGTCGACGTAAGCTGAAGTAGAAACCTCTCCCACAACTACAACTAAGCCGGTTGTAACTGTTGTTTCCACCGCAACACGCGCATTTGGATCTTGCTCTAACATTGCGTCTAAAATACCGTCGCTGATTTGATCAGCGATTTTATCTGGATGTCCTTCAGAAACTGATTCTGAAGTAAATAAATGTCTTTCTGACAATTTTGATTCCCCCACTATCTTTTAATAATTGGTTACAAGGCATCTTCATCAAACATGAATCCTCTCGGGAATGAGTTGTAACGATAGTATTTTAACATAAAAAAATTCTAACGTACACTTTATAGAAAATGATCAGCACTATTGGACACAAAAAAACCGCTCCAAAAGGAACGGCAAATTTATATCGTCACAACGGTCCTAGCCGGATTTGAACCGGCGATCTCCTGCGTGACAGGCAGGCGTGATAAACCCCTACACCATAGGACCAAAAAATTGCGGGAGCAAGATTTGAACTTGCGACCTTCGGGTTATGAGCCCGACGAGCTACCAGACTGCTCCATCCCGCGATAATATAAAATATAAAAAAGTGACCCGTACGGGATTTGAACCCATGTTACCGCCGTGAAAGGGCGGTGTCTTAACCACTTGACCAACGGGTCATAAAGAAACGGAGAAGGAGAGATTCGAACTCTCGCGCCGTTTTACCGACCTACACCCTTAGCAGGGGCGCCTCTTCAGCCACTTGAGTACTTCTCCAATGGGCCTAAATGGACTCGAACCATCGACCTCACGCTTATCAGGCGTGCGCTCTAAACCAGCTGAGCTATAGGCCCATAACAACGACAACTAAGTCGTAAGCGGGTGACGAGAATCGAACTCGCGACAACAGCTTGGAAGGCTGTGGTTTTACCACTAAACTACACCCGCATTTTATGAAAATGGCGCGGGACGGAATCGAACCGCCGACACACGGAGCTTCAATCCGTTGCTCTACCGACTGAGCTACCGAGCCATCAATGCTAAACCTGAGTAAATGCTCAAACTCAAGCGGTCCTAGCCGGATTTGAACCGGCGATCTC
>NZ_AZFI01000237.1 GCF_001435755.1 Ligilactobacillus acidipiscis DSM 15836 | reverse complement strand
CTTCGGCTGATGAAGCTTATGCCTACTTAAAGAAACTACGTCAAGTTATCCAATTTACCGGCGTGTCTGACGTAAAGATGGAAGAAGGTTCCATGCGGGCCGACGTCAACATTTCGGTTCGTCCAATTGGCTCTGATCAATATGGAACTAAAACTGAAATGAAAAACTTGAACTCATTTGAACACGTACGTTCAGGTTTGAAGTATGAAGAACAACGCCAGGAAAATGTCATCCGAGCTGGCGGCAGTATCCAACAGGAAACTCGTCGTTTTGATGTCAATACTGGTGAAACAGTCCTGATGCGTGTTAAAGAAGGTAAGAGTGACTATCGTTACTTCCCAGAACCAGACTTGCCGCCGATCCATATTTCAGATGATTGGATCAAGAAAATCAAAGACTCGATCCCGGAAATGCCGGAAGATCGTCGTAAACGTTATGTCAATGAGTGGGGCGTCACTGAATATGATGCCGACGTTTTGACACAAACGATGGAAATGTCAGACTTTTTTGAAGCAACTGTTGCTGCAGGTGCTGATCCGAAGTTAGCCGCTAACTGGTTGATGGGTGATGTAAGTGCCTATATGAACGACAAGAAGGTTGAATTGGCAGACTTAGCCTTGACCCCTGCACATTTGGCACAAATGATCGGTTTGATCCAGGATGAGACCATTTCTAGCAAGATTGCCAAGAAAGTCTTCAAACAGATCGTTGCCAACGATACTGATCCAAAAGCCTGGGTTGAAGAAAAGGGTATGGTGCAATTGTCTGATCCCGCTACTTTGCAGCCGATCATCGATGATGTTTTGGATAACAATGCTAAATCGATCGAAGACTTCAAGAATGGTAAGGACCGCGCTGTTGGGTTCTTGGTCGGTAATATCATGAAGCAGACTCGTGGGAAAGCCAACCCGAAAGTTGTCAATAAACTCTTAATGGCTAGTTTGAAAGAAAGGTAAGGGAGTTCAGTTTCCCTGGAGATCGTTAGAACTATGAAAAAACGTTGTCGTGTAATTTATAATCCCACTTCTGGCAGGGAAGCCATGAAGAAGGATTTGATCGGTATTTTAGATATTATGGAAAATGCCGGTTATGAAACAAGTGCCTTTGCAACTACTGCTGAGGAAAATTCCGCTCAAAATGAAGCCAAGCGTGCTGCACGCGATGGCTTTGATCTGCTGATCGCCGCAGGTGGTGACGGCACGATCAATGAAGTCGTCAACGGAATCGCGCCGTTGAAAAAACGTCCGAAAATGGGGATCATTCCTGCTGGAACGACCAATGATTATGCGCGAGCTTTAAAGATCCCGCGTGAAGATCCGTTGGCAGCAGCTAAAGTGATTGCTAAGGGAAAGACGATCAGAATGGACATTGGTCAGGCTAATGATAATTACTTCGTAAATATTGCTGCAGGCGGTTTGTTATCAGAAATTACCTATTCTGTGCCGTCTGAATTGAAGTCACAGTTTGGTTACTTGGCGTATTTGGCCAAAGGGGCAGAGTTATTGCCACGAATTAAACCAGTCAACATGAAAATTAAGTATGACGATGGTGAGTTTGACGGCAAGGCCTCAATGTTCTTCGTTGCTCTAACGAACTCTGTCGGTGGTTTTGAACAGATCGTACCAGATGCTTCACTTGACGATGGCAAGTTTACTTTGATCATTGTGAAGACTAGTAATTTGGTCGAGATATTGCATTTGATCCGCAAAGTATTTAACGGTGGTAAGCACGTGGATGACCCACGGATCGTTTACGTTAAAACTTCTAAAATCAAAGCCAGCTCACCGGGGCAACGAATGATGATCAACGTTGATGGTGAATATGGGGGAGATGCACCGATGACATTTGTTGACCATAAACAACATATTGAAATGTGTGCTAACATTGATCAGATCCCAAATTCAGCGATCACGGCCGAGACGGCTTTAGCAAAAGATGCGCGTGACCGTTTTGTCCATGAGATGGAACAGTTACCAGATGACGGTGGGGCCGAGGACGAAAGTGTTAATGAAAAATAATTTGTACTAAGGATAAAAGTGGTCGTAACAATCAGCTTTGTTGCGGCCGCTTTTTAACAGGTGATTTTTGGCAAACGTTTGAGCCGGATGACTGGCAGTACTTCTCTTGCCCTGAATTAGCAATTTACTTCAATAGCCCACCAACCTTGGCGAAGTAAGTGTTACAAGTGGAAATGTGA
>NZ_AZFI01000236.1 GCF_001435755.1 Ligilactobacillus acidipiscis DSM 15836 | reverse complement strand
AAAAGAACCCTACCATAAAGATAGAGTTCTAAGGACTATCAACACAATATGACAAAGTCCCAAAAAGCATGGATCGATCTTGATCCGTGCTTTTTTTAATAAGTTGGTTTAATTTCTAAAGCTTCCTGCTTTGAAAAATCAGCATCAGGATATTTTCTTTTAAGAGCTGTCAACAGCATTTTTTTTGCTAGTTCTCCGTTTCTGGCTAAAATCGGGCCATGAAAGTAGGAACAGAAAATATTATTGTAAATGGCCCCTTCACCATCATCTTCGCCATTATTTCCATGACCAGATATAACTGTACCTAATGGACGTTCACCTTTTCCTAAATACGTGACGCCATTGTGGTTTTCAAACCCATGATATACATCACCAGATCCTTCATTTTTAATTGTAATATCTCCAATGAAGCGGTTGTTATCTTGACTGTTAGTATAGTGAGGCAAAGCTGAAATACCGGATATTTTTTGCCCGTCAGCTCCAATATAATATTTGCCCAACAATTGATATCCGCCACAGATCGCTAAGCCTGGACCACCGTCCTCGATAAAATCGGTCAATCCCTGTTTTTTATCCTGAATGTCTTTGGAAACGATCATTTGTTCGTAATCTTGGCCGCCGCCAAAGAAAAACATATCATAATCATCGGCTTTAAAAGGTGTGTTTAATGAAACAACTTTAACAGCGAGTTCAACATCCATTTGCTTGGCATAATATTGCAATGTCAAGATGTTGCCGATGTCTCCGTATGTGTTCAAAAGATCACCATAAAGGTGGGCCAGCTTCAATGAATATTCCATCAATCCATTCCTCCTTTAATGTAACCCTGTTGTGCTAACATTTTACGAAGCTGTAAAACAGCAGTATAAGTAGCTAAGACGTAAGCATGTTTTGTTGGCATAGCTTTGATTTTTTTCAACACGGTTTCAAGATCTTCTTCTTGTTCAAAGTTTTTCTCAGGCACGCCGGCGACCCTTAATCTGAAAGTAATATCCTTATAGCGTTCGCCACCGGTCAAGACAACAGGGATCCTGTCAAAAGGAAGATCTTCAAAACGCCCGTCCCAGATCCAACTGGTGTCGATCCCATCAGCATAATTTGCGTTTAACAAAATAGCCAGGGAGAAGGGTTCTTGGTCACTTTTGACCATCTGTAAAACTTGATCTAATCCGACTGGATTCTTAACTAAGATCAACGTGACTTCTTTGCCATTAACATTGATCACTTCTTGTCGTCCAAAAACTTTACTGTCGGGATCGCTAAGAGCTTGGACAGCTTTTTTTGGTTCAACACCTAAAAAAGCACCAATGGTATATGCTGCAAGTGCATTGTAAATATTGTAGGTCCCGCCGATATGGATCGTCATTTCATGACCATCGATCTCAAAAGTTGAAGATTGTGGTGTTTGTTTACTTAACTTATTAACTCGATACTGCAGTGTTGGCCGCTTAAAACCGCAATTAGGGCAGTAATATTTGCCAAGATTACTATAAACTAGATTTTTAAAATGTAAAATGTGCTGGCATTTAGGACACAATAAACCATCTGTGTTGGCCGGAGCCATTTGTTCCTGGTCATCTTGGTGGTCAAAGCCGTAATAGATCAGGGGGTTAGGCAGTTCTTTACTGTTAAAGATCGGTGCATCTCCGTTTGCAATCACAGTTGCTTTTGGATGCATCCTGATCCCCTTTAAAATTTTTTCATAAGTTGTATAGATCTCGCCATAACGGTCCATTTGATCGCGAAAAAGATTAGTCAAAACAAACGCAGCCGGTCTGATATATTCTGAAATGATTGGGACATTAGCTTCGTCAGTTTCTAAAACTGCAATTTTTTTACCGTTCTTCCTTTTTTTGTTAGTCAAAAAGGCTGTGACGATCCCCTGTTTCATGTTAGATCCGCTGGGATTAGTCAAGATATTGCCATACTTTGCTTGTAGGACTTTAACTGTAAGTGCAGTTGTTAAAGTTTTTCCGTTCGTACCAGTGATGATCACGATCTCGTAATTTTTAGCCAAATCGCGTAAAACATCAGGGTCGATTGAAAGTGTTATTTTACCTGGTAATGAAGTTCCACCATGCATAAAATTGTGTAAGAACCAGTATGAAGATTTACCGGCTGCAATTGCTAACGAGCTTTTCAGCGTCATTTGTCTTTCCTCCACTTCCAAAATAATGTATCTTTACTTAAAAATAAACGCGTGGTGCTAGTTCGTAACATTCA
>NZ_AZFI01000235.1 GCF_001435755.1 Ligilactobacillus acidipiscis DSM 15836 | reverse complement strand
CAACTGTACAACCAGTTTGAGCAAGGATCTCCTCTTTGTTCTTACCTTGTTTAAGGAGTTCCTTGGCCTGAGAGATCTGTTTGCCAAATATTTTAGTTAAATGTTTGACTTTAACTTTTTCTGTCATTACATGCCTCCAATAAATCCGTGCTTTCTTATGCTGCGAAGTGTTTGGTGTACCTGATAAACAATTAAGAACCATCGGCTGAAAAATGTTTAGTACACCCTACACTGCCCTAGCAGTTGATATTCGTCAGGCCAGCCTGATAACTGGCCTTTCTGCTCGAATAAAAAAGACTTGAACTGTCTACAGCTTGAACCTTCGTTATTATAGTTTATTGCCTAGCGTATACCTTACTGAATAAAATGAAAAACATGATACAAAAAGAGATCGATCGATGCTTTATTAGCTTTGATCGGCCACGCTGTAAAATAACTATAAAACGAACTTGTGGTCCAACATTACAAAAATGTTACAGCCGAATCATTAAGATTACCTTAACACATATTCATAACAAGTCCGAATTATATGTCTGGTCACTACCTATCTTAAGGTTTTCTTAATATTTATCCATGGATTTTACTTAAAATTTTATAGACAAAATTCAGATTTAAAATCAAATAAAGACTTTTAAATAGCCTTTTGGAAAAGAAAAATTTTTTCTTCTCAAAATTATCCACACAAAAACTAATAGTGCCTGCTTATTTAAGTTACAAATAAATCTAAAGAGCTCTGCTTTCAGGTAAAAAACACGCACAGTTCTAAAACAAGTGCGTACTTAAATTTTATCGTCATAATTTGCTAGTCTGTAACAGTCTTTTATTTGCTAGGGGCTAATTTTGCTAATTCATCGATTTTGTCATAAAATGCGGCAGCATCAACACTGGTAACAAAAGTAATTTCCCTGCCCTTATCAGTTTGAAATGTCCGTCCTTCAGAAAAGCCGGTGGTAATAACATCAGTCTTGACCCGCTTGGACTCAATTAATTCAGGATAGCGGCTGCTTAAGGTTGTCAAAACATCCCATAAATAATAGATCGAGTTTGCTTCAAATGAGTGAACCAATGAATATCCTTGGCCGATCAGATCAAGTGCAGGATATGACCTTTGTGCAGCCCATCGTAAACGCAACTCCGAAGTCAAAGGGACCTGGTTAGTACTATCAAGACCCACCATGACAATTTCAATATTGGAATCCCAGACGGTCTTCACAGCTTCTGCGTCCCAGTATGCATTCCATTCCATTGTATCGTCAGCTCCAGGCGCGGCTACGTTCCCTTGACTGCCTAAAACGCCGCCCATCCAATAGAGTTTGTCGATTTTTTCCGTGATCGTAGGATCAACTTTTAAGGCGCGGGCCAGATCTGTCAGGGGCCCCGTCATGACCAAAGTTACTTTTTTGGCAGAATTTTGCAGTTTATCGATCATGTCCAAGTGCCCAGGTTTCTCAGCTAGCGGCGTTTGTATTTGTCCGCCATTTTCATTTAACAACGGGAAATCGTCAAACGAAAAGACACTTAACCGCCAAGCATCCGGAAACTGATGTTTAGCCCGCGAATTCGATTTAGCTACATCAGCTGGTTTGCGGTCAGCATGACCAAAACGATCAATGATCTTACGTGAAGCCGAAGAAGCCGGGTCAACGTACCCATCAGCATCGGTCACCCCGACCCCTAACAAATTAACATCTGGCATTTGTAATAACAGTAACAGTGAAACTAAATCATCGACATTTCCATCATGATTAAAGTAAAAATTACGCATGTAATAACCCTCCAGCTAGTTTAGTCAGGTGCATACGGCAAAAGATCTTCTTACCCTAGCGGCCTTATTTATTTAACAGTACGCAAGTTTCGGTGTGCCGTCAAGCAAAATAGCCACACTTTTCCAACCGTCCATTTCTCAATAAAAAAGCCTTAGGTCTCCATAGATCAGAGACCTAAAGCAACTACAATTATTGTTGTGAAACACCAGAAATTATATACCATAACATGATCACCATTAAAAACACATCGATCGCAATATTAACTTTAGTTATTGACTGGCGTTTTTTTGAACTTGGTTTGCCTAGTTCATCAGTTTTACTGCGAAAATGCTGAATATCGTGGATCAGAGCCCAGACATCAACGGTAAATACAAATGCAAAAATAACTATGGTTGAAAATTTCATCTTTTGCCTCGCTTGTTATTCAAACTTATTTCTACATATATACGCGTGGTGCTAGTTCGTAA
>NZ_AZFI01000234.1 GCF_001435755.1 Ligilactobacillus acidipiscis DSM 15836 | reverse complement strand
TTCTGATTCTCTTAACTTTAACTTAGTGTATGCCTTCCGCTTCGCTATTTCAAATTTTATACTTTGACTTAACGTTTCTCATATGATATAGTTTCGGTGATTATTTCTAATATGATTAGAGGGATCGTTATGTCTCAAAGTAACTTAGAAAAACAAGAAGCTAAATTAAAAGCCCTTAATCAAAAAATTAAGGACGAAAAAAATAAGATTGAACAACGGCTAGGTAAACAAATCATCAGTCAAGCCAATTTAGATTATGCTAATTTGTCTAACGATCAGATTAAGCTTTTAGCCAAGCAATTTTCTGAATTTTTAAAGGTAAATTCCGTAGATCATTAGCCATACGAGATGGGGAAATTCCATGTCTAATCAATATGAAAAACTAGTCGAGCAGCAAGCGCGTTTAAAACAAAAAATTGAGCGGGAAGATTTTAAATTACGGCAATCTAAATACTATGAAAATCGGCAAGCCCGCAAAGCCCGTTCTCGCCGATTAATTCAAAAAGGGGCTTTATTAGAAAAGTACTTTCAAGCTAATAACCTCTCGGTCGAACAAACCGAAGAACTTTTAAAAACATTTGCTGACTATGTTAACGCCCATAAACCGGATAAATTAAAAAACGATCAACCTAATAACTAGGCCGATCGTTTTTATTTTCAGGATTGTTTTTTGGCTTAATTTCTGGATTGTATTTAGCAAAGTCTTTTAACTGTTTTTGAATTCTTTGTGTAAGCTCTGCTTTACTTTCTTTGTGCTTCCTTTTACTTGATCGCTGTTGAATTATCTTTTGACCCTTACCTCTTCTTTTTGATTTTAGGTCAAGCGTAAAATCTGAAATTTTATTTTGATCTAGCTTACTTAAATGACCGATTTCTTTAAAGTTTAAACCGGCTTTGGGAAAGCGATAAATATTACCAAGATCGACCCAGGAAGGTTTCTTCAACCCAGCGGATTGCCAATCTTGAATCGGATAATATTGTTGCTTGATATAAGCCGACTTCTTTTCATACTGACTAGTAATTTTAAAAGCCTCGACCGTCTGTTCTGATACCCGACGAATTAAAACTGGCCGAGACTTGCCACCGTTAGTTTCTACAAAACTAACGTATAGGCTGACTAAGTCATTAGTCCTCATCTGGATCGTTGAGCCAATCAGCGACCTCTTTAGCGTCTTTGAACTCGGTGACTGGTGTCCCTTCGGTCGCCTTTAAAAAGCGTAAATTAGCTCTTTCTTCTTCGCTTAAAGACGCATTAAAAGGTAAAGCACCATTAGCAACAATCCGCTTGTAAAACATGTTAATGGCCGTGGTTGGATTTAAGCCCAATTCGCTTAAAACTGCTTCGGTATCATCGGCCAAATCTTTATCAATCTTGACTTGGACCCGTTTCTTTTCCTTAACTGCCATGATTGTCTCATCTCCTTTATTTTACCACTACCATTATACTACCTTTTGAGTATCTTATCAATAGATAAAGCCCTAGCCTCAAATCACTTGAGCTTGGCGTTGATCTGAAGGCTGAACTTTTGAGCTGGTTAGCCTGGTTAGCTCTGGCACTCATTTAAAAGCCCCTATTCTTCTGTTTAAGCCATTTAAATCTAACTTAAGTATAAAGAGGTTAGCAAGTCTTAAAACTGCTTAGAAAGGATTTTGTAGTCTTTTAGGACTAGTAGTACAACCCACTGTTATCGTTGTCGGCCGACTTTTCTTCTTCGGGGTGTTTGGCCGCATATTCTCTAACCGCTTGTTTATTCCACCAAATCCCAAATAGGTTTTGCATGGTGCCGTATAAGTAGTTCTCAACATTCTTGATGTGCTTCTCATTGCTTCTCAGGGCGTTAAAGTAGCGTCTCAAGGCTTTAGTCATTAAAGGTTTCAGTTCCTCATCATCAAGTGGGATTATGACACCAATATCTTTGTGATCTTTCTCAACTCGGTACTTAGCATTTAAGATAATGCCAATGAAGCGCCGCATTTGTTGCGGAGTGCGGCACCAGAAACTAAGTAATTGCACGGCTTCGGGTTCTAAGAAAACCGGTAAGCCACTGTCTTCATCAGTTAAGAAGTCATTAGCATGGTTCACCAAATCCTGGTTTTGCTTTTGAATTTCTGCTGGTGAAAAATGGGCTGTGGAAAAGTCCAACTTTTGAGTATCTATATTGTATCTATTAGTATCTAAATTATTAGTATAGTCTAGATTGTGACTCTTTTTGACACTTTCGCGTGTATCAAGGGTTT
>NZ_AZFI01000233.1 GCF_001435755.1 Ligilactobacillus acidipiscis DSM 15836 | reverse complement strand
AGTCGAGCTCCGTGAACCAAAAGTCTGCGCCCATCCAACTTTAACAACAAGTCGCAAAAACCACGACTTATCGTTAAAGTCCGATAATGCTCAACTTTTAACCGGTTCACTCCGCTCTGTTTTCAAAGGAGGAATTTTTATGGCTGATTTTGATTATGATGTTGTCTTTATTGGTAGTGGTCATGCTGCTTTTCATGGGGCCTTTAAATTATTACAGGCTGGGAAAAAAGTTGCTTTTATCGAAGAAGATAAATTAGGTGGGACTTGTCCTAATTATGGTTGTGACGCTAAATTACTTTTGGATGGCCCTTTTGAGGTGATTCAGGACAGCCAGAATTATAAGGGCTTTGGTTTAGATACTGCCCCACAATTAAACTGGGAAGATCTCATGAAATATAAGCACGCCTGGATCGACCGTATTCCCGGGATGATGAAAGAAATGTTCCCTAAAGCGGGGATCGATATCTATGAAGGAAAAGGTAAATTAACAGATGCTCATACGATAAAAGCTGGTGACAAACAAATCACTGCAGCAAATATTGTTATCGCAACTGGTGCACATGACTCGATTTTACCCGCAGCAGGTAAAGAATATATTCATGGCAGCAAAGATTTCTTATCTATTCCACATTTGCCGAAGTCTATTGTCTTTATTGGTGCCGGCTTGATTTCTCTTGAATTTGCCTCGATGGCTGTTAAAGCTGGCACGAAGATCGAAGTTATTGAGTATTCAGATCGGGCCTTGGCTCAATATGACAAGAAGTATGTTGATAAATTAGTAGCCAAAATGAAAGCAGAAGGTGTCAGCTTCCATTTTAACGAAGCTGTTAATGAAGTTAAAAAGAACAATAACGGTTATTCTGTTACGACAGAAGCCGGTTTGAAGTTTGATACAGATTATGTCTTCGGAGCTACAGGGCGTCAGGTTAACACGCAAGATATGGGCTTGGATGAAGTTGGTATCACTTATACTAAAGGCGGCGTTAGTGTTGATGATCATTTGAGGACAAGTTTGAAGAATATTTATGCTAGCGGAGATGTGATCGACAAACAGATCCCTAAGCTAACACCAACTGCAACTTTTGAATCAAATTACATCGCAGCACAGATTTTGGGTAAAGATGACCAGCCGATAGACTATCCGACAGTTCCATTTATCGCCTATACCTTACCGCGAATCGCCCAGATCGGTCTCACTCCAGGACAGGCTCAGGTAGAACCAGATAAATATCAGGAACAAGTTTTACCATATGGCAAGAGTTTTGATACTAAACACGATGATGATGCTGAGCTGACCGTAATTTTTGAAAAAGAAACTCATAAAGTTGCGGGTGCGGTAATTTATGGCGGCCAAGCTGCTTCTTTGATCAATATATTGACATTTGTTGTTGATAAAGGCTTGACTAACGATGACCTGGAGCAAATGATTTTCGGTTTCCCAGATGTTAGTTATTCAATTTTAGGTATGCTAAACCCTAATGGTGCAATGGGTTAATGTAAATTTAATAAAGAAAATGGTCATCCTAAGAATTAGTGTCAGGATGATCATTATTTTTACCGGTAAAACAAGTAAAGATAGCGGTCAATCAAGTTTGTTTATGGTATATTAGTAATAAATCGTGTACGCTTTATTTAGCAGCGAGAAAACTTATTAATATGAAAGGAGACGATTAACCATGGCAAAACAAGATATGGAACTAGCAAATCAGCTCTGTTTTTCGATTTACAACGCTAATCGTCTTTTTGCAAAGTTTTACCAGCAAACATTGGATGAATATAAACTGACCTACCCGCAATATTTAGTCTTGTTGGCTTTATGGGAGAAAGATCAGCGTAATTTACATGACCTTGGGAAAACTTTACACTTGGCAAGTAATACGTTGACTCCCTTATTACGGCGCCTTGAAAACACTGGGTGGATCACACGAGTTCATCCCTTGGAAGACAAAAGGCAGTTAGTCGTTAGCTTGACAGAGATGGGAAAAAAGTTAAAACCGCAAATCGAAGAAAAAATAGCTCATTGTATTAAAGATGTTGGAGAGTTTAGCGTTGAAGATTATCAGAAATTGCTCACGGACAACCAGAAATTGATCAAAAGCTTATTGAAACTGGTTTGACCCTCACTATTTATAGTTCACAAAAAGATCATGTTTAAACGCATGGTCTTTTTGTGTTCTAAGAGCTGTTCAGAGTCAGACTTTGAATCAATATGGTTAAATACGCGTGGTGCTAGTTCGTCATAA
>NZ_AZFI01000232.1 GCF_001435755.1 Ligilactobacillus acidipiscis DSM 15836 | reverse complement strand
CAAGTGTTGCACTTCAATTTTAAATCGGGGGGACTAAAAAAGTCTAAAAAATATTGATAAATGGGGTAAAAGCTATGAGAAAATTCGTGACAATAACAACCGTGTTTTTATTAAGCAGTAGTTTGTTAGCGGCATGCGGCTCGGAACAAAAGGAAAGTTCGTCAAACAGCAGTCCCAAAACACAGCAAGTTTCAGGTCACAAAACAACCGCTCAGGAAAAGGGGACTGATAAAAAAGCCCAAAGCAAACACAAAAAAAGTTCTGCAAATAGCAAACAACTTGAAATCAACTATGACGATTATCAGTTGAAGGATCAAAAAGATTACACAGCTGATTTTACGGATGAGAGTTGGGTCGATACTAAAGTCGTTATCGACAAGGTCGAGATCGATCAAGTTGCCGCACAAGAATATGATTCTGCTAACGATGGCACGTTTGATGTTAATGGTTTTGTGCGCTTGCACATGTCAGTGACGCCAACTCGCGACATCAACTTCTACCCGACACAGGGGACAGCAATCTATAATGATGGTCAACAACAAGAAGCAACAGGTAATGAAAGTTGGGATGGAGAGATCGCCAAAGATGCAACAAAAGACGGTTGGATCTCTTTTCCAGTCAAAGAGTTAAATAATGTGACAGACCTGACCAGTATTAGATTAAAATTCACTGCTGATTATGATACTGATAATTATGAAGATGATGCTGCCTATCAAGATTATGACTTGACGTTAGATTTAAAATAACAAAAAGGTAAAATTGTTTTCCCTAAAGAGCAATGATTTATGTCGGAAAAATTTGCACAAGGAGTAACTATCCTTTTCTTTCTTGAACTTTGGAACTTTTGGAATACCGGGATTGGAAAATTATGTGCTACAAAAAAATGGGCTGCAGAAATCAAAAATTGATTTCCACAACCCGTTTTCTATAGCAAGGTCAGTTTTTGTCCTGACCTCGCCTTCATTTAAAATAAATTCTGTTATTCTTTAAATTCTTTCATTGAATCTTCGTAAATATGAATGGCATCTTTTTCTGTTACAGGTACGTAGGCGTTGGTTGCAAGTTTTCCGCTGGCAACCGCTGCTCGAGCCATTTCAGCAAATTTACTATTATCTGTGATACCTACATCTGGTAAAGTCATTTCTGAGTTGAGCGATTTGAGCCAGTCATGTGTCCGGCGGATCGAGTTCTCAGCTAATTCCATATCGTCATAGCCGTATTGATCCCATACTGCTCTGGCAAAACGAGCAAATAACGGTTTGGTATTGGCATTTAAAGCAAATTGCATCCAACGCGGCGTTAAAATAGCTAAGCCGATCCCGTGCGTGATGTCATAATGAGCTGATAATTCATGTTCAAGCGGATGAACTGTCCAGCTATTGACCGTTCCAGTGCCAACGATCCCATTCAAGGCCATCGTGGCAGCCCACATCAGATTGGCACGAGCATCATAGTTTTCTGGTTCCTTGACCGCAATCGGTGCCCAGTAGATCACCGTCCGCATTAAGCCTTCGATCATACTTTTAGAAACATCGTTACTGGCGTTATTGTCAAAGTATTGTTCACATAAATGACTGAAAATGTCACTAGCACCAGCAGCCGTTTGTCGGGCAGGAACCGTGTAAGTCAAAGTCGGGTCTAAGAATGAAACTGCAGGTGAATTTGGACCGCCAGTACCTTTCTTTTGCGGGATCTCCGGGTTAGAAATGACAGAACCAAAGTTCATTTCTGATCCCGTTGCTGACAGAGTTAAAATATCAACTAATGGTAATTGGTTAATTTCAAAACGTTTGGCTGGGTCAATGACTAGCTCCCAAGGATCACCGTCATAGTATGCTGCAGAACCGATCACCTTAGCTGCATCGATCACTGAACCGCCGCCAACAGCCAAAATAACATCGATCTGGTTGTCCTTAGCGAGTTTTTGACCTTGGCGGATCGAGTCTATCTTAGGATTAGGTTCGATCCCAGCCAACTCTGTAATGTTAAGGTCTTTGATCAAATCTAAAACACGTTCGTACAGTCCACTATTCTTGATCGAATGTCCACCATACACTAAAAGAACATTTTTACCATAATGACTGAGCACATCATGCAACTCAGCATCGATATGGTCATTGCCGAAACGAATATCGGTGGTATTTTTAAAAGTAAAATCTAACACGTAAATTTCCTCCCTTAATTGATTGAGATGCTATTTAACGCTTACTAAAATACATTACAATACGTGTGGTGCTAGTTTGTAACATTTAGA
>NZ_AZFI01000231.1 GCF_001435755.1 Ligilactobacillus acidipiscis DSM 15836 | reverse complement strand
TCAGTACCAAATATTATAGAACCTTTTTTGTGCCTTAAATCTTGACTATATAATTAAAATATTTCCGTGATGCTAATGGCATATTGCTTTAGTTTAATCGAAAATCAGGCTATGATTGATTGGTAATAGTTAAATAATGGGTGGTGTGAGAGAATATGGTAAAAAAACAAGACAGCTTTTCTGTTAGTACGGTTTTTCTTGGAGTGTATGAAATTTTGATGGTGATCGCGCTGATATTTAGTTTTAAAGACTTGTTGACTTCCAGCGCGAAGGGTGACTACTTTTTAACAGTTGTTGAGATCATAGCCGGGATCTTGATTGGTTATCTACCAGTCTGGATCGCTAAAAGACTTAATATCGAATTGCCCCAGCAATTATTTATACTTTATGTAGTTTTTCTTTTCGGTTCAATTTATTTGGGAACGTTGCGTCACTTTTATAGACTACCTTTGTGGGACAAAATGTTGCATTTGGTCAGCTCCAGCTTGGAAGTTTGCTTAGGCTTAGCTATATTTGGTTTTTTGTTGACCCCTGAAGTTCAAGCTAAGGTTTCGCGGACTTTTGTAACTTTGTATGCTTTTTGCTTTTCAGCCTTTTGCGGGGTCCTATGGGAATTTTATGAATTTACGTGTGACAGTTTTGGCATGAATTTGCAGAGATATATGGCGCACGGACAGCCCAAAGTTGGGCGCGCGGCACTTATGGACACAATGACTGATTTGATTGCTGACGTCATCGGAGCACTGATTTTTTGCTTGTATTTATATTTCAAGTTCAAGAAAGATCCCGGTTCTTTAAAAAATTTCTTTTTCCACAAGAGCACAAGTGAACAGGAATAAATTGTATTTAAAAACTCATTGGGAGCTTGCTGATAGCTGGATGATCTACGCTATCAGAAGTCCCAATGAGTTTTTTATTTATGCTTCCAAAAATTAGCTAAAGTTGTTTTTAATTCTGTGCTGCTGTATACAGCATGATAATTTTGCCAATGCGGTGGATAAAAACTTGTGTAGCGACGCTGATTGAATCTAGCGTCGATCAGCATGACGACCCCATAGTCTTGCTCGTCGCGGATAACACGACCGGCTGCTTGGAAAACGTTATTGATACCAGGCAATTGATAAGCATATTGAAAGCCGTCTTTACCTTGATGTGAATAGTATTCTTTGAGAGTGTCTAATTCTGGATCATTAGGCGGAAGCCCCACGCTAATGATCGCTACCCCACTTAACCGGTCTCCTTTCAGATCGATCCCTTCACTAAAAATACCTCCTAGTACTGCAAAACCGAGAATGGGCTCAACAAGATCGCTTTGGAAGTTTTCTAAAAACTGCTCGCGTTTTTTAGCGTCCATTTCATTTTTTTGAACGGCGACTTTTTGTTCAGGATATTCTTGACAAAAGGCTGTTACGATCGTTGTTAAATAAGAATATGAAGGCAAAAAGACGAGATAATTACCTTTCTTAGCCGAAGTCATCATTTTTAGTGCTTGCAAAATGTTGGCTTGATTTTCAGCTCGTTTTTTGTAAGTTGTTTGAATATATACAGGAACAAGAATAGCCAAATTGGCGGGAGAAAAGGGCGAGGGAAGCCGATAAGCTAAACTACTGTCTTTTCCACCGAGTATTTCTTGATAATAACCGAGCGGCGATAATGTAGCAGAGAAAAGAATGCTGCCGCCGCCTAACTGCAGTTGCTGATCAATAAGTTCGCTGGGGTCTATACAGAATATTTTAAGGCGCAGTTCATCTTGATCTTGTTCGTATGTTAGTTTAGTTCTAAATTCTGGTCCGTAAAATTCACTGATTTTTAAATAGCTATGGCATTGGAAAAAGTAATCAAGGACCTCTTGTCGTGATTCATCCTCAGGATGCTCTTGCAACCAATCATTTATGAAGTCTGTGAAATGCTGCAATTTATTTTTAAAGCCTTCAAATTCTTCCTCAACTATCAACGAATCTTGACGATAATTACGCATAGGTTCTTTCAATATTTGAAATTGTTCACGCAACTGTTTCATTTTATCAAGCAGCCGAGAAGCTTTTTTTGTCTGGGGTGAATAAGTTTCTATTAGTTTATCCAATTGAGTGGATGAAATTTCTTTGGTGTACATGAGACGTGCTCTTTGGACTAAATTATGCGCTTCATCTATTAAAAAAATATTTCCAGGATCTTTTTCTGAAAAGAAGCGCTGCAAATAAACCAGCGGATCAAATAAATAGTTGTAATCACAAATGATGGTATCACAAAATAAACTGACACGCGTGGTGCTAGTTCGTAACATTCAACT
>NZ_AZFI01000230.1 GCF_001435755.1 Ligilactobacillus acidipiscis DSM 15836 | reverse complement strand
ACTTACTTCGCCAGAGTTTGCGTCACATTTCTCATAAACTTTATTCCTGACCACTTTTTCCTGCGACTCGGTAAACTACCCGCTAAAATCGCCTAACCACTCGAAAAAATCTCTGATCCCCACAAATTTACCCAATTAAATGTTAGAATATCCTCATAGCATTATGTTAGTTACTGGTGAGATACACAGTTTTCTACATAAAATTTTAAGAAACTAGGTGAAAGCAATGCGCGAAGGAAACACGATCATTACTTTAGACAACGGTTATCACTTGTGGACACGTACAGACAACGTTGGCGGTGACATCCAACTATTATGTTTACATGGCGGCCCTGGCGGAAACCATGAATACTATGAGAACTTTGCTGAAAAGCTGAAAGACTTGAACGTTCAGGTAACAATGTACGATCAGTTAGGTTCATGGTATTCTGACCAGCCTGATTTTACTAAACAAGAAAACATCGACAAGTTTATGCACATGGAATACTTTGTCGATGAAGTCGAAGAAGTTCGCCAAAAACTTGGCTTAGATAATTTTTACTTGATCGGTCAGTCATGGGGCGGTGCCTTAGTTCAAGAATACGCGCTGAAATACCCTGACCACTTGAAGGGTATCATCATTTCATCAATGACCGACAACATTGATGAATATATGGAAAATATCACCAAGATCCGTGAATCTGAATTTAGCCCAGAAGAATTGGCCTTCCTGAAAGACTGCGAAGCCAAAAATGACTTTAATGAACGCTATGAAGAATTGATTGAGAAACTAAATAAGGATTACATCGATCGTAAGCAACCTGCCGCAATCAGTCATTTGACCTCTACAATGGGAGTTCAGGTTTACAATTACTTCCAAGGGGATAACGAATTCGTCGTTACTGGCAAGTTAGCCGGCTGGGACCGCAGCAAAGATATTCACAACATTCAATTGCCAACCTTGATAACTTACGGCGAACACGAATCAATGCCGCTTGCTACTGGCAAACGCATGGCTGAAACCATCCCCCATGCACGTTTTGTAACTACACCTAATGGCGGTCACCATCATATGGTCGACAACGCACCAGTTTACTTCGACCACTTGATGACATTTCTCAAGGATGTTGAAACAGGCAATTTTAACGATTAATAAAAAACTCACTATTTTAGGTAGATACTACCTAAGACAGTGAGTTTTTTGAGTGATGGGTCTGCCACGTCTGCTCTTTAACAGGACTTCTGACCGCCAAACGTTTTCCGCCGTTTCGCAAGCCGACCTGTTTTTCAGACGGACAAATTTGCCATTTTTGCGCACTCACTCATAAATACGCCAAAGAGAGCCATTTCTATTTTTTTATTTAGATGTGTTAAGATATGGTTGCTTAGAAACTAAAACGAAAGGATCACTCGTAAAATGGCAATTAAATTAGCGGCGATCGATATTGACAATACTTTGCTGACATCGGCGCCTGAACGCAAGTTAACCACAGAAAATATCCAGTCGATCCAGCAAGCACTACAGCTAGGAATTAAGATCGTCTTGTGCTCGGCTAGACCATTAGCCGGCGTCAAACGTTTTCTGAAACAGGCCGGGATCACTTCTAACGACCAATACGTGATCGTCGACAATGGCGCTTTGGTACAAACCGTCACCGGAAAAACGCTGGCGACCCACACTCTCGCACAACAAACAGTGAGTCAATTGGCGCAACTTTGTCAGCAAAATCACTGGCATTATAACGCCATCGATTCTACCTCCACAATGTGCACGACCGACATGCGAGTCGGCTTTTATACTGTCCAGTTGGCGGCCAAGTACCAGGCCCCACTCCAAGTTTTTGATCACATAGCCGACTTTTCCCAGCGGACTTTTGCCAAATTTGGGATCACCGAAGTCCCCGAGATCCTAGATGAAATTGAACCCGAAATTCAGCAAAAGTTTGGCAGCAGCTATTATGTAGTCCGCTCTCGCCCATTTTTGCTAGAAGTCCTCGATCAAGACGCCAACAAGGGGCAAGCTCTCACAGATCTCGCTCAAGAACTAAGGCTTAAAAAACAAGAAACGATGGCAATCGGCGATGAGATCAATGACCTGCCGATGTTTAAAGCCGCGGAACTTGGGGTTTCGATGGGCAACGGGGTCCCCGCCGTCAAAAAAGCTGCCGATCATATCACTGATGACAATGACCACAGTGGCGTTGGCAAAGCACTCCACAAATTTATCTTAGATTTATAAGCAAAGGAACTGTCAGAAAGTCTTTCTTTATTTCAGATAAGTCTCGTACTAGAATTAATGGCTCTTTGTCAAATCCTGTTGATGAAT
>NZ_AZFI01000023.1 GCF_001435755.1 Ligilactobacillus acidipiscis DSM 15836 | reverse complement strand
TTATTTCTAACTTAATTTTACAAACGACGTGTTTAAAAATCATCTAGTAAGCGCCGTCGGCCTTAAAAATGCTAATTATCGATTTACACAATATTTTTAAGTCGAATATTAAAGATGCATTGTCTACGTAATAAAGTTCATAATCGCATCTTCGTGGGTATGGTATTGTGCTTCTTCCAGATGCTTGCCAATATCCCATAGCGCCAGGAGTAACTGATAAAAACTTATCGGTTTGCTCACCGTATTCTTTTAATTCTTCTTCTACAACAGGCCTAGGTCCAATTAAAGACATTTCTCCCTTAAAGATGTTTAAAAATTGTGGTAATTCGTCGAGAGAGGATTTACGTAAAAACTTGCCAAATTTCGTGATTCTTGGATCCTTTTCAGGCGGAAGTTTGTAATTGTTTTTAACATATAGATCATGTAATTTTTTATTAGCTTGTAACTTTTCATCGGCATTAATGACCATTGATCGGTATTTATAGATGTAAAACACCTTATGATTTTTACCAATTCTTTTTTGTTTAAAAAAGACGGGGCCTTTGTTATTGCCAAAACAGTCAATCAAAAAGATAATTATGCTAATTAATGCAACAAAGACTAAAGCAATGGCGGAAATACCAATGTCAAAAAGCCGTTTTACGCCAAGATATAATGATTGCCGAAATTTTTTAGACATTTCAGGTGCTCCTTTATTTGTGGATAGATTTATTTTCTCGGTTTTCCTGTAATTTTACGGGCCAAGAATGATCCAATTTTTTTGAGCCAATGCTGATTTCCCATGAACATGACAGGAATCTCAGTATAATCAATATTATTGTTGTCTATCCACACATCTAGTAGTAATTCACCTATGAATCCAAAAATTCTTTTTTCATAATCTGTATAATTTGAAATGTCTACTCTTTTTTCGACTTCTTCTAAGACGTTTATCAACCAATTGGTATAAGTGTCGAAAATGTGTCCCTTAGCAATAAACATATTGAACATATGGACAGCCTTCTTCTGAACAAGTTTATCAAAAGAAGGTAAATATTCAGGATAATATTCAGCAAGTACCTGTCTAGTGATTTCAAGATCTTTAATATGGTGTACATGTTCATAATGCGACCAAGAAGTTTCAATATGGTAATTTCTTTTTTTAGGCACGATCATGTCGTGAAAAGACATTAGGCGTTCTAAGGTAGCTTTGGCCATAATGTCTGAATACTTCTTATCAATTGAACTAAAAAAGTTGCTTTTGCCATTTGAGAAAAAACGTCGATAATGGACTAAGCCCTTAATGTCAGCCGAACGATTTTTTGCTGCCCAATATTGGGCAGTTAGTTCACAATAGTTTGGATTTTTTGCGGAGATATTTTCTCCAGTATTATCACGCAAATAACCAGGAAAATTGTGTTCGGATGGTCCTACTTGAAGTGGAAAGTATATTTTGTCAGTAGGCATCCTAGTTTCTTTGTGACTAACTACGTAAATTTCAGATTTCAATAAAACTATACCTCATTTTTAGCAGTATTAATGTAATACTACTGTTATTTAAAACCACTCACATCATTATATATGTTCGTTATTTTTTTTGCAATTTAAGCAATTACTTGTGCGATCTGAAGGAGTTAACCTAGTAATGATATCACGAAAACTATAGCAAAGATCACTTAAGTGCCAAGCTTTATACAACATACACAAAAACTCCACACCATTGCTGGCATGGAGCTAAAAAGGAATGGTACAAACTATATGCCTAAGAGAACAATATAGTTACAAATTTTACTTACATATAGGGGGAGTAAGTTAATTCGTTTATGGTGTTTACAATACAGCTAAAAGTTAAAGAATTGCTTAACAAATTCGAACAATTTTATTAAGAATTGAAAACTATCTAGTGATTGCCAGATGTCGGTGTTTTTTTACTGTGACCATGACGTGCTCTTAGTGCCCATAAGATTGAAACCGTATCGACGACTTCTTGCAAGAGAGCACCGAAAAGTGTTGGCAGTACACCGAAGCTGGCAATCAGCATCAAGATTGTACAAATTGCGATCCCGAGCATTACTGATTGGCGTGCCACTTTCATTGTATCTTCTGAGATCTCTACAGCTTTTTCCACTCGGGACAAGTCATCTTTTAAAATGACGGCTGAGGCTGTTTCACTGGCAGCTGTGGCTCCGTGAGCCCCCATAGCGATCCCAACATCTGCTTCTGCTAAAGCTGGGGCGTCATTCACACCATCACCGACCATCACAACAGGGCGATGATCTTTAGGAGTATTTTTTATCAGCTTAATTTTTTCATCTGGCAATAGCTCCGCATGAATCTCCAAAATTCCAGCTTGTTGGGCGATGTCTTCAGCGGTTTCTTGTTGATCGCCAGTCAGCATCATGACTTCAGCGTGGTGCTGTTGCGTTAAAACGTTCATAGTCTGCTTTGCTTCAGGTCTCATACGGTCCGTGAAAGTCATGTAGCCGGCATATTGGTCGTTGATACTAATGAACATTGCTGTTTGTGTTTGCTCAAGTTCTGATGTTGCTCCCGTGACAAATGTGCTTTTACCGACTTTGATTATTTTTCCGTCCACTTCAGCTTGAATTCCATTCCCAGTTACTTCTTTGACTGAATTAGCTTTTTTCAATGGTATCCTTTGATCTTTAGCATAGCCTACCAATGAACGACCCAAAATGTGATTAGAATTATTTTCCACGCTGGCTGAAAGCTTAATTAGTTCTTGCCGGTCAACACCGACAGCAGGGACTACCTTGTCAACACTCAGAGTTCCGCGGGTGATGGTTCCTGTTTTATCGAATGCGAAAGTTTTGGCGGTTGCTAGTTTTTCGATCACATCACCAGTTTTAACAATGATTCCGTTTCTTGATGCCCGACTCATTCCGGCAACTAGGGCAACGGGTGCCGCAAGGATCAGTGGACAAGGTGAAGCAACCACTAAAACTTCAGCGAAACGAACTGGATCTTTAGAAATAAACCATGCGAAGCCTGCAATAACGTAGGCGATCAAGGTAAAAGGTACGGCGTAACGATCAGCCATCCGGACGAAATGTGCTGGCTTTGCTTCTGATTCACGGACTAAGGTGATCAGACGCTGGTATTGGCTGTCCTTACTTTCTTTGTCCGCCTGCATGATGACTACTGTGTCACCATTCAATGAACCAGACATCACATCATCACCGATGTCTTTTTCGATAGGTTTAGATTCGCCAGTCAATGATGATTGATCGAAGAAACTTGATCCTTTTAAGATATGACCGTCAGCTGGGACGATTTCACGTGCTTTCACCAATAGCCAATCGCCAACTTGGATATCATCGATCTCGATATCTGCTGTAGTATTGTTTTTACTATTCAAGCGATGCGCAACTTGTGGTGAATTTTCTAATAATGACTTTAAATCAGAATTTGCTTTATGTGCAGCATAATCCTCTAGGGTATCGCCGCCGACTAGCATTAATAAAATGATCATGGCTGCCCAATACTGTCCGACGGATAATGTAGCTATGATTGCGGTTATGGCTAGTAAGTCGACCCCATATTTACCGGACATTAGAGTTTTGATCATTTCAACAAACATGGTGAATGCTAAGTATGCGCCAGTTAACGTGATCAAAATTTGTGCCCAGAGAGGGTGATGGAGACCAAATTCCATTGTTAAAGCTAAGATTGCTATTACGAAAATTGCGATTAATTTTTGTATATGTTTCATACTCCGAACACCTCTCTCTTTTTTCATCCTGATAATAACACCAGTCTTTTAAAATGTAAATTATAAAATTTCTAAATGAGAAATATTTTCAATTAGATTGCGAAAATGCTTTATTATCAAAGAAAAACACTATTTTATTTTTACAAAATAATTTTCTAATTGAGAATAATTTTCATTTGTACTTTCATAGAAAGCTAATTCACCAAAAACATATTTATCGGATAATAATTATTTTATTGACAACGCTTTCGATAATTGCTACAATTTATTTATACAAATAGGACTGTTACGAGTTCTGACTCGGCATAACCTACGCTTAAAGAAAATAATTGTAGCTATTTTTGGCTGACAGTTTGTTCTTGGCGTATTTTTTTATGACTGGGAGGTGTGAGATCATGCATTTTCAGAAGAAGATCAATAATAATTTTGCTTGGGCTGTCGATGGTCAGGAATGTAATTGTGGCTGGAAAGGGCATTGCATTCGGTAAAGAAGCTGGACAAGAATTACCAGCTGCTGAAATTCAAAGGGTCTTTCGACCAGAACAGATGGATCAAGATAGTAAATTTATTGGTCAAACTTTTGAAAATATTGATGCAGATGTTTTATCTTTGACTCAAGAACTAGTTCAGATGGTGCAAGATAAGTTTAAGAATGTTCTCTTTAATGATAGTCATTTTTTGGCGTTGGCTGATCATTTGAGCTATGCTTTAAAGAGAAGCGGTTCGGCTGATTATCCAGAAAATTTACGCTGGGAAGTACAAAAAACTTATCCGCAAGAATATGAGCTGGCTTTGGATTCATTATATTTGATCGAAAAAAGAACGGGAATTAGACTTCCGAAAAGCGAATTAACTTTTCTAACATATCACTACGTTGATGCGCAGAATAATAGTGAAGGGACTATTCAGAGTGCTAAGTTAGCTGAGTTGACTAATCGAGCGATTGAGATCGTGCAGTACCATTATCAGTTGATTTTGGACCAAAATTCGGCTAACTATGTTCGTTTTGTTACTCATTTACGTTTTTTTATTCTACGACAGTTGCATCAGGGTAGCGAGGAAGTTCCTAAAGTTGATCCGCAGTTATTAGCAATAGTTAAAGAGAATTACAAAAAAGCATTTCAGGGTGCGCAAAAAGTTGGCAAAATGTTAATAGAAATAATGGGTTGTCAGGTCAGTGAAGAAGAATTATTTTATTTAACTTTACATATCGATCGTGTGACCCGTAGACAATAAAAACTTTGGACTGTTACTGTTAAATCAGGCATAACCAAATAAAACAAGGAAAAATTTTTTCTGAGTTTTATTTGGTTATTTTTAATTAATTGGAAGAGGTGTCATAAAAGAATGAAGAAAGATTTTACGAAATTAGCCAGTGATGTGATCAAGTATGCTGGCGGAGAAAAAAATATTCAAAACGCGTGGCATTGTGTGACTCGCTTACGTTTTAACCTAAAAGACAAAGATGTTGTTGAAATGGAAAACATCAAAAATGTCAAAGGTGTCATGGGTGCGCAGTTTTCTGGTGATCAATTTCAAGTCATTATAGGTAATGAGGTTGAAGAGGCTTATGAAGCTGTTGAAAACCAGCTGGGAGACACGGTGACAAGTCAAGGTACAACTGAAACTAACAAAGGCAATGAAGAAGGAATTGTTAGTCGTTTAATGGACTTTATTTCGGGAACTTTTACCCCGGCAATGCCTGCTATTATAGGGGCCGGACTTTTAAAAGGAATTGTTTCTTTGATCCAAGCTTTTAATTGGTTACCGCAAAATGGTGCTGAGTTTAAAGTTTTGCAAATGATCTCTGATAGTGCTTTTTACTTTTTGCCTTTTCTGTTAGCGGTCTCAGCGGCACGTAAACTAAAAACGAATGAATTTTTGGCAATGAGTGTGGCGGGTGTCTTATTATATCCGACGATGGTCAATGGTTTTAATGCTTTATCTGCCGGGAAGACAGTGGCAACTATGAAACTGTTCGGTGTTTTACCAATGCCTTATTTGGCTTACAGTTCTTCAGTGATCCCAATTTTACTTGCCTTGTGGTTCTTAAAGTATGTGTACAACTGGGTCAAAAACTGGATTCCCAAAGCAGTTTCTGTAATGTTTAGCCCAGTGGTAACCTTGCTGGTCGTAGTACCGGTCACGTTGGTAGTTTTAGGACCGCTCGGAACGTATGTTGGCGGGGGCATTATCGGGTGCTATCTTATGGTTGTTCAAGCAAGCTAGTTTGTTAGCCGGTGCACTTTTAGGTGCATTTTATCCGTTGATGGTCATGACAGGAATGCACTGGGCATTAATGCCATTAGGCTTGCAAATTTTTACCTCCCAAGGTTTTGATAACTTTATGTCACCAGCAATATTGGCAGCTACCTTTGCAATGGCTGGAGCTACTTTTGCAGTATTGTTCAAAACAAAGGATGAAGAAATGAAGCAGATCTCTCTGTCAGCTGGAATATCTGCCGCTTTGGGGATCACAGAACCGGCAATGTATGGTGTGACACTGAAACTGAAGAAACCATTTATTGCCGCTATGATCGGTGGTGCAATTAGCGGTGGTATATTAAACGTTTTCCATGTTAAAGCTTATGGAATGGGAATGCCAGGTTTGATTGCTTTACCCGGTTATGTTTCAGCTCATGATAATGCCAATTTCATTGTTGCAATAATAGCTTCTGTAATTGCTTTTGTTATCGCATTTGCTGCAGCCTGGCTGCTTGGATTTGAAGAAGAACGCACTGGTGATCTTCAAAATGAGACAGATGGCGGTGAAAAGCAGAATATTCAAGCAGGGACACAAATTAAAATTGTTGCTCCGGTTAGCGGAAAGGCCGTTGATGTCACAAGCTTAGCCGATCAAACCTTTGCTGGACAAGTCATGGGACAAACCACCGCAATAAAGCCAAGTTCAAATGAAATCGTTGCTCCCTTTGATGGGGAAATAACGTTAGTCGCAGAAACAAAGCATGCTGTTGGCATCAAGAGCGTAGATGGAATAGAATTGTTGATCCACTTAGGGATCGATACAGTTGAACTGCAAGGGAAAAATTTTATCTCGCATGTTAAAGCAGGAGATCATATTGCTCAAGGGGATCTGTTGATGGTGATGGATGTTGCTGCTATCAAGAAAGCCGGCTATGATCCAGTAGTCTTGAGCATCGTTACCAATACTGCCGACTATTTAAATGTGATTTCTACTACAACATCAGATAATATTGTCGTAGGAGATAATGTTGCTGCTGCAATAAGCTAAAATAATAAAAAATGAAAAGGAGAATGAAAATGGCGAAAAAATATGTTTTTCCAGAAAACTTTTTGTGGGGTGGCGCTACGGCGGCTAATCAGCTAGAGGGTGCAACACTAGCTGATGGTAAGGGATGGACCACTGCTGACACTGCTAAATATGAAGCTGATCCTAAATTAAGGATGCAACAAATGATCGCACCAATGACAACTGCTAAGGTGAAAGACGCTTTGGTGGATAAAAACGGCTTATATCCTAAACGTTACGGGATCGATTTTTACCATCATTATAAAGATGACATTAAGTTGTTTGCTGAAATGGGCTTCAAAACATTCCGTTTATCGATTTCTTGGGCCCGGATCTTGCCTAATGGTGATGATCAAACGCCCAATGAAGCAGGTCTCCAATTTTATGAAAATGTAATTGATGAGCTACTGAAATATAATATTGAACCATTGGTAACTTTAAGCCACTACGAGTTTCCCTTAGCCTTGTCTTTTAAACAAAATGGCTGGGAAAGTAGAAAAACAATTGCTGCCTTTGAGCACTACGCTACGATCCTGTTCAAACGTTTTAAAGGTAAAGTCAAGTATTGGATCAGTTTTAACGAGATGAATATTGTGATGATGACTGGTTATTTGTCTGGAGGACTATTGGATGATAAAAAGCAAACCAAGACAAGCTTGCAGGCTAATTACTTAGCTATGCATCACCAATTGGTTGCTGCAGCTAGAGTTACCAAAAAGCTGCATGAGATCGATCCGCAAGCGCAGATGGGTTCGATGATCTTGCGGCTCGAGAATTATCCTGCCACATCTAAACCAGCTGATGTGCTGGCTAGTCTTCAATCAGATCAAGAAAACTTTTTGATGATGGATGTTTTAGCTCGCGGATCATATCCAAGTTATGCACAGAGGTTATTTGATCAAAAAAATGTCGCGGTCGATCTGACTACTGAAGACATAAAAATTTTACGTGAAAATACTTGTGATTTTGTTGCTTTTAGTTATTATATGTCCGGGATAGCCGGCGGGCAGGAAGACGATGATGAGGTAGCTGGTAATTCAAGCCTCAGTAAAGCAAATCCATACTTGGAAAAGAGCGAGTGGGGCTGGCAAATTGATCCGGTCGGTTTACGAATCACATTAAATAAAATGGCAGAACGTTACCAAAAACCGATTTTCATAGTGGAAAATGGCTTAGGTGCACATGATAAATTGACTTCAGATAATGAAGTTCACGATAGTTATCGGATTTCTTACCTGAAGAGACATATCGAACAGATTGGGGAAGCCTTAAAAGATGGGGTTGACGTGATCGGTTATACACCGTGGGGGTGCATTGATTTGATCAGTGCCAGCGGTAACGAAATGTCGAAACGCTATGGTTTTATTTATGTCGACCAAGATGATCAAGGTCATGGTTCATTGAAAAGATATAAAAAAGATTCGTTTAGTTGGTATCAACATGTCATTGAAACAAACGGGAGAGAGCTGTGAAAAAATTATTTTCTTTAACAAGCATCGGCTTAGTGATCAGTCTGGCAGTTGGGACCTTTTATGATCTGAACATTAATAGTTTCTTGTTTATTAAAGATAACCAGGTTTCGTATTTTTTCGAACACTTGGCACCAGTGATTTTTGCAACTGTCGTTATGGTAGGAGCTGGGTTAATATTTTGGACATTTTCTTTCAAACAGGAAAAGACAATTAAAGTAGTGTTTTGTGGCATTCTTTACGTCTTGTTGACTCTTTTGTCCTGTGTCATGACGCTGGTTTATATTAATTGGTGGGGTATTCCATACAGTATAATTGTCAGCGGTGTGATCATTTACTTGATAAGGCGTCTTCCTGCAGAATTACAAAAAAGATATCGGTGGGCAGGAATAGGGATACTGTTGACGGCATTTTGTTCGATGGCAGTAGTTGAAAGTATTAAGCCGATTTGGGGGCGTGTTCGTTTTCGTTCGATGCAAGAAAACTTTGCGTTATTTACTTCTTGGTATCAAATCAATGGTGACAAATATTTGTCTGCTGTGCCTTTAAAAGAAGAAATAAAGTCATTTCCTTCCGGCCACTCACAGTGGGCAGGCACAACTTTAAGCTTGAGTTTTCTGGCGTCAGTAAATCCCAAGTTAAAAGACAAAGAACCCATATTTACGGAGTTGCAATATTTTGTGCCCTCGTTTTGATGGTTAGCAGAATGATGCAGGGAGCTCATTTTTTGAGCGATGTGACGGTTGGATTTGGAACTGCCTATATTTTCTTTTGGATTTTTCATACTTCGTTAAATAAGGCGTTAAAACAAAAGTATCCGTTAGAATATTTGTAATGACAGAGGTTTAGGGTCTTAATGGTCCTAAATCTTTATTTTTTTAGGGCCAAATAAAAAATCCCGCCATCTCCAAGAAAATGACGGGAACAACAATACTATGCTAATTTAAAAATTGGGGACGGGTTTTTCAGATAACGTGATGACTCCGATGGCTTTTAGCCCAGTATGAGTCATGATCACGGGGCTAGTTAGCTCCGCGATAAAAGGTGTTTTAGACTCTGCACCAAGCAAAATATCTTTGGTTTTATCCAACATCGAACGATCAGCAGCTACATTAGAAAGCGATAAAGCTTGAATCTGATTATTCTGTCCTTCATGGACTCTAGCTATTTTTTCCAAGAATTTAACCAAGCTTTTGGTACTTCTGCCCTTAGAAACAACATCTAAAGTCTTATCGTGTAATTCCACCACGACTTTGATATTTGCAAGCTTGGTGATTAAGCCGGTCATTTTGCTGATCCGTCCGCCAGCTACCAGACAATCCAAGTTATCGATCAAAACATCGATCGAGGTGCGCGAATATATATCTGCACAGTGTTCCTTGATTTCTGCTACACTTTTGCCTGCTTGAGCATCCCTAGCAGCAGCTAGTACCTGAAACGCTTCTCCACGGTCTGTGGATTTGCTGTTAATGACTGTTACTTTCGTATTAGTCATTTTTGCAGCTTGTTGAGCTGTATTGAAAGTCCCGCTTAAAACATCTGAGATAATGATAGCGACTACCTCACTGCCGTCTTCTCCTAGCTTGTCAAAGGCAGAGACAAATTTTCCTAAGGCAGGTTGGCTTGTTTTAGGAATGTCTCCCTCACGTAAAGCTTCAACCAATTCTTGGCGGGTAATGTCGACCCCATCAACGTAGTTTTTGCCAGCTACTTCTACTGAAAGTGGGACGACTGTGATTGAATTGTCTATGATTTCATCTTTTGTCAAAAGAACCGAGGAGTCGGTCACTATTTTGATTGACTGTGACATAAAAAAATCTCCTTGAATAAGAGTTTGGATATCCGGTCTACTAAATAAAACTAACCAATATCAGTATATATTAAAAATGTACTGGCGTAAATAATGGAAACGACATCATTCATAAAAAGTGGATTTTGAAAATCTACAATGGAGTCATTTGATTTATTTTGTTTTAAAATAACGAGAGAATTTTGTATTACCTTGATTATTATGGAAAAATATAAGAAAATGGAAAGGTATTTAATAATGTGAGCTGGTAATGAAATATTACAAAAAGGGAGCAACTAATATTGAAGGGTATAATTTTAGCCGGTGGTAGTGGGACGCGTCTCTACCCGATCACTCGCGGGATCTCTAAACAATTGATCCCAGTCTATGATAAGCCGATGATTTATTATCCCTTGTCAACTTTGATGTTGGCGGGGATCCGTGATGTCTTGATCATTTCAACACCGGAATATACAGGCCTTTTTGAAGAATTGTTGGGCGATGGATCAGATTTTGGGATGAAGTTTTTCTACAAAGTGCAAGCACAGCCGAATGGCTTGGCCGAGGCTTTTATTTTAGGGAAAGACTTTATTGGCTCTGATTCCGTTTGTTTGGTTTTAGGCGACAATATCTACTATGGTAGCGGCTTATCGCAACTGCTGCAAGAGGCAGCTGCTAAGACTTCAGGTGCCACCGTGTTCGGCTATCATGTGAATGATCCTGAGCGCTTTGGTGTGGTTGAATTTGATAAGGATAAGCATGCCTTGTCGATCGAGGAGAAACCTGAACACCCGAAGAGTAATTATGCAGTTACGGGGCTTTATTTTTACGATAATAATGTGGTCAACATCGCAGAAAATTTGCAGCCGTCGGCTCGTGGAGAACTAGAAATTACAGATATCAATAAAGAATACTTGCGACGTGGTAGTTTGGATGTTAAGTTGATGGGCCGCGGGTATGCTTGGCTTGATACAGGCACACACGATTCAATGCTCGAAGCAGCTAGCTTTATTTCTACGATCCAGAAGCGACAGAATTTAAAGGTTTCTTGCTTGGAAGAAATAGCTTATCGGCAAGGATGGATCTCTAAAGAGAAATTGATCACATTAGCAAAACCTATGAAAAAGAATGATTACGGGCAATATTTGTTAAGGATCGCAGAAGAGGATGTTACGTTAGACTAGGATAATAGCTGCAATAAGGCGAATTTATTAGGGTGCCTTGATTTTATTTAAGAAAGGTATTGACGTAACAAAGTATTGGAGGAAGAATAATGGTCAAAGTTATCAAAACTAAATTACAAGATGTCAAACTTGTTGAAACCGATGTTTTTGGTGATCATCGGGGTTTTTTCACGGAAACTTATACCAGAGATAAGTTTAAAGAAGCAGGGATCGATTTTGATTTTAATCAGGACAATCACTCATTATCAACCGAGCCGGGAGTTTTGCGGGGGATGCATTTTCAACGGGCACCTTATGCGCAAACCAAACTGATCCGTGTTGCTACAGGTGTAGTCTATGATGTTTTGGTAGACTGCCGTAAGGGTTCGCCTACATATGGACAATGGGAAGGCTATATCTTAAGTGAATTTAACCACCGCCAATTATTAGTTCCCAAGGGTTTCGCACATGGTTTTGTTACTTTAACTCCCAACGTTAACTTTATGTATAAAGTGGAAGGCTACTATGCGCCAGAAGCTGATGGCGGGATCGCCTTTGATGACCCTGATCTGGCAATTGATTGGCCAATGCCGCTCGATCATTTGATCTTGTCAGAAAAGGATAAACATCATCCGCGTTTGAAAGACGCTGATTTGAACTTTGTCTATGAGGAGGATAAATAATGCGCAATTTATTAGTGACCGGTGGTGCCGGTTTTATTGGCAGTAATTTTGTCCATTACATGTTGGACAAGTACCCAAGTTATAAAATCGTCAACCTTGATTTGTTGACTTACGCCGGTAACATTCACAACTTGGACGATATCAAGGATAACCCACAACACGTTTTCGTGCAGGGAAATATCACTAATCGCGAATTGGTCTCACATTTAATAGATGAATTTGAGATCGATACGATCGTTAACTTTGCTGCAGAAAGTCACGTAGATCGTTCGATCTTGCACCCAGAGGTCTTTGTTGAAACGAATGTTCAAGGTACCTTGGCATTATTACATGTCGCCAAAATAAAAAATGTGGCAAAATATTTGCAGGTATCGACGGATGAAGTTTATGGAACTTTAGGTGCAGACGGTTTCTTTACTGAAACTAGCCCGCTGTCGCCTAATTCACCTTATTCTGCCAGCAAGGCTTCCGCAGATATGATGGTGCGGGCTTATTATGAAACTTATGGCTTGAATGTCAATATTACTCGTTGTTCAAACAATTATGGTCCATATCAATTCCCAGAAAAGCTGATCCCGTTAATGACAACTAATGGGATGGACGGTAAGCAGTTACCGATTTATGGTGACGGTAAAAATATCCGTGACTGGTTACATGTCTATGATCATTGTCAAGCTATCGATTTAGTCTTACATCAAGGCAAGAAGGGTGAAGTTTATAATGTTGGCGGGCATAATGAACGGACTAACAACGAGATCGTTCATTTGATCGTCGAGAAACTTGGCTTGGGTGAAGAGGCGATCAAGTATGTGGCTGACCGTTTAGGCCATGATAAACGTTACGCGATCGACCCGACTAAAATTGAAACAGAATTGGGCTGGGAGCCTAAGTATACCTTTGATACAGGAATCGAAGAAACTGTCGACTGGTATTTGAATAATGAAGATTGGTGGCGTCCGCTGAAAGAACGGGCAGCCTTACAATAGGAATAGCAAAAAGGTTCCTGAACGGGACCTTTTTTAATAGGTTGATTTTGCTAGCAAGGAGACGAGAAAATGAAAATTTTGATCACCGGTGGTAACGGCCAACTGGGAAATGAATTGCAACACTTATTAGATGAAAGAAATATTGCTTATGAGGCAGCGGATGTAGCAACTTTGGATATTACCAAGCCAGAAATGGTTGAGGAATACTTTGCCAAGAACCGGCCGGAAGTAGTTTATCATTGTGCAGCTTATACTGCAGTTGATAAAGCTGAAGGAGAAGGTAAAGAAGCTAATGAACTGATCAACGCGACTGGAACAGAAATAGTTGCCAAAGCCTGTGAAAAATATGCTGCGACTTTAGTTTATATCAGTACCGATTATGTTTTTAATGGTGAAAAGAAAACAGAATATTTTCCAGATGACCCTAAAGGACCGAAAAATGAATATGGACGGGCTAAACTTTTAGGCGAGCAGGCTGTCCAAAAGTATTGTTCCAAGTACTATATCGTGCGCACGGCCTGGGTTTATGGACAATGGGGCCATAACTTTGTCTATACGATGCAAAACTTAGCGAAGACCCATGATGTGCTTACGGTGGTTGATGATCAAGTCGGACGGCCTACTTGGGCTAGGACTTTGGCCGAATTTATTACTTATCTAGTTGATAATAAAATTGCCTATGGTGTTTATCATTGCTGCAATGATGGCGAATGTTCTTGGTATGACTTTGCTTCAGAAATTCTGAAAGACAAAGATGTTGAAGTCAAACCAGTGACATCTGACCAGTTTCCACAAGATGCTTTTCGTCCTTCGTATTCGGTCATGCACTTGGCTAAGGAAACTGGCTTTAAGTTTCCTCAGTGGCAAGACGCTTTGCATGAATTTCTAAATGAAGTTGGAGCATAATTTTAGATACTGTTGTGCGTATAAAAAAGGCGGTAGGTTGATTCCTAATTCAGGATCGATTTACTGCCTTTTTGGCATCTTGTTATTTATTTTCCTGTATTCTGCGGTAAACGGCACCGATCATGCCGGCATCATTGCCGAGCTTAGCAGGGACGATCGCAGGAAGTTCTAAATCACGGACACTACTATGCTCACTTTGTAGTTCTGTATAAGCCTGATTTAGTCCAGACTGAAATGCAGGGTTAACACTGATACCGCCGCCTACGATCACTTGAGCTGGATCAAAAGAAACGACCAAATTTAAGATCCCCTGAGCTAATTTGCGGAAGTAATTGTGTAAGACTAGCTGTGCGATTGGCTCGCCGTTGTTTGCGCGAGTAAAAATTTCTCGTGCATCTGTCACTTCTGCTTGGGCCTTGATATTATAGATCCGCAACAAGCCGATCACGGTTGCACTTTGGAAATTTAGACTGCCATCTTCTAGTTCATCGTGCTGGTCATCAAGCAGCATCCAGCCAAATTCTCCTGAGCGGGCATGAGCTCCACGGTAGATCTGGTCATTGATCACCAAGGCACCGCCAACGCCTGTTCCTAGAACAATGTCCAGATAATTATGCAGTCCTTGAGCTGCACCGAGCCATTGTTCGGCGATGGCCGCGGAATTGGCGTCATTTTCAATAGTTGTTTTGATACCGGTGCGTTGTTCCAATTCATCTTTGAGATTAATGCCATATAAGCATTTTACAGCACCGGCAGTGGTTAGCATACCATCCGCCTCGATCACACCGGGCATTGAAACACCAGTCCCAGCAATATGCTCTCCCTTATCCAGATATCCTTGTACGATATGTGCCATGTCAGCTAAAACCTGTTCTTTTTTTGTTGCTGTTTTAATGTTGTTTTTTTCAATGATCTGACCATCTGTGCTAATTAGACCATATTTGATTGAAGTTCCGCCAACATCGATTCCTACATAGTTTTCCAAGGTATTTCCATCTCCTAATTAAAGATAACTTATTCAGCATTGCTGTAATCATATGTAGATAAAACCGGACAAGTGAATGCTCGGTTTAAGGTAGTTTAATTACAATTCTGCACCATTAGTTTCGATCACGTTTTTGAACCAGTAGAATGAGTCTTTGCGGTAACGGTCAAGTGAACCATTGCCATGGTCATCTTCATCAACATAGATGAAACCGTAACGTTTTGACATTTCACCAGTTCCAGCTGAAACCAAGTCGATACAGCCCCACGGTGTGTAACCCATTAAATCGACGCCGTCATCTAGAACAGCTCGCTTCATTTGCAAAATATGATCATGCATGTACTTGATCCGGTAGTCATCGTGCACCTTATGATCTTCAGTCAGCTGGTCAACAGCACCTAGCCCGTTTTCAACTACAAACAGCGGCAAGTGATAACGATCAGTGAACCAGTTCAAGGCATAACGCAGACCCGTTGGGTCGATCTGCCAGCCCCATTCACTGGCCTTGACGTAAGGATTAGGGACTAGGTCGTGTGCTTCGTTGTAGTCTTCGTGACCGGTGTATTTGACTGTGAAAGACATATAGTAACTAAAGCCAATATAGTCAACGGTACCTTCCTTAAGTTGCGCTAGATCAGCAGTAGTAATGTCTAACTTAAAGTTCTTTTTCTCAAAGAAGTTCAGCAGCCACTGTGGGTAAAAACCGTTAGCATGCACATCGGAGAACCAGTAACGGGTTTGCATTGCACGTTGAGCAAACAAAATATCTTCGGGCTTGGATGTCAGTGGATAAATCGGGCACATCGCGATCATGCTGCCGATTTGCAGGTCAGGATCGAGCTGATGACCTAATTTAACTGCTTGAGCAGAAGCTACTAATTCATAATGCGCAGCTTGATACATCAATTTTTCATTATCTTCTCCCTCTTCTGGCACGATTCCAGAGTCGGTATATAGATGACCGGCAGCTTCAAAATCAGTTTGATTATTGATCTCATTAAAGGTCATCCAATACTTAACTTTATTGTGATAACGTTTGAAGCAGACATCGGCAAAATGAACGAAGAACTTGATCAACTTACGGTCACGCCAACCACCGTATTCTTGAACAAGGTGTAAAGGAATTTCAAAATGAGACAAGGTCACGACTGGTTGAATGTCGTATTTTAAACATTCATCAAAAAGGTCATCGTAAAACTTCAAGCCTTCTTCATTAGGTTCTGCTTCATCTCCATTAGGAAAGATCCGTGACCAAGCGATGGAAGTTCGAAAACATTTAAAGCCCATCTCGGCAAATAACTTGATATCTTCAGGGTAACGATGGTAAAAATCGATGGCCTTGTGATTAGGGTAGTACTGATCGGCTTCGATTTTTTTAGTGATCGTCCGTGGATGATCCTTGTCGCCTAATGTAAAGAGATCAGCAATGCTTAAGCCTTTGCCGCCGTCTTGATATCCGCCTTCTAACTGGTGCGCTGCTACTGCACCTCCCCATAAGAAATCTTTGGGAAATTCTCTTTTATCTTCTGCCATATAACTTTCCTCCTGATTTGTGATTATTATTTTTGATGGTCAAAAATAACTTCGATGGTGCATACTTAAATTCTCCTATGNGTTTTAGTGACTGTCTTTTGCAGCTCTGTTAATCTAATTGTCCTTCTTTTTCTGCAACTCTGTTTGCGGCCAAAACGAATGGCATATAAGTGAAGACTGAGATTATTAGGCAGATAAAACCAATGATCAATGCTAGCCAGTTACCGCCAGTTCCTAAGAAAGGCATTAACGGTCCCGGCGTGGTCCACGTCATTCCTAAAGCGGGTGTCGGGATCCACTTCAAAATATTAGTTACCAAGTAGCCGACCCAGATATTAATAACTGGTGTCAAAACAAATGGGATCACTAAGATCGGGTTCATAACGATCGGGAGACCAAACATCAATGGTTCGTTGATGTTGAAAAGTCCTGGCACAACGGCTAATTTTGCGACAGCTCGATAGTCTTTACGTTTTGAGACCCAGAAGATCGCGATGATCAAGCCAAGGGTCATACCGCTGCCACCCATGTTGGCAAAGGTATCATTCATGTTGCCCCAAGTAGCGGGGTAAGGGACATCCCAGATACTGCCGTGATTATTAATAAACTGCTGATTGCTGAGATCTGCTTCGGTAAAGATCACAGAACGTAAGGCATTCAGTGTATTTGGACCGTGGATCCCGACCATCCAGAGCAAGTTTTGCACGATGGCTAATAATGTGACACTCCAGATATTAACGCCGATGTTTCTCAGTGGTGTTTGAATGGTGTCATAAATGATCTGGTTGATCCCTTCAGGTGCAACTAATGATAATAGATGATTTAAGATAGCTGCTATCATAATTACGATCACGATCGGGATCAAACCATTAAATGAACGAGCAACTGCGGGCGGTACCATATCAGGCATCTTGATCTGCATTTTCTTGATACTGAACAACTTAGGTAAAAATTCACCGACCATTATCCCGATAAACATTGCGACAAAGAGGCCCTGTGCACCTAAGAAAGTTTTAGGTAAGTAGTTGATCCCGTCTTTAACGATCGGTGGTGTATACAAGATCATGAAGACTGCAATCGATGTCATCCCGGTCAGCATTTGATCTGCTTTAAAATGGCGCGCTAATTCGGCAGCAACCATATAAGCGATGAAGATCGATAAAATATCCATGGTCCCGTTGGTCACGGAATTTAACCAGCCTTGCATATCTTCCAGGTGCGGAAAGATCTTATTGAGAAACAGGATCTGTGCTAAAAAACCGTCTTTACTGAAAAGCAAGCTATTGATCAAAATCACTAAAGACGCCGACATTGTGATCGGAAAGGTAAACATAAAAGAATCTCTAATGGTCGCAATATGCCGTTGTTCGTTTAACTTGGCTGCGGCTGGTACAATGTGTTTCTCCATGAAAGCATTGTATGAATCCATTTTAGACATGAAATATCACTCCTATATGATGAAAATATAATTTCTAAACCACTTCCAGCATATAAAAGCGATTTCACAGAAGCAATACTTTTCGCAGTATTTGGTCGGCGTTCCATACAATAGCAAGATATTCCAGAGATGAAACACCTTGTACCAAGCCAAACGAAAAAAATAATTATTAAATGGATTCGTGATCTTGTTCCACTGCCAAGCGCCGAGCGGTCGAGATCAGTTGCTCGATCAGATACATTGCGGGGACCTGCGTGGTTAAGTCGTAGTACTTGGCCAAGCGCTCTTGGCTGGTCGAATAACAGAGAACGTAACGCGACATTAAGGCTAATTGACTACTTGGGTCTGCAGTGACAGCTACAAGGGTCACATCTTCATCATTTACGAAGTTGTTTAACATTTCGATCAATTCGATGGTTTTTCCCGAGACTGAAAAGGTGATCAACAAGTTATTGCTGGTGTTTTTCAGCTGAGTGATCAAGGGATAAAAAGGATCCTTAACGCAAAAAGAATTAAAGCCAACGGCCGCAGTTTGCCGGGCTGCATATTCCGCTAAGGCACCGGATGAACCAATGCCGCAGAAGATGATTTGATCTGATTGCTCCATTTTGTCAGCAATCAACTCGATCTTTTCATAAATGTCTGGTGGAAAGTTTTCTGCGGTAATGAAAGAAATCTCATGGTCATTTGTCTGAGACCGTCGTTGTTCCGAACGGAATGATACTTTAAATTCTGGAAAACTATCATAACCGAGCTTATGAATGAAACGCATTACCGAGGAATTGGAAACATGTGCTTCAGTGGCAATGTCTCTGACTCGCATGTACGGGACCTTTTCTACATTTTCTGTGAAGAAACGGTAAATAGCCATGTCAACTTCCGACAAACGGTCCAGCTCCTTGAACCCAAAAAACGCCATTTTAAAAACCCCCTAAAATAAATGCAAACGCTCTCTAAGTTCATTATAACATGTTCGTACCAATTATGGTTATCAGAAACAATTTAAAGTGCTTTTTAGGAAAGATATATCATCTAAGTCGTTTCTGCCGTTCTTTAACGGCATTTTTTACTTGTAAAATGTATTTTTCATCGGGTTTTTCATCGATCAGAGAGAAATTGTATTGCAAGACATCTTCAATGATCTTGTCGATAAAAGATTCCGTTATTTTATGGAAGTTAATATCTTGTGGTAATTGTTGTGGGAAAAGTTCTCTGATTTTATTATGGATACCTTTAATGAACTTATGTGGAAAATCTGCAATTAATTGTTCGATCATGCGAGTTTGAACTTCTGCAATTATTAATGCATTGGCATAGATCGTAGTGAATTGGTGTGAATTTACAGGAATTATGTATTCAGGACCATGCTGCTTGCTAAACTGCAGACCAACTTTGTTTTGGCCTAGACAGCAATAATCAATTAAGTTGGCTTGTACGATCCAGCTCGCTGGACTATGAACATAGCCTCTTGTTGGTAAAAGGATCTGATTACCCGAAACAAAAGGGACAATATGACGGTGTGAATGATCATGATATAGTTCTTCAATGATGAAAGTAGACAACACAAAGTTGAAATTTTGCCAGCTGATAAATTTTTTGACCAACATGTTAGTGGAACGTTTAGTGAAAATAGTTCCTCTCTTTTTATCGAGCAAGATTGCCTGGCAATTGGGTAATCCAAGCTTGTGAGTGTCAATTACCATGGTTGTGGTTGATGTGATAAGTGCCTGATCATCTTGAAAGGCTTCGCGATAAATTTTTCTGATACCTGTTTCGTCTAAAAATAAATTTGATTTGTGCATGCTTTTTAACCACCTTGCTATAGAAATATTTTTTTAAGGTTATCTCGAAAAGTGACTTATAAATATTGTGAAAGAAATAACATAATATATTATACACTAATTAAAATATATAAATCAACCTGAATTATTCATACTTTTCGTTGC
>NZ_AZFI01000229.1 GCF_001435755.1 Ligilactobacillus acidipiscis DSM 15836 | reverse complement strand
GATAGTGTGAACTATCTCCTACCCGATTAAAAGTTATCTAAAGTTAATAAACTTGAGCTTGTTGTCTTCCTGTTGTCCTAGGTTGTCCATTAATGCTTCAATTTGGTTGTCTGATTTAGCTTTGTATTCGTCAATCAAATAGGCGTATTTTTTTGCTGTGATCGTCATGTTAGAGTGACCTAGTCTTTTACTAATGGCATACATATCAACGCCTTGAAACAGCAAATAAGCAACGTGTGAGTGGCGTAAGCTATGAAAGTGGAATCCTTGACGGTTTATATTACATTCTTGTAGCAATTTACGCAGGACATTATTAACTGCGTTCGAACCCGAAACTGTTTTTTGATTGTTCTCAAAAACATTCTTTGTCTTATTCGCTTTTAGTTGTCCAAGACAACTCAACAAATCGTTATTAACTCGAATGGTTCGATTGGATCCTTCTGTTTTTGCTGTCTTTATTTGATGGCTGTGATAATCATATGATTTATTAACTGATATTGTTTTATGCTTAAAGTCGATGTCATCCCACGTTAGTGCCATGATCTCACCTAAACGCATGCCGGTATATATTGCAGTCAAAATCATGTATCTGCTAGTATAGCGATGATCTAATTTTATTTTGGTGCGATTAATCAGCTTATTGATCTCACTTATATTAAGATAGGCCACAGCATAGCGCTTATTGTCGTTATATTTGAGTTCTGTGCGTTGTGTGAAGTCATGTGGGATAATATCATCAAGTACAGCATTCTGTGCACAGGAGCGAATATATCCGGCAATTTTGCTAATGGTTTCTTTAGCGTGATCTTTACCGTACCAGTTAATAAATGTTTGATACTCGGTACGTGTGATCTCTTTTAATAATTGCTTGCCAAAATACCTATGAATTATCTTACTGGCCAGTTTGTAATGCCGTAGAGTTGATTCAGTAATCTTATTTTCTTTGTAAGTTTGATACCAATAATCAAAGTAATCTGCAAAAGTCATATCTCTTTTGGAGCTGGTTAAAACCTCTGATTTTGATTCGACTTTTAGGGCGTATTCACGTGCCTCATTTTTGGTACTAAAACCGTTTCTGGAAGTTTGATGTAAATTGCCTTCACTATCTCGTTTAGAAATAGTTACTTTCCAGCCAGACTTCTGTTTTCTAAAACTCGCCATAAGCTTCACTTCTTTCTGTGTTATAATAAAAAAGGACACATTAATCCACTCATTAGAGTAAGGCACATCTCAAACTCTGGTCGGGGCGGGATGTGTTTTTTATTTAGCGGCGATCTGTTTCAGAAGAGAAATGATTTTTTCATTCTGCGAAATCAACATGCTTATGTTATCGGTTTCGATTGAAGACTGTGATGCTTGATGTAATTTTCTTTTATATTCTTTGGCAGATCTTTTAATTGCATCTACCATTAACGGTGCAGTCTCTTTACTAACATCCTTTATTAAAGTATCCTTGGCTCCATTGGTTACAATAATATTTCCCATTAACATTCCTTTAGAATAAGAAACTCCATTAACCATATCCAAAGGAATCTCATTAGATCTAACTCCGTACACCATGCCTTTATCTACGAATAAAACACGCTCATTAGTACAAACAACTAGCACAGTATTACCTTCAACCAGCCCAGAGGTTGCATATTGAATAATTTCATCATCAGACAAGATCTCAGGTAAATATTTAACTTCTTTCCTTGTACCGAATGTATCGCTAACATTTGCATTCTTAAATTGTTGTTGAACTGTTTCTAAATCCATATTAAAACCTCCAAAAATATATTGTAAAACGTTTGTTCCCCTAATTATTAAAATAAATAGCATACCTTCGTTTTGCGTTTTCTTCTAAACGCAACGGTACACTATAATAATACATGAAATCTGAATAATTTTCAGTTTCTTTTCCGTTCGAAACGCAATAATCTATTAATAAATCGATAGCTCTGTTATCTGCATCAGCTTCAATTTTACTATGTGACGAGTAGGAACTGTAATACAGAACACCTTCATCTTTGTTTAACATGTGTCCGATTTCGTGGGCAATCTGAAAAGGCAATTCATCCTTATTTTTCCATTGCCCATTGATAATAATTTTATTATTTTTTGGAATTGCACACGATGGAGCAGATGATTTCAATTGATTAGTCCAGACAATTTCAAAACCATGATCAAAAGCAAAATTAAGCAAATAAGTTATAACCTCGTTCATTTACTTCCCCCTAAGCAATCTTCTAATAATCTCTTATCTTCATCATCTAATGGCTTACCTTCATAAGTAAAAATTGTTTCGTCATCTGCCAGATCGGGAGTGTCAAGAAGTTTGTGTAAATGA
>NZ_AZFI01000228.1 GCF_001435755.1 Ligilactobacillus acidipiscis DSM 15836 | reverse complement strand
GATAGTGTGAACTATCTCCTACCCGATTTAGAAGGCTAGCGCCAACGATAAAAATCCTAGAGCTAAATCTCAAGATTAATCAATCACATTGTGAAGAATCCAATGGCTATAAGCAAGACGAGCACCAGGAGTAATCACCCAGGGGTGATTAATTTCGAAAATTTGAATTTCAGTTTCTAAGTAAAGCGGCGTCTTACCATGATTAAAAGCAAAAACGGGTTGTGGAAAATCAGGCTTACTAGCAACTTGATGAACACTTTGACGAGAGTTCATCTGCCACCGAATTTTTAGATCTTCACGCGACAATAATTTTGGCAGGTGTGTTTTTTCAATTTGAGCTTGTTGCTGCAACTTTTGTGTAAATTCTTGTTTAGTCTTGTTTTGGTGCCAATCATCAAACAGCTCATATTTGTTGGTTTTAAAATCTAAATCCATAAAGCCGGCCTCC
The DNA here is from genome assembly GCF_001435755.1 of Ligilactobacillus acidipiscis DSM 15836. Lineage (GTDB taxonomy): Bacteria > Bacillota > Bacilli > Lactobacillales > Lactobacillaceae > Ligilactobacillus > Ligilactobacillus acidipiscis. The sequence goes on along the minus strand of NZ_AZFI01000228.1, from coordinate 1,893 downwards.
TAACCAAAATCAATTTTATCCAGCATCGTTTCAGTACTAGCCTGGTCTAAGCCTAAATAAGCTAAAGTCATCGTCTCACTGGAATGATTGAGCAGATTCATGACTAAGCCAATATTATAGTTTGATTGTGTGTAGACACGATAAGCCCCGGTTTTGCGCATCGTATGAGTACCTAGATAATTAATTCCTAACAGATTGCCAACTTTACTCATAATTTTGTAGAACTGTTTTTCAGTGATATGGCGTTCTGGGTGTTGACTGGAAGGAAAGAGCCATTCAGATTCAAGCTTATGATCAAGCAGCCATTGACGATACAATAAGAGCTCTGTTTGAACTGGTTTAAGATACAAGGTATTAGGCTTACCCGTTTTTCGGTAGTGAATGAACGCATTTTGTTTAATAGAACCGTCCGGATTAAAAATATCGGTTTGTTTTAAGCCCATAACGTCACTCACTCTCAGTAGCGTAGCTTTACCAACTTGAAAGATTGTATAGTTACGCTGGCCAGCTTTAAAATTATTGAGTAAAGTATCTTGAACCTCTTTGAGAACGTTAGAATCTTTGATGGGTAAGACAACTTGTTGCATGTAAATGACCTCCAGTAAGAATATTTGCATTGTGTATCTACGTGGGATATACTTGGCTTGCAATAATAATTTAGGAGGGGAAAATATGGAACTTATTAAAGAACAAACACGCTTAGCAAAGTGGGGAAACTCGAAAGCTGCTAGAATTCCTAGCCAAATTATTAAACAACTGAAATTAGATGATAACCAAGATATGACAATAACCATTGAAAATGGATCAATTGTTTTAACACCAATAAAAAAGAACCCAACCAATATTCACGAACTATTTAAGAATTGGCAAGATGACGGGAAAAGGGATCACGAGCTTGATTGGGGAAAGTCAGAAGGTAATGAACTTCAATGGTAAGCCAAGGTGATATATTTTATGTTAACTTTAATCCAAGGCGTGGTCATGAACAGATGAATAAGCGACCAGCCATTGCTCTAAGCAATGATCTAGTCTGTCAGACAAGTAACATGACGATTGTGGCTCCAATTAGCAGTACCAAGCGTAATTTTCCAATGTATCATCGACTAACTAGTAGTCAAACAGTATATGGAAAAGTATTATTAGATCAAACCATAGCCTTAGATTTACGGGCAAGACATGTCACTGATGAAACTATTGTCGATCATGTATCGCGTGAAGAACTAGAAGAAATAATCACTTTGTACAAATTATTGTTTAGTATTGATGATAAATAGAAAGAGCCATTTATTTAATATTAAAACAAATAACCCCCAACATCTATATTATAGATATTGGGGGTTATTCTTTCAATGTTTTTGAGGGGCGATTTGAAGGTATAGCCCCTTTTCCTTGCTCTTCTGTAATCATTGCAAATTATTATTTATACTTTCCTAGTACAATTTTTTTGACTTCCTGTAAATAATCATCAGGATATTCCGGCACTAGTAAATTTCCATCAATGGCATCAACCATGATCTTTTCTTTATCTTTTAACTTATTATAAACTGTTTGATCAATGAAACTACTGTGAGCAACATCGCCCTTGGTCATCAAATAGTAGTACCTTGTGTATTGATTTGCTGGTAGTCCCAGACGGTTAATCCGATCTCGGGACTGCAACATGAAGGTCAAATTAAAGTTGTATTCGAAGTAAACCGCGTCGTGTACAGTTTGATGCAACGAAATGGATTCCCCTAAAGTGTTAGGATTCGATACCAGTACTTGTGCATCACCGGTCCGGAAATTATTAATCATTCCTTCTCGATCCTGTTTTGGTGTCGCTCCATAAACCAAGGTAGTTTTAATGCCCATGCCATTAAGAGTAAACGCGTGGTGCTAGTTCGTAACATTCAA
>NZ_AZFI01000227.1 GCF_001435755.1 Ligilactobacillus acidipiscis DSM 15836 | reverse complement strand
TCATCAACACTAAAAAGTTTAGACCCTTTTTAATATAACTGTTAGAAAGTTGGGATAAGTTGACTGATAAAAAAAATCAAACCAAAAGTTTACTTTTAAATAGAAGAACGATCCGAGCTTTTAAGGAGCAAAAATTGCCCAGAAAGACAGTTGAGCTGTTGATGCAAACAGCACGTCAGACTGCCACTTCGTCGTTTTTGCAACAGTCTTCTGTGATACATGTGACGGATCTGGAAAAGAGAAGGGTGATCAGAAATATTTGTCAGCAAGATTATGTTGGGGCAAATGGCGACTTGTTTATTTTTATAGTTGATCTGTATCGCAATCAGCAGATTCGGAAACATCAGCGTAATGATGATGGGCGTTTACACAATACCGATGTCTTTTTCCAGGCATATGATGATACTGTACTTTCAGTTCAAAGTGTGGCTACTATGGCAGAGAGTTTAGGTTTGGGAACGGTATTTTTAGGAAGTATCGTTAATGACTCTGCGAAAATGGTTGAAACTTTAAAACTTCCGCCGTTAACTTTTCCAATTTTGGGGCTTCAAGTAGGCGTCCCTGATCAAGAACCGCAATTAAAACCGCGACTTCCACTTGATCTCAGAACTTTTGAAAATGAATATAATTATACTCTAGAAACTTCTGAACTGGAAAAATATGACCAAGTTGTGCAAACTTATTATGACTTGCGTGATTCTAACCGACGAATAGATTCATTTACCAATCAGATCAATTCAGACAAGTTAAATCATAAAATTACCAGACGTGACGAGATTTTGCAGACGTTGCACCGTCAGAAACTTTGTTTGTATTAAAAAGTACCGATTACGCTAATCTGAAGAATGTAAAGTACCCCATAATTATTAGAAGGTATTTCTAACAATTATGGGGTACTTCAACTGGGGATAAGGACTTTTTCTATTTTAAAGAAAAAAGACAAAAACGCTGGAAAAAATAATCAGCACTAAATTTAAACCAGATAACCAAATAGAATTGGAAGGTGGACCGATCCTAAATTTTAAGTTACGCAAACACAGAATTAAAAATACTAGCGCAGCAATCAAAAACAATAAAAAGATGGTTTTAAGTGAAGCAAAGACCTCTATTAATGCTAGTGCAATGATAAATAACCAATTGCGAAAATTTTTATACCACTCTAATTGGCCAAAAAATGCACGTTTGTAAGAGAAACTTTTCTGCCGACTTAAATTTAAAAATTTATTTATAGTTAGCAATAGCCAAACTACAAATAAGAAAATTCCAACATACTTCCAATTCATGTAACCACCTGCTTTTATACTAATTATTTTTGAATAGTTCGGTTAACTTTGTCATAAACTCTTGTACAAAGCGTTCTTTATCAACATTAACTGCGACTTGTGTTTGAGTGGCAGGATCATTGATCCGAGTCTCATCACCGATTGTTCGACCGGCAAATGATGCTTTTGTATCAACTTTCATGTTTAAATAAATGGTTGAAATAAGATCTGGTTCGACTGCAACTGCAACAGCTAGTGGATCATGCAAGGCACAGCCGCCTAAATGAGGGCTTGTTACTTTATAGGCATCAATATAAAAATCGACGATTTCAGCGTACTTTTGCCCAGCAACTGTTCCTAGGTCCCGCCATTGTTGAGTTTCTCTAGTAGTTAGCAAAGTTCGTGTTGTAACGTCAAGACCGACCATGGTCAGGGGAAGCGAACTGCGGAATACGCGGTCAGCAGCTTGGGGATCTTGATTGATATTTGCCTCGGTGACAGGGGTAACATTTCCCGGAACAGTTAGTGCGCCACCCATTAAAGTTACATTACCGATCAAATTTTCAATTTCAGGATCTTTGTCTAGAGCTGCGGCTAGGTTTGTTAATGGACCAGTGGGTACTAATAAAAGGTCTTTTTGATATTGATGTGCAGCTGAAATTAGAAAATCAACGCCTGAACCAGTTTCGACTTGGCGGTCAGCTTGTTTTAAAGAAACTTCACCGACTCCGTTTACACCATGGATCTGTGCACTAACAGGCATTACGTCAAAATGGTCTGTGGTTGAGGAATGATTTGCGCCCATGTACACAGGAACTTCTGGATGCCCTAATAATTCTAGAAGGTCTAGACTGTTCTGGACACCACGAGAAGTAACTACATTACCATATGAACCGATGATCCCAATCAAATCTGTTTCAGGTGTTGCTAATGCATACGCGATGGCCAAAGCGTCATCAATACCAGTATCTAGATCCAGGATCATTTTGTATTTTGCCATTTAATCCACTCCTTATTAAAATAACTGTTACTATATCCTATAGTTAAGTTTAGCAAAAAAAAAGCCGCTTGGGGAGTGTCAAGAAGTTTGTGTAAAAAGG
>NZ_AZFI01000226.1 GCF_001435755.1 Ligilactobacillus acidipiscis DSM 15836 | reverse complement strand
CTTACTTAAGTAGTTTTCAGACGGACCCTAGAGTAAATGTTTTTAACCTCCGTTTAATAAAAAATATGCTATTATACTGATGATAAATCACCAAAACAAAGGAGCAATGAAATGAGTTATTCTGAAGAAACGCTTGCTAATTTAGAGCTGGGTCAGATAGAGGAAGCAAAGAAAAAGTTTGCTTGGGCACTGCGCAAAGATGATGACGATACCCTCTTTAGTTTAGCAGAGGAATTATATTCACTTGGCTTTAGCTCAATGTCTAAAAGAACATATCACCTTCTTTTAGAAAGGTATCCAAACGAAGATGAATTGCGAACAGCTTTGGCAGACATTGCTATTAGCGAAGGACAAGATGATCAAGCATTAAATTATTTAAGTGAGATCAAAGCAACGTCGCCAGCATACTTGGAAGCCTTGTTGGTGGAAGCAGATCTTTACCAAACCCAGGGGCTTTTTGAAGTCAGCGAGCAAAAACTATTAACTGCTTCTCAAATAGCCCCTGATGAAGAGGTTATCCAATTTGCTCTTGCTGAACTGTATTTTAGTATCAAAGAATACCGTAAAGCAGCAAATTATTATTTGAGTTTGATCAAACAGGGGATTCAATCTTATTCTAAAGTCAATATTGTTGGCAGATTGGGAGTTTCTTACGCAGAAATAGGTAAATTTGAACAAGCGTTAGGCTATTTAGAACAAATTCATGAAAAAGATCTTGATCCTGATACACGCTTCCAATTAGCTGTGACTCAGTATCAATTACACCATGAAGACGATGCTTTACGCAACTTTAATAAGCTAAAAGAAACTGATCCGGATTATGCCACTATTTATCCTTATATTGCAAAGATCTATGAAAATAAAGGGCAGTTTGGAGATGCTTTGATCACATTACAGGATGGTTTAAGTGTCGATCAGTATAATATCGCTCTTTACCAAGATGCCAGCCGAGTGGCTCAAAAGTTGGGCCAAGATGAAGATGCAGAGAATTATCTCCGTACGGCCTTAGACCAAGATCCTGATAACCTAACGCTTGTCATCGATTTGAGTAATTTGTTAGTGCGCTTAGGGCGTCATCAAGAAAACTTAGATTTGATTCAAACTTATCAAAAGCAAGATCAGTCCGATGCTAGATTGCTATGGAATCAAGGACGTTCTTTTGCTGCTTTAGATAATTATTCGGATGCCATCAATGACTATGAAGCAGCTTATGCTGAACTCAATACTGCCCCGGATTTTTTGTCTGATGCAGCAGTATTTTTCCGAAATGCCGGTCATAGACAACAAGCCATCAACTGTGCGAAAGCATATTTAACACTTTATCCAAACGACCCAGATATGAACCAATTTTGGGATGAAATTCAAGAATAAGTTAGCCAAAAACGGCTGTTGGTCTTTTTCACTGAACCAACAGCCGTTTTCGATTATAAAATATGTTGTCGAGACATAGTCCGATAATAATTTAAAGATGCTAAATCAAGGTGCAAGCTCCCGCACAATTGACCGTCAGTCAGATTTTGATGTTCGTTCAGGTAAGCTGCAATCGCAGCCTGTCGTAATCGACGAGGAACTAGCGGTAATGAGCAGTGGGGCTGGTCTTTTTTCAATACTTTATGTAGTCCTGCCAGAGATAAACGGGGCGCAGATAAGTCAAGACGTGTTTTTAGAAATAAATCATGGCAGTTTTGCATTTGCTGTTTGTCAGATTCCTCGTTTTGGAATTGAACAATAAAATCTTTTTCGTACTTTTGCCAATCCTCACGTTGTAAGACATGATAAAAATCAGGAGATACTATTTCTGAAATCGTATAAAAATGGGCCAATAAAAGTAAAACCATTTTCGTATAATTGGAAATAGTATGCGAGCTTAAATAGCCAGGAAGCTCAACTTGCCACCCATAAACATCTTCTATTTGCTTTGGCGATCGTTTAAGGCCTTGTAAGGTGACTGTCGGTAAGGAGGACGATAACTTATTTTTAAATAAAAATTTAAAGTAAGTGTTTAAATGGGTCAATACTTTATTGTATGTTGTATTTTTGATTTTTCTTTTCGTTTGCAACATTATCATGTATTCAATAACATCAGACTCTTCTAAAAGAGATAAATCACCAGACCTGCGATAATTTTCATTAAAATTACGCAAATATATGAACAGATCGTTAACATCATGACAAACATCGTTTTCAGTCGTTTTAACAACCAATTTATCATTTTGCAGATAGCGTTTAAAACGTTTTTCGTATGGAAAACTCATTTTTATTCTCCTTTAAAGGTTAAAGTAATCAGTTACTTTTACTTTAACAAAATAAGCAAAAATAAACAATGATCAGCCTGCTTCCGATAGTGTCAACTTTGTGTGGGTAAAT
>NZ_AZFI01000225.1 GCF_001435755.1 Ligilactobacillus acidipiscis DSM 15836 | reverse complement strand
CCCAATACAAACTATTCCAAGCTTTACCATCCAACTCTACTTGCCAACGTGATAATGCTTCTTTTAGTTCTGATAATTTTACTGGCTGATCATTCCATTTTCCTAGCCTTGGATCTGGATTCCCGCCTAAATTCACATGCTGGAACTGAAAGATCATATTTAATTCAGTTCCATCTAGATTAGTATAATTAATTGCCTCTTCAGGAGTAGAATCGGGCATTTCTCCGACAGTCATCACATCATATTTAGATAATACTTTCCGATTCATTTCCCTTAAAAATTCATCTAACCGCGGCTCACCCGAAACAATAGCAAAACTATCGCCATAAGCTGAACCGCCTTCCTGCGGTGCGTCTGGCAGACCAACGGGTTTGGAAATGAAATTAATAACATCCATGCGAAAACCATCGACCCCTTTATCAAGCCAAAAACGCATTAAAGAGTACACTTCTTGGCGAACCTGTGGATTTTCCCAATTCAAATCTGGCTGCCCTGTCGCAAACAAATGCAAATAATACTGCCCTCGTTCCGGCACATAGGTCCAGGCCGGCCCGCTGAACGCAGACCCCCAATTATTAGGTTCGTGACCATCCACCGGATCTCGCCAGATATAGTAATCCGCGTAGGGATTGTCCCGAGACTTTTTGCTTTCTTGGAACCATTTATGTTGATCTGAAGTATGGTTAACTACTAAATCCATCACAAGTTTTAAACCATTTTCATGTATTTGGGCTAATAACTTGTTAAAATCACTCATTGTCCCATAAACCGGCTGGATAGTTTCGTAATCGGCAATATCATAGCCATTATCAACATCAGGAGATTTATAAATAGGATTCAACCATAAAACATCAACGCCCAACTTTTTCAAATATGGTAATCTCTGGCTGATACCATTCAAATCACCGATCCCATCACTGTTACTATCCTGAAAACTGCGTGGATAAATTTGATAAACTACAGAATCTTGAAACCATTTTGGCATAAAACATAACCTCCACTCTAAACTATCTTTTAAGCATATCTATCGCTAAGGCAAAATCTCCCACTGTTGCGGAGCCATTATTTTTAATTTCAGGCATTGTGATATATTTATCCAGTTGAGGGACCTCTACATACCCATTGAGCAGTTTAGCGAAATCTCGCCGAACTTTACGTAAAAATTCTTCACTCGTGACCCCACCACCAAAGACTATTTTATTCGGCCGTAATATCAAAGTCGCTTGAATAGCTGCTTGCGCAACATAATAACTCATAATATCCCAAACAGGTTCAGAAAGAGGAACATCTTTGCCAGCCCTGTTCAAACGAGCCTCAAATGTGGGCCCAGAAACCAAGCCCTCTAAACAATCATTATGGAATGGACAAACCCCAGCGAAATCAAGATCATCAGGATGCCTTTTTAATAAAACATGTCCCATTTCAGGATGACCGGTTGAACCTAGCAAATTTCCATCAACGATAGCACCACCGCCGACTCCCGTGCCAATAGTATAGTAGACCAACGAATCAATTTTTTCATTTGATAAAAGAGACATCACATATTCACCATATGCAGAGCCGTTCACATCTGTCGTAAAAAACATTGGCACATTTAAATACTTCTTTAGGTAACCAATAAAATTGGTGTTCTCCCAGCCTGCTTTAGGTGTCTTAGTAATGTAGCCGTATTTGGGCGAATTCTTGCGGATCTCGATCGGTCCAAACGAAGCTATCCCAATTGCTTCAATTTCGAACTGCGCAAAATATTCAGCTGTTTTCTGCAAAGTTTCACTCGGAGTCGTTGTGGGAATTTGAATTTGATCCTTAACTTGATAATTTTCATTACCAACTGCACAAACAAACTTTGTTCCTCCTACTTCAATAGATCCTACTAACATATGATCACTCGCTTATTCTTTATTTTTTTGACAAACTTCGATCGTTTCATGGTTAGGCCCGTAAAAATTGAAATAGCTAATGCCATGCTCAAAAAACGGTAAATGCATGATCTTATCATCAATCAACTCAAAACCAAGTTTTTTCACATGTGCAAAAGTTTTGTCGATTTCATCCGTAGCAATTGCGAAATGGTTGATAGCGCCATTTTCAGAATTAGTTTTATCTTCATAAACTTCCAATATTAAATCATTGATTTGATAGAAGTTTACCTTACTACCCAAATTATCTTCCTGATCAATTAGTTCAAAACCAAGTTTTTCATACAATTCTGTACTTTTATAAAAATCTTTAGTTGAAAAACCAATGTGTGATAAATCGTCGAAAAATGCCATTTTTTTACTTCATTTCTTGTTGGATCAAAAGTCCGTTGTTAACATAAAAGCCTTTTCATTTTTGCTTAAATAAATCAAGGGTCTAAACTTTTTAGTGTTGATGAGCG
>NZ_AZFI01000224.1 GCF_001435755.1 Ligilactobacillus acidipiscis DSM 15836 | reverse complement strand
GAAGTCTATTTTTGTACTTTCAACCTTTAGTTAATGTCTTTGTTCTTACGTGTTTTATTGATTTGTTCAGCCTTGCGAGTATATTTTTTTGCAATTTTTTGCATAGTCTGTTTAGAATATCCCGTAGGTTCTTCCATGGTTTTACTACCTAAGAAGTTAACAAAAGTTAGCCATGGGCCATTATCATTTCCTGCTGCTCTTGCATCCCAAAAATAAATTTTATTTCCCATCCAGTTACTAAGATCGTTCATTGCTGAGCCCGCAGTATTGATTTTATTAAAATTGGAAAAACCAAGAATGGTCACTCCAATAATGACGATCCGAATAACCCAAAAACGTTTTAAGTTTTGCCACTTGATCGGGAAAAACTTTTCAAGCAGAACTGTTAATACAATCAACATGATGATGCCGAGAATAATTTTTAGCAACATACCCTGGTCGGCCATTTTTAACATTTCGCCAGGTTCTTTGATGAAAATCAGATCACTTGGGAGCAGAGTTTCACTACGAGCAGCGAGTTTTTGCTGGTTGGTAAAGGCAAAAGCGATTTCAAAAGTAAGAAGAATCGTATTAGAAGTCCAAAATCTACCAATTAGTGCACATAACGAAACTCCCAGTGCAGTTAAACTCAGTGAGGTAACTACAAAAATCTTTTTGTGCATGATCACCCAAATTAATCCCTTATCAACATTTCCGATTTGTAACATTTGAGTGATAGCTACAATTACCATAGTCTCTAGCAGCATTAAGGAGATACATCTGAGAATGGTTAATGTATTCTTACCTTTTATTTTCCAGTCAATATTTCTAAAAAAACTAAGATATTGCTTTTTTTCCAATGTATTCATTCCTTCTAAAAATTTTAACTATGTTTTATTTTTTGCTTGAATGCAGTACACATCCCAACTATTATACCAAGTTGTGGAGTCCTTTTAAAATAATAAAAGTGAATTATCTTACTTTGTTATCAAAAAATTAAGACATATGATAGAATTCTTGAAAAAAGAAGCAAACGTTGTCCATTTTTAACGGTAGAAAAGATAATAGTGTATACTAGGTGATAATACAAAAAGAATAAACTAACAAGCGAATATAGGGAACTGGGGTGGAATTTTGAATTTTGAAAAGATGGTAGACTTGCATTGCCATATTTTGCCAGGAATAGATGATGGCTCGCCCAACTTGGAGAGTTCTTTGCAACTGGCAAATGATGCAGTACATGATGGAGTGACTCATATTTTAGCAACACCTCATCACTTGGATAATGATTATGTCAATCATGCACGTGATGTGATTCATGTAGCAGATATGTTTCAGGCAGAACTAGATAGTAGAAAGATTCCTTTAACTGTTTTTCCGAGCCAAGAGGTCCACATCAACGGTGATTTGGTAGCTCATTATGATGATTTGCTAGGAATCGATGAAACCAAAAAATACATGCTGCTAGAGTTTCCGCATGGTGAAGTACCGCATTATGCTGATCGGTTGATTTTTGATTTGAAAAAACAGGGTACAACACCGGTGATCGTTCATCCGGAACGAAACAAGGGAATTCAAAACGACCTGAATCTCTTGTACGGATTTATCAAAAATGGTGCCTTGGCACAAGTTACTGCTACTAGCTATGTTGGTGGTTTTGGGGAACATGTTGCTAAGATCTCACACCAGTTAGTTGAAAATAATTTGGTTCAGATCGTCGCTTCCGATGCCCATGCTTTAAAGGGGCGTAAGTTTGTTTTAGGTGAAGCACTGGACAAAATTGCCCAGGATTTTGGTGAAGAAAAGGCGACTGAATTTGAGACAAATGCCGAAAATTTGATCAATGGTGAATATGTAGTGGCGCATGACTATTCGCCGATTATAAAAAAGAAGAGATTCTTATTCTTCTAAACTCTGAAGTTTGAGTAAGGTGGGTGAATGAGCAGATGTTTCCAGTTAGGTTAAGAGCTTTGAGGCAAGGCAGAGGGCTATCTTTGTCTGGTCTGGCTAAAGAATTAAATAAAGTGATGGGTAGTTCTGAAGAACGGCATAACACGGGTCACCAAATCGGTAGTTGGGAACGGGGAGTTAATACTCCTTCTTATATTGAAGTGGTCAAATTGGCTGATTACTTTAATGTCTCGTTGGATTTTTTGATTGGTCGAGATTATGACGATTTTGAGATTGAAGACATTTTTGCTTCAACTTCTCGTTTACGTTTTAATGGTAAAACCTTGAATAAAAATGATCGTAATGCTGTTTACGGTATGATCAAAGGATATTTACGAGCAAAATATCCGCCGCAAGATGAAGATGAGGGAGAAAGCAACCAGGTAACTTTGCCGTTAGAATAGTTTATTAAACATTTTTATTTGTTATTATGGGGGGATTCTGTGTTTAAACAGATAGTGATTATGGATGAGTAAGAGAATTGAATGGATCGACATGGCTCGTGGAATTGCCATAATTATGATCGTGATCACTCATTCATTGAGTTAGGCAGATTGTAAAATTTAA
>NZ_AZFI01000223.1 GCF_001435755.1 Ligilactobacillus acidipiscis DSM 15836 | reverse complement strand
GGTAAAATTATGAATAATCCAGGATTAAGAATTTTTTATTTCTTCAATTAAAAGTTTTTGTAAGTTAACTGTTCAAGCTCTCTAAAAGTTAGTTGTCCAGCCGCCATCAACTACTAATTCTTCGCCAGTCACAAGATTTGATTCATCAGAAACTAAATAAGGATAGGCATAATCAATATCACTATCTGCTACAAAGGGCGGTAAAGCAACCTTCCCATCATAAGCCTTGCCCATTTTATCCTTAGTTTTAATGCCAGCTTTCTGTGCCATCCTTGTAAATGTTGAACCAGGATGAACTGAGTTGACCCGGAGATGATTTTTGCCAAATTTCTGAGCAGTAAATTTCGTTAGCGAGCGAACAGCACCCCTATCTGCGCTATATGCTACACTCCAACCAGTAGTAGTACCTCACCAACAAACGCTCCAATAGAAGCGGAAGCGCTTTTAAAAGTAAGAATAAAATGAGTTCGCCATTATCCTGTATGCAGCTCATTTTAGTAATAGTTAAATTATTCCTAATTTACTAAATTTTAGTCTCGCAGTGCTCTTTGTCGCAAGTTTCCAACTGCACTGTAACGTGCCCAATTTGAAACTTTTCTTCGACTCCATTTGTTATCTGATCGAGTGTTTTAAAATAATCTGCCTTCTGATCGATCTCAATATGGGCAGATAAGGCAGTTTCAGTCGTTGATAACGGCCAAATATGCAGATCATTGATTGCTACTACATGCGCAAATCCTAATAAATATCCTTCGATATCAGCACTTTCTAACCGCTGCGGTACAGCATTAGTAGACATTTCAAAAGATTCTTTTAAAACACTCCATGACTCAAACAAAATAAACAAAGCAGCAATAATTGAAATTGTAGGGTCTAACCAATCCCAGTCAGTGAGACTAATGATCAAACCTGCTGCAAAAACAGCTACACTCAGCAAAGTATCTCCGAAAAAATGCCAAAAGTTAGACCGATCATTTAACTCTTTACTGCCATTCATCAAAACTGCGGTAAGACCATTGATCACTACACCACTCAAAGCAACTACTGCAACCAGCCATCCGACAGGCTGAGAACCCGCTGACTGAGTAGATAAACGAACTATTGACTCCCAAATAACAATACCTAAACTGACAAATAAGATCACTGAATTGATCATAGCCGACATGATAGTGGTGTTATAAAAACCGTAAGTATGACGCTTAGTTGGTTTCTTATTCATTAAATAAATGGCTATCAAAGATATTACCAAAGATAACACATCCGCCATATTGTGTACCGCATCGGTCACCAAAGCAATCGAATTAGCGACCCCACCAAAAATAAACTCTACTATGATAAAAACAATATTGAGCGTGATCCCGATCTGATACTTTCTGCTAGTTAATTTGGCTTTGTTCAGCCTTGTCTCATTCATGACTGTCACCCCTCATATTTTTATACCTGTGCATCAAAAATACAGGAAAGATGTATTGCGGTGCAACCTGCCTTCAGACATACCTTTTTATTCAATATGTTGGACATGTTCCATGACACTATCTAAAATGCTCAAAACATGACGATCATCCAGTTCATAAAAAACTTGCTTACCGATCCGCTCACTGGCAACTAAATGGTTGTTCCTTAAAGTTGCCAGTTGATGTGATACCACGGATTGTTCCAGATCCAACTGTTCCGCGATCATCGAAACATTCTGTTTGCCATCTTCTAAAACGTACAAGAGTTTCATTCGAACCGGATTACTCAAACTCTTAAATATTTGTTGTGCTCGAACAGCATCATTGTCGTTTAGCTTACTAACTCGCACATGCATTCCCCGTCCTTTTTATATGTCATATGTTACATATATCATATGAAACGGATACAAAAAAATCAACTAATAACACTTCTTTTTTTAATGCAGAGCAAAAATTGCCAAGTATTTTAATTTATTCTTCTTTTTAGTCATAAAAAGGACTATCGAAAAAGCGACAGTCCCAGACATAGTTTTGCTATTCTTCGTAGTGGTCATCTAAATAGATCCCGATATCATCGATAAAAATTTGACCAGTATAATCTTGTGCACCTTGTTTGACCATACCATCTTTGACATAGGCCAAAGTTGAAGTACTGGTTGCTTTAATGGCTGTCCCCATCACTTGACCAGTATCGCCATTTAGTCCCGATGGAATGTCGATCGCATGGATCTTGACCCCTGAGGCATTGGCGTGATCAATGACTGTGGCAAAGTCGCCACTAACATTACGCGAAAGACCACTGCCAAATAATCCATCAACTATCATAGTGTATTTGCTAAAATCTTCATCCAAGAAGACCTGCTTTACATTATAATACTCACAGATCTTAAGCTGTTTTTCCATTTGCTCGCTACGATGTTTAGGCTTACCCACTAATAAAATACTGGTATCAAAACCGTGTGTTTCTAGCAGACGTGCAACTACTAAAGCATCCCCGCCATTATTCCCGCTGCCTGCAATGACTAGAACTTTAGTTAAATCAAGCACATCATTTGCCAACATATCTTCATACGCGTGGTGCTAGTTCGT
>NZ_AZFI01000222.1 GCF_001435755.1 Ligilactobacillus acidipiscis DSM 15836 | reverse complement strand
CATTTACACAAACTTCTTGACACTCCCAGATTTCCATTGAAATTACTTAAATTTCACTAAAGCTATTATTCAGAAGCATTGACTTCACTGGCAGAGGATTTCACACTGCTTGAATCTTTAGCATTTTTGACATCTTTATTCTTATTGGTCGTAATTTTTTTCTTAGCACTTGAAACATTCGCTGAATTATCATCTGTCTTTTTTAACTCTGGAGCATCCGAATCATAATCATCGATCGTCGAATGGTCCTGATTCCTCGACCATAAACTAGTTGATCGTTGCTGCAATTTTTTTTCGGTTTGGATCAACTTATAAAAATCATTTTGATAATCATATTCCTTTGGATTTACCGGTGTAAAACCATTTGGCACGTAAAAACGCAATAGGTTTTTATTGTTCAAAGAGTCAGACAAACTTAATTCGTGAGTTACCTGTCTTGATTTTTCTTGCAACTCTTTTTTCACATCCGCTGATGGATGAGTTACCACATCTCCTGTGCCGTTTTGATAGATAGTATTTCCGATCACTGTATAGTTTGGTGTCACAAAGTTGTCATTTCTAAAAGCAACCGTCTGGTCATGTTCTGGTGAAAATAAATCTGTTCCAAACTGAATATACTTGCTTGAATCTATTCCCGCCAAATGCAAGAGGGTCGGCAAAACATCGATCTCGCCGCCATACTGTTTTTGAACACCGCCGTCATGTTCTCCGGGAATGTGAAGCATAAACGGTACACGTTGCAACTGAGTATTATCATAATCACTCCAAGTGGATGATGATTTGCCCAATAGCTTAGCTAATTTAACATTTCTTGTATCGGAAATACCGTAATGATCTCCATATAACATGATCACAGAATTATCATATAAACCAGAACTCTTTAGATAATCAAAAAATTCTTCGACCGCCTGATCTAAATAATGAGCAGTAACAAAATAATTATTGATCGAGTTGTCAGAGGTATCGGCCGTTGGAAAATCAGTATTTTCTTTATCCAGGTTATATGGAAAGTGGTTGGAAACCGTAATGAATTTAGCATAAAACGGCTGTTGCAGCCGCTCCAAGTACTTAACCGAATCATGGAACAACAACTTATCTTTCAGGCCATATTCACTTAAGTTGTTGGAATCTTGGTTAAAATAGCTGGCATCAAAGAAATTTTGATAGCCTAAATTTGGATAAACACTATTACGATTCCAAAATGAGCCATTATTTCCATGGAAAACAGCGGATGAATAGCCGCCTTCCTGGTTTAAGATCGCAGGAGCCCCTTCAAAAGTATTATCAGTACCTAAAGCAGAAAAAAGTGAACCCTGCGGTAATCCAAATGTTCCTGTTTCCAACATATTTTCTGCATCCGAAGTTTTTCCTTGTCCAACTTGATTAAAGAAATTTTCAAAACTGTACATATCCTTGCTATTATATAAGCTATTCAAAAATGGCGTAACTTCTTTACCATCCAGTTTATAATTGATCAAAAATTGTTGAAAACTTTCTAAGTGGATAACAATAATATTTTTACCCTTGCCTGCACCAAATAATTTTGGATCGGGTTTAGCATAGTGGTTTGAAGTATACTGCAAGATATTATTGAGATCAGCACCATCAGCACGACTACGTGCCTGATTATTTTTAGCAGTCTTCAAACCGTCGTACACCGTAAAAGTGTCGATTCCTAAATATTTAACAAGATAATTGCGATCAAATGTCCGAGTTAACAACTGTGGCCGGTCGATCTCACCTAAAACTATGTTAAACATCAGTGCAAAAATCGCAAAAGAACTAATTGCCGCTGCAGATTTCTTTTTGATCGGTCGCTTGTCCAATTTGATGAGCTTGGTCAGTAAACCCAGCAACACTAAAACAACATCACCAAGAATAATAACATCCTCTGGCTTTAACAACGCAAAGGAGCTGCCGCTTAAACCTTGCGAAACTGCCGAATAACCGAAAATGACATTAATCGTCATGAAATCAGTGAATTCACGGTAATAGATCACACTAAATAGTAGTAAAGCGGTATTTGCAACATATATCAAAAACATTGTGATATATGAAGGCAAAGTCCGTTTTACATATAAACCTATACTAAATAATAAAAGCGTGGTCGCAAAAGGATTGATCAACATTACAAAATATTGGTAGATCCCCTTGACCCCCAGGTGAAAGTCGATCAAATAGACTAGGATAGTTTTTATCCAAAATAAAACAACAAGCAGACTCAAAAAACCTATCCTAGTATTGATAAACTCGCGAATTTTTTTTAAATTCAAATCAGATCGAAATCCTTTCAAAGTCTCTATATATACCTTAACAGTCTATACTATTTTTGAGTCTAACGTCAATTTAGCTTGTACAAATTAGAAAAATATCAACATTTAGATCAATTTTCTTAGTTGAGGTTCGCTTGACCAGCTTTTACACTACAACGCAGAAGACACATTATATTGTGAAAGTCTGTTAGTGATCTCCTTCTAAACGCCATGTTTCTCTTGGTACAAAAAAAGAGTTCCGAAAAAAGGTTCTATAATATTTGGTACTGATA
>NZ_AZFI01000221.1 GCF_001435755.1 Ligilactobacillus acidipiscis DSM 15836 | reverse complement strand
TTTTACACAAACTTCTTGACACTCCCCACTAGCTAAAGAATACACTACCGTTCATCCAACATTACCGGTAATTATTATCTCAAAGTAGCTTATTATTGCGGTAATACACCCTTTACACCTAAATAAATTTTATAAAGGAAATTAGGATACCCATTTACATCTCCTACAAGATCTTTTAACGGATAATCGACACTATATGGGGTCTGTGGCAAATATCTCAAAGGAGGCACTTTTATTATGCTTTTATAATCCTCTCTATGAGCTTCTTTCCGAATAAAAGTATATCTTTCCTTTATAGAAACGGATGATTTATAGGAATCAATGATACCATTCGAAATGATAAGAAAACCAAAAGCTATCAATAAAATCATGGCAATTTCAGTTATGCTTTTTGCAAAGCTATTACTATCATAGACACCTACTTTGCTAGGCAACATTGAAAAAAGTCCAATGACTAGGTAAATGATACCACCGAAAAAGGCACGACCACCATTTTGCCCCATTGGCGATAAAGATAAGGCATATATTACTGCAAGTCCAGCCATAGTCCAAGTAAGACCTTGAAATACTAAAACTTTATCTTTCCAATAGTTTACCAACAAGACAAGCATAACTATTATTGACACAATCAAAATTTTATTTATATCTGACGACAACATAGCCTTGTTAACGTCAAAAAAACTATGACTTATGCGAACTAACAAAGGTTTCTGCAAATAATCTGGTCCGAGTGTTTGCAGAGTTCGATTAGCGTTTCCTGGTGCCAGTAAGAGAAAAGCATAACCTATTGAAAAGACTATTAAACCCAGCCAATAAACAAAATTAACCCGATCCTTTTTATACAATTCAATTATCGTATACACCAGTATGATTATCAGAGTTCCTCCAGCAGTGTTTTCATTAGACCAACCAGCAATTAACGATAAGATTAGAAATGGAAGAAAACTAACTAATTTTACCCATGTCATTGGTTTTTCAAAAAAATTAGTCTTTAGATATATGTACAGGAAGCCCAAATTGAAAGTTGTCATCCAAAGATAATTACCAGCACCAGCACGCCACAAAACTGTTTGTCCAAAAGTTGGAATAAATATTATCGTAGCAATGGTAACTAACCAAAATCGCAAAAATGAAATTTTAGTTTTCTTACCGCCAATACTAAGTTTTGCCATTAAAGTAATTAGTAGGACAAAAATCAAGCTATTCAACAATGCACCTACAACCTGATTACTTAATATCATAATTCTAAAAAATGATTGCCCAAAGAAACGACCATTCCAGCTAAACCACTCATGCCTCGAAAGATCCATAATCCCCCTTAAACTTAGATGGCTAGATTGCAGGTCATCGGCCCATAAAGGGGTAACATATTCCCAAAAAAACATAAAAAGAAATAAAATAATTTGAGAGATAGTGACCCAACTACTTTTTAAAAACTTCATCTTTTACTCCTAACTGTAATCACAAATTAAACTTACATCGCTTATTATAATATATTACATTTTTTATACATCAGTTAATTTAACAACGTTTTATAAAATTTTGGCACAAAACGTCGGAATCTCTGCCACCCTGCTTAGCGAGCTAGAATTATGTGTTGCAAATCTTTACATTACCGCAATTATCTGAACCACTGGAAAAGTATTCGGTACTCTTTTATTCAATGACACCCTACAACCTAAGTTCGGGAGAAAGTTTGAGCACGTAAAAACTTTGCACCCGCCACCTAAGAAAAATTCATAGAAGACAATAACTTCGTTACTTTGGTGCTAGCTTTCCCCACTCGGAATCTTGCTGAACCCCCAAGTCAGTTAAATATTTCATGGCTCCATTCGCATCTCGAATATATCGATTCAAACTTAAAATAGCAAACGAGTCAGCTGAACAAGCTCGTAAAATCATTGGTCAACAACACATCATTTTCGTCTATGACAGTCGGTATCCTAAAAAGGATGTCTAGACCACGTGAAGAGACACAATAAATCTTATTTTATCGTTAATATTTGTAAAGAAACTACACTTTTTCAATTGCCACAGTGGACAATAGAAAAACAATCGGCCATGTAAAGACGGCCAAAAACACCGAAAAGACAAGCACTTGTTCATTTCAACACTTCCGACCCAGAATTTATCGGAACTATCTCAGCATAAGCCTGGTTTCCGGTGGATCCTTGATTACTATAATCAATACTGGAAAATCAAAACCTACCTTTACGAAATCAAAAATTCTGGCCTTGCGATGGTCGTCGGGAGCGTTCTTAAAATAAAGTTGAAGGGTTATATTTTATTGGAAATCTCGTCTATTTTTTGACACAACTTTCACCCCAAATCTTACCTAATTGGCAAGAATTACAAGAACAAGGAACAAATGCGTACAAAAATGTATTGATCGACGCCATTTCTGCACGCCAGTTTGGTTCAAACGCCCTAAAAGCGCCAAAATTCTGAGATAGTTTTGCAGTTTATATTGGCCGTGGGTTCAAGAGCTAAAAAAAATAGTTAAACTTTGTAAAGTACTGAGTGTTTAACGAACTTAGGAGCAATTCACAGAATTTAACATAATAAAACAATTATTAACCTTAATTTTCAAATCAAGTGCAACAAGTGT
>NZ_AZFI01000220.1 GCF_001435755.1 Ligilactobacillus acidipiscis DSM 15836 | reverse complement strand
TGCCAAATAGAATTATATCGTAAACTAAAAATTTAATCCAGGTTGACCTTTTAGTGGTTAAAAAGAAACTTAAATCGTTCCTGCTTATCTTTATGTTATGGAATGATAGTGCTAAGCTGGAAGAATTGAAGGGAATTGATCAAATGTCTGGCAAAAATATGAAAAGTTTAGTGACAGTTCTGATATTGCTCATGGTAGGCGCCTTTGTCTACATATTTACAATACATGATGCCTTCATGTATGACCGTGATATTGGACAAATAACTCGAATCAGCAATGGCACTACCAAGCAAACTGAGGACGAGTTTAAAAATATCGATCATCAACATTCACAAAAAATCGTCATGGTCATCAAAAACGGCAAGTATCAAGGTAAAAAAGTTCACGCTGCTAATTCGTGGACAGATTCAGGTGCGTTCGACCAGAAGTTTCATACGGGACAGCAGGTTTTTGTTGACTTGCAAAAAAAGAATGGTCGTCTTACAGCACAAATTTCAGATTATAAACGCGACACCTATTTAATAATGCTAAGCTGGCTCGTGGTTTCCTTATTAATTTTGACCATGAGATTTAAAGGATTGAAAACCTTGTTGAGCGTGGCTTTAAATTTTGTCGTGTTTCTAATTTTTGTTAACTTGGATGTCACACTGAATTTGACCAACTTTTTTTGGTTGTTTGTTGTGAGTGCTTTTATATTTACTGCCTTATCGTTGGTAATAGTTATCGGTTGGAACAAGCAATGTGCGGTAACTTTTGGGGCTATCGTGGCCGGAACTGCGGCAGGCTTGCTAATTGGTATTTTAGTATTAAATTATACGGGCGACGATTTACACTACGAAGCCTTGGACTTCGCGACTCAATTACCTAAACAACTGTTCTTATCGGCGACTGTGATCGGTTTGTTAGGAGCAGTGATGGATGCAGCGACAGATATTGTTTCTACAGTCTTTGAAATTCGTCGTGCCCATCCACACATTAAACAGCAGCAATTGTTTTCTTCAGGCTTGGAAGTCGGTCGTTCGATTTTAGGACCATTGATCAACGTATTACTGCTGATCTTTTTTGCGGAGACATTTGCGATGGGAGTGTTATTTTTCAGAACAGGTAATAGTATCGGCTATACCTTTGAATGGACGATGTCATTGGGGATCGTACAGTCTTTGATCAGTGGGATCGGTATAGCGTTGGTAGTACCCGCCGCAAGCGGCTTAGCATCATTAACCTTTAAAAGGGGGCATAAAGTTGGAAACGATTAGTATTTTAACTGTGATCCTCGCGGTATTGATGGTTTTGATCGGTGGTAAGCAAGGCTTTTCAGCCTTTTTCTCTGTTTTGTTAAACTTCGGTTTATTATTTTTGACGATCATCTTGATCTCATCTGGATTTCCTCCCTTGTGGACATCGCTTTTTAGCGGGGTCTGTATTTTGGCTATCACGATTTATATGGGGACTTCTGATGAAAAGTCAGCTAACGTTGTTTTTTTAGCAACACTGTGTGTGATGATCGTGATGCTGCTTTTGATCATCCCCTTAGATCATGTGGTGCAAGTCAAGGGCTTTGCTAACGAACAATCTGAAGAGATCGAGGCTTTTAATTTAATGGTAGGTGTTGATTTTGAAAAAATTGCAATATCAACGACTGTTTTGAGTACTCTTGGAGCTATTGCTGAGGCAGCAAATTCAATTGCCAGCGGCTTAAATGAGGTTATTGAGCAAGATCCACAGATCGAGCGGGGAAAATTGTATGAAAGTGGGCAGAATATCGGCTTTCAGATCATGGGCATGACCTTTAACACATTATTTTTTGGAATGTTTGGTGGTGACCTTGCACTATTTATTTTGCTTAACAAGTTGCACAATAGTTTTGGCTATTATCTAAATTCCAAAATCTTTGTGAGTGAATGCATGTTAGTTTTATATTCAGTCATCTCTGTAATTTTAGTGATTTTTTTCACCACTTGGTTGATGGGTAGGAAAAGGTCAGTGGATCGAGGAAAATAAGGATCCCCTAAGCCCTTTTGTTTAAAGTAAGAACAACTTATCATTTTGGAAGTGAAAAAAGATCGAATCATGGTATAATTTTTTAATAGAAGTTAATTATGGAGCAGTCAAGCTCATTTGAACAACTTTAATTTTTGAAAAAATGTGGTGTAATGAATTAAATGGCAAATTTTAAAAGCAAGATCATGATCAAGTTAGATCTGTCTACAATTTGTGTTACAGCAGTCCTTGCGTTAATTGGCTATTTAGCCAAACAAAATATCCTTGTTTCTGATATTTACTTTATGGCTGGTCTAGTGTTGTTATGTCTGGCAATTACGGATATCTTACTACATGCCAGTCTTATCTCTGGTTGGTTTCAACATCAACATAAGGGTGAGACTGATGAAGAATACCAAGCCCGAAAAATTGATGTCCATAAAATAGCTGATAAAAAAAATAAACCAATCCATTTTGATAGGTTCTCGGTCAACAGCCTTTTGCTCTCACTTTGGTTGATTGTTTGCGCTGTCTTGATCACAGGGTAGAGAAATATGTTAAATAAAAAAGACGGCAGTTTTAGTAAGAAAATTTACTAAAACTGCTGCCTTTTTTATTCGGTTCTTTATCAAGTGGTACTGATGAAAT
>NZ_AZFI01000022.1 GCF_001435755.1 Ligilactobacillus acidipiscis DSM 15836 | reverse complement strand
CGGTCTGTTTTGGTACTTTCAACCTTTAGACAACTGAATAGTAATTAGTGCTTGCACAGGCGCTCAGTATGTTGAGCGCCTGTGCTTTTTTTCGCTGTTTTTGATTAAAACATAGTAATTTATCACTTTCCTTTAATAATTGACTTATTTCACAAACTTTATGTTTTATGGGAGTTAAAAAATCTCCTCTTTTGAGTACTTTAAATTTTTGGATTGGTAAATTTTAATATATAATATAGTCAAAGGACAAAACACTGGGAGGTCATAAAATGTTGAATTTAGTCGACGTTACAAATAGTTATGCACATGAGATCAGCAAAGAACTAAGAAATTCACCTGCTCACTTTATTAAAGTTTACACGCTGGGGAATTCGATCGTCGTTCACAAAAAAAAGGAAAGTTCCAACGAGATCGTGATCTCTAATAAATTACGTTCCATCACAGAAAAAGAGATCAATTTTGTTTTAGACAACCTCTTAGGTGAATCCAAGGCCGATGCTACCATCTCCAGAGCGGATAAAGTGATCGAGATCCAGTCTGACCTCAGTTAAAACAAGAGTCCAAACAATTTAAAAAAATATTTCAGCCAGCAAAATACGCTTTCAGTTTTGAACCTGGGTTCGGACTCTAGTATATTTTGCTTTTTTAATGTTTTTAACTAAGTTGTGCAAGCATTACTAAATTCATATTTAAAAAAGCTCCCTTGTTACGTTATAATAATAAGTAAGAAATAAAATTTAGGTGGAAGAGGTGGATTGTATGTCAGGTTTCGAACCATTTAACGTTATCAAACGCGGTTTGAAAGTACTTAGAAAAGAATTTTCAGCTGAAAAAAACGAAAAAACACCTTCCACAACAGAATATACTCAGACACGTATTTATCATGAAAATAACGACTCTAAAGTCACAACACGACCTGAGGTCCACTCTGAGATCATGAGTGTTTCAAAAAAACAAAGTTTTAACCAAGGTGTACTGACTTCAACTAGTGCAAGTGCACGTCCGATCCCTGCTGCTTTATTGGTCTTGTATCTAGATGAAAAACAAAATTATTTGGCAGCGGCTCAAGTTTTACATGGCTATCGCGGACAAGAAATTGATCTCAAGCTGAAACGATTTAGCGATTATTATATCAGTCAAATCGAAGGCTATACATCTACTTTCATTCACAAATATGGTGTGATCAAAATCCACTATCATAGGCATCAAGCAGCAGTTGTGTGGCTATTGGCCAAAGATATAGATCAACAAACAATGCTGGCTAAACCTGAATTTGTCCGCGGAAAATTACATGCCCCCTATTCCCTGGTTGCTCCAAGTTTCGCTAATTATCGTTTATTGCAGGCTCGGGGACCGGTAACTGGGCATTTTTTGGAAAGACAACAGTTTGTGACTTATTTGTACCGTCAGAAATTATGGGAAAAATTTGACGAAGAGTTACGGTTGTTAAAAACCACTGACTTCATTAAATGCGTCAGTGAACCCCACGGTCGAACTTTAAAGATGACTTTAGCTAAAAATACTTTTTGGCAAATTTTTAAAACCGTCACAACGACTGACAACCAGATCTGGTATTGTTTAGGCGGAAATACCTGGGTCAAAGCTGACGAAAATATCAAATTAGTTGATAAAAACAAATATTTAACACAGATGGCTCAAACCAATAATGTCCCTGAAAGTTATGCTGTTTCCCTTAAAGCATCAGCCAGGATCGATTTTATTCCAGGCAAAAAGGTTAATTTATATGATCTTCCTTGCGGTAAAAAAACAGCACAATTAATGGATGGTCAGACTGTTAAACTTAGCGCACAAAAAAACATCAACGGTATGCAGTGGTACCAAGTTGCTAATGTCGGCTGGTTACTAGCCGAATATTTAAAATTTTAAAACCTAAAAAGCTCGCGTCCTTCTCGTTTCCCTGAATGGGAAAAAGAAAGACATGAGCTTTTTTGAAATTAAATGCCACTTTATTTTTATAGTTAAGTTTCAACAAGCAAGAAGCTCCGTCTATCCAACTTCAACCCCACAGTACTAAAAACGTACTATGGGATTAAAGTCCGATATACTCGCTTCCTCCCACTTGTTTCCACTTTGTTTTTATAGTAATGAAAACAGCTTAACATCTGGATATTTATCAGCAAACCAGCGTTCAGCAAACTCGTTTTCAAATAAGAATAATGGCTTTTCGTTTCGATCTTTAACCAGCATATTTCTGGAACTAGCCATCTTTTCGTCTAATTGTTCTGGATCGATCCAACGGGCGATCTTATGTCCTAACGGAGTCAAAACAACTTCTGAGTGATATTCATTTAGCATCCGGAATTGAAAAACTTCAAACTGCAGCTGCCCGACAGCACCCAAAATGTAATCACCTGTCGAATAACTCTGATACAGCTGAATTGCACCTTCCTGAACTAATTGTTGAATACCTTTATGAAATGATTTTTGTTTCATCACATTTTTAGCAGTGACTCGCATAAATAATTCTGGGGTAAATTGTGGTAATTTGGGATACTCTACCGCATTTTTACCCGTGTAAATAGTATCACCGATCTGAAAATTACCGGTATCATATAATCCAATAATGTCCCCTGCCACTGCACTTTCAACGTTTTCTCTGGTGTCCGCCATAAATTGGGTCGAGTTAGATAAACGCATCTTTTTGTCAGTACGCTTTAAGTTGACATCCATGCCGCGCTCAAACTCTCCGGAACAGATGCGCACAAATGCGATCCGGTCCCGATGGTTTGGATTCATATTAGCCTGGATCTTAAAAATAAAACCAGAAAAATCTTCTGAATCGGGTTGAACTTCGGTCTCTGCAATAGTTTGATGTGAAGCAGGGGCTGGAGCAAACTGCAAATAAGCATCTAGGAAGGTTTTGACCCCAAAATTAGTCAGAGCTGAACCAAAGAAGACTGGTGTAAGTTCACCTTTAGCTATCTTGTCAGCGTCAAATTCATTCCCGGCATCTTTAACTAACTCAACATCATCCAAAACCTGCTGGTAAATGCTGTCCTCAGCTAACTTGTCATCGACTGCCAAGGTCCCGTCTTCATTCAGTGGTAAGAAGTCCTGACCCTTATCTTCTGAATGATAAAGTTCGATCCGGTTATTATAGATGTCATATAAACCCTTGAGACCTTTACCCATTCCAATTGGCCAGTTCATTGCGTAAGCATCAATACCTAAAACATCTTCCAATTCAGCGATGAGATCCAGCGGTTCCCTACTGTCACGATCAAGTTTATTCATAAAGGTGAAAATCGGGATCCCCCGCATTTTACAGATCTGAAACAGCTTTTTGGTCTGAGGTTCGATCCCCTTGGCAGCATCGATCACCATCACCGCAGAGTCAACCGCCATTAAAGTTCGATAAGTATCTTCAGAGAAGTCCTCATGCCCAGGTGTATCCAAAATGTTGATCCTTTTTCCAGCATAGTTAAACTGCATCACTGAACTGGTAACAGAGATCCCACGTTTCTTTTCGATTTCCATCCAGTCTGATTTAGCGAAGTTCCCACTTTTTTTAGCCTTGACCGTTCCTGCAGAACGTAAAACGCCACCAAAAAGCAGCAATTGCTCAGTGATCGTCGTTTTCCCAGCGTCAGGGTGTGATATGATAGCAAAGGTCCGCCGTTTGGCAACTTCACTATCTAATTCTTTTTTATTCATTTTTCTCACTATTCCTCATTTTTATTTATTTCATATTTTAAAAAAATGGACCGGTTTTAAAATTGTTAACAGACCAGTCCAGTTGTTACTATCCATATTTTATCAAATTTACTTTCATCGATTTAGTTCAAGTTTAGCTTGAGCCTTCTTCTTCGATTTCTCACGTTCAACTCGATAGTCGACCGCCTCATGCGATAATTCTATTTCTAATTCTAACAAGCGATCATCTTCCATCTTATGAACCACGATTGTTGAACCGTCATCCAGGGTAACTGAATCAACATCGGATTCTTGTGGAATATAGCCAAGTTGCGTGATCACATAGCCGGCAATTGTATCGACATCTGGAACTTGGAGATCTTGACCAAATTCGTCATTAAAATCATCTAAGGCCATTTTTCCTTGAACCAGAAAATCAGCTGGTGTGAGTGAGATCATCATTTGATCCGGTTCATCAGACTCGTCTTCAATTTCCCCAACGATCTCTTCAATCAAATCTTCCAAGGTAACAAGTCCGACCACCCCTCCATATTCGTCCAGCAAGATCGCCATTTGATTTTGCTTTTTCTTCATTTCATAAATCAGTTGATCGATCATAATGGTTTCTGGAACAAAGAAAGGTTCCCGCATCACTTGCCGGATCGTAGTATGTTCGAAACCAAATTGTCGTGCAGCCTTCACCAAGTTTTTAATGTGCACAACACCGATAATATTATCCTTATCTTCATGGTAGACTGGTACACGCGAATAATTCATCTGTAGGATATCATCAATACTTCGGTCATTATCATTCGTAATATCGATCATAAATGCATCAATTCGCGGCACCATTACTTCGCGGGCCATCTTCTCATGTAAAGACAAGATCCCCTTGATCATTTCATATTCGTCGTTATCGATCTCACCTTTACTGCGACCCTCTTCGATCAAATCGACGATATTTTGCCAAGACATTACCTGACTAGGTTCAACCGCTACGATCTTATCCCTGCCCAACAACTTGCAAAACCAGTTGATCGCAAAAACAAGTGGAATGAATAATGAAATGACCCAATGCAAAATACGGTAACCCTTTAAGGCTGCTTTAACTGGATCATGAACAACAACTTTTAGTGGCAACTTAACGAACAGCGGCTCGTTTATGGCACTGGCAACTACTCCTAGTACGATCCCACTAACGAGCACACTTGTTAGACTTTCGCCTAGTGCTAAAAAGACAGCCGTTACTAAAAATATCAAGGCAAGCAAACAGGTCGTTAAACGAGCAACCTGCGCCATTTGAAATTCATGAGGTAATCTTTTGATCAAACCTGCGACTTTTTCTTTCTTTTTAGCAGACAACGATTCACTAGCACTTTCAAGCGCCTGATTCGTTGTGGTCTTCAAAGCCCGCTCATATATAGCAAAACAAAAACCTAGTACCATCAACACTAAGGCTAGAATCAACAAACCCCACTGCTGTCCAGGATCAGCATCCATAATTTTCCACCACTCCAATAATTAAGTTTACATGGTATAAATTATACTATATATCAAACACTTTAAACAAATTATTTTGGAACTTTGACGCTATCGCCGGCAGTTAAGTTAATGTCGCTGCCCATATTATTTAGTTCTTGTATCTTAGCAACGGTCGTGGCATATTTCTGAGCCAATTCGCCGATCGTTTCCCCATCGCCAACATTAACTGTTTGTGTTTCTTCTTGTGATGAAGAACTAGCTGAACTTGCGCTCTTTTCAGAACTGGCTTTTTTCTCCGAAGCAGCCTTTTCTGAAGCGGCCTTTTCTGAGCTGGCTTTCTTTTCACTAGCTTGTTTTTTAGCCGCACTCGAGGCCGCAATATCAGAACTGGTATTGCTTTTCTTTTTAGCTGCTGCTAGCGAACTAGAGTCTGCCTTTTCTCTTTTTTCGACCTGAGAAGACTCGCTTGCCTGCTTACCGCTTAGGCTAAACTGCTGACTTTCAGCGAACCACCAACCGCCGCCAAATACCAAAATGACCGCTGCAGTCACTATCCAACCCATTTTACCCGATTTTTTAGGTTGAGCTGGAGCTGGTTCACTTTCAGTATTAACAGTCTTTTCCTTCTTCGCTGTTTTACCAACTGGATCAGCACCGCGTTCCACAAAGAAGGCTTTGCGCATACGCGGTTCATCTTTACGAGTATAACCCTGCTTAAATTGTTCGCTCTTGAACTCATCGTACAAATGACTGATATCAAAGTCGACCTGTTCTTGTTGCTTTTTAGCCAAATAATCATTTTGTTCCGGCAGGCTCAAACCATAATAATAGTCAATAAAGTATTGATACTGTTGCATCACGTCACGTGACGGGCCAAAGTCTTGTTGTTCACCAAACTGCAGCCAAACTGTTCTTTCACAGAAAGCCTCAACGTTCAAACCGCGTGAATCACTAATGAAAAATGAAACCCCGAGATCTTTTAACCGTTGGATCCTTGCCGCCGTTTTTTGAAAGAAATCCTGATCCAACAAGAAAAACAAATCATCGATCAAAACCAATTCTGGTTGAATATATAAGGCGATCCCCAAGCTCAAGCGAGCCCGCATACCAATAGAATATTCCGAAACCGGCCGATACAGCCACTGACCCAGTTCACAAAAATTGATCACTCCGTTGGTCAAATGGTCACCTTTGAAACTATCAATATCAGCTTCAGCGATCTTAGTACGAATGTTTTCCAACCCAGTCTGGTCATCAGCCAAGCCGTGGGTTGCAGAAGCAAGATTGATCCGGCTCGGACAAGTAATAAAGCCAGTCGTTTGTTGTGTTAAACCGGCAATGATCTGCAATAAAGCAGATTTACCTGATCCATTCATCCCGACTAAACCAACAGCTTCGCCATCATTTATGTCTAAAGAGATACCGCGTAATTGCCAAAAACTATCATTTTCGGCAGTTTGTACAACACCTTTGTTACGTTCTTTCTTGTCGATCAACAAAGGACTTTCTTTTGTTATATATTTTAATTCAATTTTAGCCATCATAATCTCCCTGAAATTTTTAAACTCGGATATGTTAAATATTAAAGAAATAGCCAGTAACTGTCAATTACTAGCGGAATAATTAAAGAGAATGAAATAATTGTCCACTACCAATTAATAGGACCTCAACTAAGAGAAAGACAATTTAATTCTCCAGCCGAGGTCCATTTATAATGAGACATGATTTAGTTTTGTTCAGTAAAATTAAAAGTTGAAGCACTTTCTTCTGACTTTCCTTCACGGGTCATCAGTCCGCCCACTTCTTCTTTAATGTCCGCACCTTGGTATAAAACATTATAAATTGCAGTGGTGATCGGCATGTCGATCTGTTTTTGCTGTGCGAGCTCGTAAGCTGCTTGTGTAGTGTTGATCCCTTCGATGACCATTCCCATATCGGCAATCACATCTGGCAGTTTTTTACCGGCACCAAGCTGGTCACCAGCACGCCAATTACGGGAATGGACACTAGTACAAGTAACGATCAGATCTCCGACACCAGAAAGGCCGATAAAGGTCAGCGGATCAGCCCCAAAGGCCACTCCGATCCGACTGATTTCAGCCAGTCCACGAGTCATAAGGGCTGCTTTGGCATCATCGCCATAGCCAAGACCATGCAAAGCACCTGCACCAAGCGCGATAATATTTTTAAATGCAGCTCCTAATTCAACTCCTAAGAGGTCTGGGTTGGTATAAATCCGCAAATACTCGTTCATAAACAAAGACTGAACTTCCTTAGCACATTCTAGGTCTTCACTAGCAGCAGTGATCAGAGTCAAGTCATGGTGCGCAACTTCTTCAGCATGACTAGGTCCGGACAAGGCAACTATCCCCTGCCGATATCCTGATGGGATCTCTTCATCGATGATCTCAGAGATCCGCTTGTAGGTTTTTAATTCCAAGCCCTTGCTGGCATGAACGATCAAGGGGGCATTATTGGTTGAACGCAAAACATCACAAACTTGAACTGCAACCTCACGAATAGCTTTAGTCGGCACAACAAATAACACAACTTCAGCATCTTTCAAAGCTTCATTCATATCTGTTGTTGCATGCAATTTCTCAGAAAAATGATAATCTTTGATGTATTTATTATTGGTATGTTGTGAATTAATTTCGTCAGCTTGAGGAGCCTTATAGGTCCACAATTCAACTTGGTTTTGGTTCTCGATTAAAACATTTGCAAGAACGCTACCCCAAGAACCGGCGCCTAAAACAGCAACTTTTTTACTCATGATCAACGTTTCATCCCAATCTTATTTTTTCGATAATTACGAACTATTTACGAGAGTAACAATACCATATTTATACTTTTCAAGCAATCTGATGACAAATCAAGTCCGATTTAACAAAGTTTTAAACAAATCTGTTTACTAATATTAAATAATTTTCACCGCAAACTAAAAGGACAAGAGCTATCCTTTGATCAAAAAAGTTCAACGACACACAACCTAAGTTGCCATCGTTGAACTTTTCATTGTTATAAACACCGGTCTTGGTTTACTGCCGCTTAGATAATTCCAAGTAGCGATTGTACCAGATCTCGACATATTCTTGTGAAAACGGTCCTTTTTTATGATCGATCCAATCCACTAATGTCCGCACATTATGTTTTAAGATCTTGTCTGTTTCCGCCGAATAATGCCAACGTGAACCAAACTCCTGATATTCATCGACATCTAAGAGCCGCTTTTCCCCATTTGGAAAGACTTTCACATCCAAGTCATAATCAATATACTTCAATGCCTCTTTATCTAAAACCGCCGGTGAAGCCAAATTACAATAATAGGAGATCCCATTATCACGGATCATGGTTACAATATTAAACCAGTAATTAGCGTGAAAATAAACCAATGCCGGCTCCCGGGTGAGCCATCTGCGCCCATCAGATTCTGTGACTAAAGTATGGTCATTGCATCCGATCAAAGCATTTTCACTAGTTTTCAAAACCATCGTATCACGCCATGTGCGGTGTAAACTACCATCGTGTTTATAACTCTTTAAAGTAATGAACTCGCCCTCCTTGGGTCCACTGAAATGTCGCATAAACTTCCCTGCTTTCCATAAACACAGGTGTAAATACACCGAAATCAATCTAATTATAGCAAAACAAGCCGAAATGCACAAAGTATATTCCTAGACTTTTGTTCATTTCAGCTTAGTTTTTTATTTTTTCAATTTAAGTTTAACCACTGCTTCACTGCGTGCCGTTTGCGGGAACATATCCAGCGGTTGAATGTATTCTACTGTGTAAGCCTTGGTCAACAAAACCAAGTCAGCAGCCAAAGTTGAGGGATTACAAGAAACGTAAACAAATTTGGCCGGTCGATATTTCAAGATAGTAGCGATCAGCTTATCATCCAGACCGGTTCGTGGCGGATCAACAACCAAAGCATCTGGGATGATCCCTTGACTGGTCCATTTTGCAAACCAATCTTGTGCCGTTCCAACCTCATAGTGGGCGTTAGTCAGACCAGCCAGTTGCGCATTTTGCCGTGCATCAACGATTGCTTCAGGTGTGACATCCATGCCGTAGACCCCACGAGCTTCTTGTGCCAGAAAAATGCCGATCGTTCCGACACCGCAATAGGCGTCAACTAACAGCTCCCCTGCCTCTAAATCAAGAGCTTCCTTCACTTTTGCATATAACTTTTCAGTCTGAAGAGTATTCAGCTGGAAAAAAGCGCGCGCCGACAAACGGTACTCAACATTGCCAATTCTTTCAACTAACTGGTCTTGTCCATAAAGATGAACAGTTTTGGCTCCCCACACTAAAGATGTTTTTTGCGGATTGATATTTTGCATGACCGAAACGACAGCTGGTTCTTGCTTGACCAGATCAGTGATCAGATTATTGATCTGGGGGATCTTTTTAGTCCGACTGACAAGTACGACTTGCAGTTGATGGTTGGCAAAAGACTCACGCACGACCACCGTTTTAACGATCCCTGCATCTTGACGTTCATGGTATGGTTGGATCTTCCACTTGGCTAACAACTTGCAAATCAAACGCACGGTTTTCAGCGAAAGGTCAGTTTGGGTGGAAAATGTTGGCAAGTCAACTAGCTCATGACTGTCTGGACGATACAAACCTGCCTTGATCTTGCCGTGTTCTCCCGCCCGCACTTGGAATTGCAGCTTATTACGGTAATGATACGGCTCTCCCATGCTGATCGTGGCTTTGATCTGATAGTTAGCAAAATCGGCGGGACGGTATTTTTTTAGAGCTTGCTTGATCACATCTCGTTTAAATTTAAGCTGAGCCGGATAAGCCAAATGTTCCAGCTCAATGCCGCCAACATTATAATGATCGATCGGTTTGACCCGGTCTTTGCTCTTCTTTTTGACGCGGACCAGTTCGCCTTCCAAATATTTCTTTTTTTCAAGTGTGACGCGTGCTAACACATCCTCGTGTGGTAAGGCTCCTGGAATAAAAATAATCTTCCGCTTATAATAGCCGATGCCTTCACCATTGATTCCAAGCCGTTTGATGGTTACTAAAATGACCTTTTCCAGCAAACTATCACGTTGGGAGCCGTGGTGCTTTTTATTATGTTGTGCTGTATACTGATTATTTTTCATTACTTTTCCCTTCATGCCGGCAGTGAAATTAGTTTTCTGTCAGCCTGTCGCTTTCGATTATAACATGCTAGCCGTGGAAAATAGCTGCTTTTGCTATTATAATATCTATAATAACTAATTTTTGAGAGTTAAGGGGAGGACTATTTTGACAAAAACGATCACCATGATCAAAACACAGAAACGTAAGGGTCGCTACAATGTATACCTAGATGGTAAATATTCTTTTCCGATCGGTGAAGATGTTCTGATCCGCTTTGCGTTAAGCAAGGGTAAAGAGCTAACTGACGAAGACATCGAAAACATCAAAGAGGCTGACAATACTTCTAAAGCCTACCAAAAAGCTTTGAATTACCTAGCCCATCAGCTACGAACAAAACGCGAAGTCCGCGACCATTTGCGTCAAAATGAGATCGCAGAGCAAGATATTGAATCGACTTTAGCCAAATTAGCAGAAATGGACTTGATAGATGATCTGCAATATGCTCAAAGTTATGTTCGCACCATGGCTAAAACTGCAGATAAAGGGCCAACCGTGATTGCCAACAAACTCCGCCAAAAAGGAGTCCCTGCAGTTGATATTGAAGAAGCACTGGCAGAATTTCCAGAAGAGCAGCAGGTAGAAAACGGAGTGACTGTTGCTAAAAAAAGCGCTAAGCACTTTCACGGCGAATCATTCCGCACTAAAAATAATAAGGTCCGGCAGCAATTAATGCAAAAGGGTTTTTCCAGTGATGTGATCAACTTGATCATGGACGAATTAGACCTTCAACCCGATGATCAAGAAGAAACAGCTGCTCTACAGGAACAAGGCGACAAACTTTGGCGTAAAAACCACCGTTATGAACAAAAGCAACGAGTACAAAAAGTTCGTCAGGGTCTCTATCGCAAGGGATTTTCAGGTGATATGATCACCCGCTATCTTGAAGATAAAAATTCAGAATAATCATTAGCAAACTCCCAGTCAGATTTTCAACCAAACTGGGAGTTTTTCTGAAGTTACTTGAACTGTTCTAAAGACTGATTTGCGTTTTCCAAATAAACTTTGCCAGTAAGTTATTGAGCGTGGCGTTTCAAAAACAGAGTAGTACCAGACAATAAATTCAAAATACCCCATAACTAGATCGTTTGTTGCACTTCGATCTAACTATGAGGTATTTTGAATTAAAACTTTTTATTTAGTAGACTTTTTCTTTTTAGAATTGTCTTTATTCATTGGATCCACCCGATCATACAATCTTTTAATAGCAGTCTTTTTAGGCTCGATTTTACCGTAGTGATACCTCTCTAAAGTTGAATTCAATAAAGCCCCCAGTAAAATAAGCCAACTGGAAAAATTCAACCAGAACAGCAAGACGATAAACGTTCCGATCGTCCCGTAACTCAGAACTGATTTGGCAAAATATTTCAAATAGATCGAAAAACCTTGTGTCAAGATCATCCACCCTGCTGCGGCAAATAACGCTCCAGGCCACACATAACGCAAGTGGGTCTTGGCATTAGTCAAAGTCACATAAAGGAAGACCATTACCAAAAAGATAATTACCAGAGTAGCTAATGATTTATATTTTGAAAAAGCATCTAACCACCCTAACGATAAATGGAAAATCGGTGTTAAATATTCAAGGACGATCTGACCAAAACTGTTGACAACAAAAGCCACGATCACGATGATCGCAAACAACAAGATCATAAAGAATGAAAAGATGCGGCTGGTAATTGCATTATCATAATCTTTAACCCCATATACTTGGTTGATCGACATTTTTAGGGCATTAACTCCCCGACTTGCTGACCAGATCGTTAGTATCCCAGTCACTGAAGCCAAACTACCAGAACTATTATTCAAAAAGTCCATCACGATCGGTTTGATAGTACTAAAGACCGTTGATGGGAAAGCTGTTTGCAAATAAGGCAGGATCGTGTCCGCCTTCAGACCCAACATTGGAAGCAGGTTAGTTATAAAAATCAGCATCGGAAATATTGCTAACAGTGAATAATAAGCCGTCACTATCGCAGTATTGCCAATGTTCACTTCTCCAAATTGTTTGATCACTAGCCGCACAAATTTCTTGACCGGCTGAAATTTTTTTCCGAGATCCATTCAGTTAGTTCACATCCTATATCACTTTTACTGTCCTGAGCTGTCTGCTGAATTCCCCGTTGAAGTATTACCATTAGCTGGGACCTTAAGTTGGACTCCAGCCGAAATATCACGACTCTCTAAATCATTTAACTCGACTAACTTGTCGACTGTCGTATTGTAATTGTTAGCGATCGTTGACAAATATTCACCCTGTTTGACCGTGATGTAGATATATTTTTGATCACTTGACGTTTTTTTAGTAGAACTGTTTGTTTTACTTGCAGAGGAACTTTCTTTTGCCGTCGGTTTTTTTTAACCGCAGCAGTATTCTCCGTTGTGTCACCATATTTCTTCTTGGCAAGGGCACGTTGCTTATCGTACTCCTTTTTTGATATGCCGCATTATTGCCAAAAGAAGCCTGAACACGACTCTGAACCAACGTACTGCCCCAGGCCCACGAGCCAACAGCGAGTAAGATCACGACAGCTAAGACTGTCCAGCCAACTTTCTTCAGTGTTTTCTTGCGTCTTGAGTGTACGTGTTTCTTATGTTTTTGCATAATACTACTCCCCTACTATTATTAAATGTGTATTGAAAAATAACTTTTACAGATGTGTACATATAAAATACACAATAATTATTACACCATTCATTTTACACTAAAAATAAAATAGATAGTAGAGTCAGAAATATAAACACTGGAAGTGTACCATCTCACTCTTTAAAAAACCAATCAAAACTCTAAAAAAAGAGCTCTGATCTTGATCAGAACTCCCGTGATTATTTACCAGCATCAATTTACTTAATTTTTTTGCTGAGATCTTTAATGTATGCTCGTAATTCATCCTTAACTTCTGGATGACGTAAGCCAAATTCGATCGAAGTCTTCAAGTAGCCAAACTTGTAGCCGACATCAAAACGGTCACCTTTGAATTCATGAGCAAATACGCGTTGGATCTTGTTCAAACGATCGATCGCGTCAGTCAATTGAACTTCGTTACCGGCGCCCGGTTTTTGTGTCTCTAACATTTGGAAGATCTCAGGCGTTAACAAGTAACGACCAATAATTGCCAAGTCAGATGGCGCCTTATCAACATCCGGTTTTTCAACGAAACGCTTAACATCGTACAAGCCAGGTTTTGTCTGTGCGGCTGGGTCGATCACACCATATTTATTAACTTCTTGATGTGGGACCTTCATTACTGCTAACGTAGATGCATGCGTATCTTCATAGCGTTGCATTAATTGCTTAGTCAATGGTACCTTGTCTTCCATGATGTCATCACCTAACATCACAACAAAGGGTTCATCGCCCACAAAATCTTTGGCCATCAAGACAGCATCGCCTAAGCCACGGGGATGAGATTGTCTGATGAAGTAAAGGTTGATATCCGTAGTCTGTTCAACTAGCTTTAAAAGATCTGTTTTGCCCTTATCTTTCAAATTTTGTTCCAATTCAGGGACCGAGTCAAAGTGATCTTCGATCGGACGTTTACCCTTCCCTGTGACAACTAAAATGTCCTCGATACCTGATTTTTTAGCTTCCTCAACGATGTATTGGATCGTTGGTTTATCAATGATCGGTAACATTTCCTTAGCTAAAGCTTTAGTTGCCGGCAAAAAACGCGTTCCTAGTCCAGCAGCTGGAATAACAGCTTTTCTTACTTTCATTTGATCGCTCCTCTATAATAATTAGTACATATTACTAGCATTATTAGTACAACTAACTTACTAGGTAGTCCGCTGACATTATATCAATTAATAGGCTATTAGTAAATGTATCCCTTTTCATAACAAAAATGTTTACCTCTAGCCTGAATTATACTTACTTAAAATTTTAAAGCAAATATTTTGAGTCAAACTCATGATCCTGGGACGTTAAAATCTTCGGCCCATCATTGGTAATAGCCAACGTATGTTCGAATTGACAAGATAAGCTGCCATCTTGTGTCCGTGCTGTCCAGCCATTTGGGTCATCCATAACTGCTTGCCAGCCGCCCATGTTGATCATTGGTTCGATCGTGATTGTCATGCCAGGACGTAAGCGCAAGCCTTTACCTGCTTCACCGTAGTGCGGTACATTAGGGCTTTCATGCATTGTAGGTCCGATGCCGTGGCCGATAAATTCACGAACATCGCCATAGCCGTTTTCATCTTCAGTGTAATGTTGGATCACAGCACCGATGTCACCGATCCGATTACCGACCTGAGCTTGGTCAATTCCCAAGTATAAAGCCTTTTTCGTAACATCCATTAACCGGTCGATCTCAGGTGTTGATTTACCGACCACATAGCTCCAGCAAGAATCACTCATTGCACCATGATAGTTGACAACAGTATCCACTTTGATCAAGTCGCCATCTTTCAAGATCAGGTCTTTACGTGGAAAACCGTGGCAGATCTCATCATTAACACTGATACAAGTTGCGTACTTGTATCCTTCAAAACCAATTTGTTCAGGGATCGCATCGTGCGCTTTAAAATACTTCAGTGCAAACTCTTCGATATCCCAGCTTGACATACCTGGTTTGATCAAATCACGGATCCCAACGTGCATGCCGGCCAAAATTGCACCAGACTCAGCCATTTCTTTGATCTCGCGGTCCGATTTCAAAGTTATCATCTATAAGTTACCTCCATTAATTCCAGATATTTGAATAATATTTCGTTCTATTTATTCAGTATTCCTAAGCAAACACACTACTACAAAACAGAAGATTGTTCCAGTGTCTACTCGGGTACCCCTTCATTATAGCGTATTTGAGAATTAATGTTTAATTTTACCAAACTAAAGGATAAATTTCTCACATAATCTGCTATAATAGCTGGTGATATAAATTTTGAAAGAAGGATCAGTCATGCCAACAGCAAAAGTTGTTTTCGCCACAATTACAGGGAATAATGAAGATATCGCAGATATTGTGTCTGATAATTTAGAAGATCAAGGTTTTGAGATCGAGCAAATCGAGATCTCTCAAGCAGAGATCGAAGACTTCGAGGAGGCAGATATTTGTGTGATCTGCCCTTACACTTATGACGAGGGAGCTTTGCCTGATGAGGGGCTAGACTTCTATGACGACCTCAAAGAAGAAGCGGATCTCAGTGGTAAAGTATATGGAGTTGCTGGATCTGGCGACACCTTCTATGAGGGTTTTTACTGCACTGCTGTCGATGATTTCAGCAATGCCATGAAAAAAGCCCATGCGATCCAAGGCGCTCCAGACCTTAAAATCAATCTAGCACCAGACTCTGATGAAGACCTGGCAGCATTAGATGACTTCAGTCAAAAATTGGTAAACACATATAAGGAACAACAAAATAAATGACAACCATTAAAAAAATTTGGCTTAAATATAAAGGTGTGATCGCCTATCTTTTCTTTGGTGTCTTAACCACACTGATCAACATTATCGCTTTCTACTTATTTGGAACAGTATTTGCTTTGTACTACCAGCTAGCAAACGTGATCGCCTGGCTGCTTTCGGTGCTATTTGCCTTTTTCACTAACAAAGTATGGGTTTTTGGTTCCAAGTACACTACAATGAAAGCCTTTTGGAGTGAAATGGGCAAATTCTTTTTCTACCGCGGTGTTTCCTTGGTGATCGATGCTGCCATCATGTTTTTAGGCGTTTCAGTCTTGAAAGTTGATAAAAATTTAACCAAGTTACTCGACCAGGTAGTTGTCGTCTTGATCAACTACTTCTTCAGCAAGTTTTTGATTTTTAAAAATGGCAATAAATAATAACAGAGCGAAGTGAACCGGTTAAAAGTTGAGCACTATCGGACTTTGACGATAAATCGTGTTTTTTACGACTTGTTGTTAAAGTTGGATAGGCGCAGACTTTTGGTTCACGGAGCTCGACTACTAAAACAGAGCGGAGCATGGCGTTCAGAAGTTGAGCACTAACGGGCTCACGCTATAATGCGTTTTTCAGCATTGGAGTGTGAAAGTCGGTTAGGCGCAAACTTCTGCCATGCGTAGCTCGACTATAAAACAGAGCGGAACAAGCCGGGAAAACTCGAGCACCAAGGGACTCAGGCATTATGACAAGTGCCTTTCTTGTCGTGATGTCGGAGTTGATTGGGCGGAAAGTTTTGGCTTGCGTAGCTCGACTAAGATAACAGAGCGGAGGCAAGCCGGGAGTACTCGAGCACTAATGGACTTGAGCATTATAACAAGTGCTTTTCTTGTCGTGATGTTCAAGTTGATCAGGCAAAAAGTTCTGGCTGGTGCAGCTTGCCAGTCAAAATTAGAAGAAACAATTAAAAAATCTCCAATTCAATATTGCTCAGGCCTTTTTTAGGTTACAATATTAAAGAATGAATTGGAGGTTTTTTTGTGCATTTTTCGGTCAAACATCATCAAATCAAACATCTCTATCGTGATTATACGATCGTCTTTTTGATCGTCGCAGTCTGTATGTTTGGAACATACTTATTGACAGGACATTCGTTGATCTGGCGGTTAGATGGAGCTAACCAGCATTTACCCTTGCTGGAAAATTTCCGCCAAGGATTAGGAGACCTGCTCAGCGGTAAGATCTCTTCCTTACCCCAATGGTCTTATCAAATGGGCTTAGGCGGTGACAATTTTTCCGTTTACTCCTACTACTTGATCGGTGATATTTTTGCATATTTAACACTGTTGTTTCCAGCGGCTAAGGTCGTTGTTGTTTATCAGTGGCTGATCGTATTGCGACTATATTGTGCGGGATTGTCATTTGTTTTTTTGGCGTCTCATTTTGACTTCACCAAAAATGTCATCAATACAGGCGCTTTGGTTTATTTATTTAATGCCTTTTTATTGTATTCTGCCGAAGCTCAGCCTTTTTTCACGACACCTTTTATTATTTTTCCGTTCCTGGTCTTAGGAATCGAGAAAATTTTGCAGAAAGGATCACCCTGGCCGCTCACAGGCGCTTTTATTTGGATGTTGGTCAGCAATTATTATTTTGCCTTTGTACTTGGTTTAGGTGCGATCATTTATTTAGTTTTAAGAGTGTCCTTCTATTATTTACATGATTTAAATTATCTAAAAACTTTGGGTAAACTAGCCTTTGCGACACTCACTAGTATCTTGGTATCGTCGTTTATGCTAGTGCCGGAAATTTTTGCTGTTATGAATTCGACCCGGGCAGCCGGTAATTTTGCAAATGGTTTAAAAATCTATCCACTCTATTACTATTTGGCTTTGCCTTCACAATTTATCAACGGCGGTAACCGTGACTTTTACTTCTGGTCCGCACTTGGATATGCCAGCATCGCTTTTTTTGCAGTCGTCTTTATTTTTAGCAGGCTCAAACGTTTCCCATTATTATCAACGACTTTTATTATCAGTTTTGTCATGTTGTTATTCCCGGTATTTGGTGCGATTTTCAACGGTGGTATGGCACCATCGAACCGCTGGACCTTGCTATTATGCCTGCCGATCGCTCTGGCAACTTGTGCCTTGGTCCAAGATTCTGTCAAACTGTACGACCGCTTATTTAAGTATTTTTCTTATGCACTATTGATTTATGCCGTAATCATCGGGATCACTTATTATTTTCAAAGTGACGAGAAATTATTCGTGCCGTTTATCTTTTTGTTTGTCAGCTTAGCAGCGCTAATGATCATTCATTTTAAGCAGTTAGCTCACCCGCATCGTTTCTTAATGCTGATAGTCTTGGCCAACGTTTCTCTAAATGCGATCTACTATGAAGCACCATACAATGGCGGCTATTCCAACGAAATGCTGCCGCTTGGGGCATATACAAATTTGAATGATAATTTGTACTCTGGTTTGGACAAAAAATTGGCACCAGTCGACCAGCGAGGTTACCGAACTTCTACGACCAGCAATAACTTTGACTTAGGCGCAGGCTATCATTTGTACAATAGCTTGCCCAATAACTCCACGTCATTAACGTCGTATTATTCTGTTCAAAACAAATATATCGGTCAGTTTGCTGAAGAGATGAAAAACATTCAGTATGATGCAAATGTTCCTTTGCGCCAAGTAGATGATCGGACAATTTTAAACAACTTTTTGGGAGTCCGGTACATCTTCAACTGGCTCAACCAAGATAACTATCAAAAAGTCCCAGCTGGTTACTACTTAGACAAAACTTCTCAGTTAGTCACTGATCCAAATGGCACTGGAGATAAGGACCAACAGGCCAGACGATATAAATCAGATAACGCCTTCCCACTGTTTTACTGGCAAGGCCAAGTCTTTACTCATAAACAGCAGCGTAAATACACTGCCAGTCAAAAGGAAAGAGCTTTAGCCAGTGGGGTCAAGGTCAGTGAGAAAGCCGCTCGGGGTTTAAAACGAGCCACGGTCAAAAATGAAACTAACAAGATCCCTTATCGTTTGATTTCAAGTCGCGGCAACGAGGTCGACCCTCATCATCTCGAAAAAAAGGATAGTGAAGAAACTTATCAGATCGTCTTGTCGCGTCCAGTGAACGAAGAAAGCGAAGATTACTATCCGGACTCGGAGCTCCATTTGGAATTCACGAATATCAAGTATCAACCATATTCACTGGATCAGCAAATCAAACTCGAACAGCTGCACCAAAGTTCTCGCGGGATGACAGGCTTGCTATCGCAAAATAATCAGTATAACTATTACAAGTATTTGCGTTATCACGTTTTGCAAGGGTCACCAGACACCAGTTTCAAGTTGAATGTCGATTCTTCTTTGGGAACTGAAACGATCGAACAGCCCAAACAAAGTGCATTGTCATTTTACAAGGACATTAAGGGCGGTTCGATGAATGTCGGTCACTTCAATAATTCTTTGCCGCAGTCTTTGACGCTGACACCTTCAAAATTAGGTGATTATAGTTTTGATCTGAAGGTCGTAGCGACGCCTTTGGCTAAAAACAGCAATTATCAAAAACAGGTCAAACAGATTCAAAAAGATAAGCTGCAAGATCTAAAAATGTCACAGGATAAAATTTCCGGTCAGATCACCACCGCGAATACAGGGATCCTGACCTCCTCAGTCCCATACTCAAAGGGCTGGCAAGTCAAAGTTGATGGCAAAAAACGCCCAGTCTTAAAGACAAATACAGCCTTTATTGGAGTTAGACTTCCACGCGGACACCACCAGGTAACATTTACCTACGAGTTACCTGGAGCGAAATTAGGCCAAAAACTCTCGATCACCGGCTTATTAGCGGCCCTGCTCGGTGGGATCGTCTCACTAATTTACTATCGTCGCTCGCGCCAGAAATAAATATCTAAAAAAAGAGATGCAAAAATCCTCCTGAAGTTGATTTTTGCATCTCTTTTCTATTTATCCAGACATTTAGCTGAGGAAGGAAAGTTCGCTATTTTTATGTGTCTCGGACTGTACTTCCCAGTTTCAGCGTAACCAAAAACGGCGCTGATGATCAGTCCGCCGTTTGCTAAAAATCTTATTTAAAATCTTCTGGTCGTTTTGCTTGGGCTTTAAAATGGTATTTAATAGCGGCCAAGATCCGTTCAGAGGCATGTCCATCTCCATATGGATTAGAAGCCTCCGCCATTTGCTGATAATTGTCTTTGTTATCCAGCAAGTTGAGCATTTCTTTTTTGACTTGGTCGTGATCTGTCCCGACCAACTTGAGCGTACCGGCAGTCACACCTTCTGGGCGTTCTGTCGTAT
>NZ_AZFI01000219.1 GCF_001435755.1 Ligilactobacillus acidipiscis DSM 15836 | reverse complement strand
TATTTCTAACTTAATTTTACAAACGACGAAAATAAAAAACGACCTGTTTTAACAGGACCGTTCTATATTTTAAATAATTGTTAAGGGAGTTGCTGCCGCTGGATCTGTATCCAACAACGCAAAATCATGATCAACTGCTAAATCATGCCCTTGCATGATCGTTTGCACCGTCATATGGGCTAGTTCTTTTACATTGTTTTCTCGGCTCAAGTGTCCAAGATATATTCTTTTAGTTCGGTTGCCTAAAGCTGCCATTAGACCATTAGCTCCATCTTCATTCGATAAATGACCAGTATCGCTTAAGATCCGCTGTTTTAACGGCCAAGGATAACCGCCCATCCGCAACATTTCCACATCATGGTTGCATTCAAATAAATAACCATCAGCATCACTGATCGTACCTCGTACTCTATCAGACACATAGCCTGTATCAGTGATGATCGCAAAAGACTTGTTATTGTAATGTACTTCATAAAATTGTGGATCCACGGCGTCATGTGACACACTGAAGCTTTCCACATCCAAACCATCAAGTGACTGGACTTGGCCTGCAGGTAGAATGTGTTTCTGTCCGACCGGGATTTTTCCGATCCGGCTGTTCATTGCACCCCAAGTTCCTTCGTTTGCATACACATCTAAACCGTAACGCCGTGCAAGTACACCAACACCCTTACTGTGATCAGTATGTTCGTGCGTCACAAATAAACTATCCACATTTTTCAGCGTTCGGCCGATAGAATTAATTAATTCTTCTATTTTTTTCCCAGATAAACCAGCGTCTATCAAAATTTTATGTCCAGGCGTTTCAACATATGTAGCGTTACCTGTACTCCCACTTGCTAAAACACTGACTTTCAAGTTATCTTCATTTTCACTCTGAGACATTTTAAAATTATCCCTTTCTTGAAGTTTCCGTTCTCTATACTAACAGGTTAGCGCGCTTTTTTCCATTGTTCCCTTCCAAATTTAAGCTCTGAATCAACTTACACAAATTTTGCAGAACATAAAGTCATTGTTCAACCTAGTGTTTCATGTATAATGGGACTATCATAAGATAGCAACATATTTGATACAGTAATATTTGAAGGGAAGAAATGATTTGATCAATTCAATTCTGATTTTAGCCGGAGTTGGGCTGTTTGCCGGCATCTTTGGAGCAATTTTTGGAATCGGCGGTGGAATGATCGTTACACCGATCATGACTATCGCTTTAGGCTTAGATATCAAATACGCGATCGGTGCCAGTGTAATTTCAGTTATCGCTACTAGCTCGGGTGCTTCGATCGCTTACCTCAAGGATGATATGCTAAATCTACGTGTGGCCATGTTCCTTGAAATCGCGACAACAGTCGGAGCGATCCTGGGGGCAATTTTGACCGGTGTTTTAC
The DNA here is from genome assembly GCF_001435755.1 of Ligilactobacillus acidipiscis DSM 15836. Taxonomy (GTDB): domain Bacteria; phylum Bacillota; class Bacilli; order Lactobacillales; family Lactobacillaceae; genus Ligilactobacillus; species Ligilactobacillus acidipiscis. Next base: position 1,278 of record NZ_AZFI01000219.1, on the reverse strand, counting down.
CAGCCAAAGTACTCTATGTTTTGTTTGGCATGCTGCTCATATTTTCTTCATGGAACATGTTACATAAACTTCGTGCTAGTAAAGAAGAAGTCGAAAACACAACTCCAGATGAACTTTCCGAAAAACTTGAACTAAACAGTACCTATTATGATCAGGCTAATCGAAAACAGGTAGATTACAAAGTTTCTAATGTTCCTGGTGGATTTACGATGATGTTTGGTGCAGGATTAGCCAGTGGACTCTTAGGTGTCGGCAGCGGAGCATTTAAAGTGATCGCCATGGATACGATCATGAAAATGCCACTCAAGCCTTCCAGCGCAACTAGTAACTTGATGATGGGTGTCACAGCTGCTGCTAGTGCAACGGTCTATTTCTTCAATGGATCTATCAAGCCTGAAATAGCGGCTCCCTTAGCAATCGGCATCTTAGTCGGAGCGACTATCGGTTCAAGGATCATGCAGCATTTACAAGCTAAACTTTTGCGCAAGATTTTTATTCCAGTACTATTTCTGATTGGATTACAGATGTTTCTTAAAGGATTCGGGGTGAGTTTTGGATGACAGATGAAGAAAAAAAACGTCATCAGGAAATGACCGAGATCGAGTTAGTGATCGGTCATGTATTACGGATCGGCGTTATCACTTCAGCAGTGGTGATCATACTTGGTTTAGGCTTAGCCTTAATCACCGGAAAAACTGGTTATCCAGCTGGAAGCTTCCCAACTACTTTTTCTGCCATTTTCCAAGGAGTAGCTGCCTTTAAACCATTCGCCATAATGATGCTCGGATTATTCTTGTTGATCCTAACGCCCGTGTTGCGAGTCGTCGTTTCGATTTATGCTTTTGCTAAGGAAAAAGATAAACTTTACGTTTGGATCACCACTTTAGTGCTAGTGATCTTAGTTTTTGCAATGTGGATCGGTTATTTAGGAAAATAACATAACATTAACGCCTATAACAAACGGAGTGCAAATTTTAATTTCTTGTCCTCCGTTTTTTGTGTTTGCCTATTTATTTTAAATCTAAAGTTCTTTTATTATCTACTGCTTCGTTAGAATTCTATCTGCTCGTTAGTTTGTGTGACTTACTTTGCCCTACTTTGCGTCACATTTTCACTTGTGTAACTTACTTCGCCTTACTTTGCGTCACATTCTCCGCTTGAACAGACCGCTCTTTAAATTTATGCCAAACTAAAAGCACTAGCTAAACTCCGCATCATATTGCTTAACGCAAAATGATGTCAAAGTTCGGTTCTATAATATTTGGTACTGATAGAAAA
>NZ_AZFI01000218.1 GCF_001435755.1 Ligilactobacillus acidipiscis DSM 15836 | reverse complement strand
GGTCGATAGTGTGAACTATCTCCTACCCGATAAAAATTAGGTTGTCAAAATTTCAACTCACGTTCTGTTAAAGGGCTAGAGAGTAGATTTGAAAGCATATTACTGGCTTACAGTGTTCTATTAAGTCGAGCACAACGACGTTTTGAAGGAACTTTGAGATATTCTTTAGGATATTAAAATTAACTAGCACCACGGGTTAACTTTATATATTTTAAGTGTTATCATGAACCTGTAGTCCAATATAGGGAGATGAATAATTATGGTAACTTGGGCATTTTGGCTTTCAATTGTAGCAATTGTTCTTTCTGTATATGCTTGTTATGCTGCAAGTAAAAAGGACTAGGACAATTTTGGAAAATAGGGCAGGAAACACGCTCTTTTAAGGACGTGATACTTGCCTTATTTTTGTGATATTTAATTTTCGATGAGCGTTATGGATTACAATTCAGGTCTTCTTAGTGTATAATTATATGTGTATTAAAAACTATGGAGGTGCTAGAATATGCGTAAGTTCTTGTTAGGAGTAAGCTTGACGGCTAACGTAGTTCTTGGTTACTTATTATTAAAAGATGAGGATACTGTTGAAGAATTAAGGGAACGTTTAGAACATGCTGGCGATGAAGTAGTCGGCAAGGTACAACAGGCTAAGGGCAACCTTACTGGAGATACTAAGGATAAAGTTGCTGGCGCTGCTAAAGAAGCTAAGGGTGCCGTTGAAGATAAAGTTCAAGATGTCAAAGAAGACGTCAAAGATGCTGCTGAATGATCTTCATTCACAATGATGAATTGCCTCGAAAGTGAAAGCTCTCGAGGCTTTTTTCTTTTGCAAAAAATGACTTGGCACTATGATAGAAAATAAAGTATGAAGATGGGGGAAGAAGTAAGCATGGTTGGGGTTTTACAGAAAATCGGCAAAGATAAAATGTTTTTGATTTCTGCTGGAGTTGCTGCATTAAGTATGTTTGTCAGTCGTCCGCGTTTAGCAGATGTTGATTGGAAGACTATTATTTCTTTGGCATCTTTGTTGGCACTCATTGCGGTGTATGAGCACATAGAAGTTCTAAGTTACGGTGCATCGCTATTAGTTAAACTAGCTGACAATAAGCGCTTTTTGGTCCAAATTATAGTTTGTACTTCTTTTTTTGCAGCAATGATTTTGACAAATGATGCAGCTATTATTGCCTTAACACCGATCTTGATCATAGTTACGCAAAGGATCAAACTTCCAATTGTCTTGCCTGTCGTTTTAGTGAACGTGGCTGCAAATTTGGGAAGCATGGTTACGCCGTTTGGAAACCCGCAGAATCTGTATTTATTAAATCGTTTTGCTTTAAACTTTAATGACTTTATTCGGATGGCCTTGCCTGTTTCGATTGCTAGTTTGTTGTTATTATGGTTGTTTACACTTAAAATACCGCATGAACGCATAACAAATGTTAAGTTGCCTAAATTTAAATTGGACTGGAGCAAACTTGTGCTGGCCTTGATCGCCACTTTTGTTATTTTAGCGGGTATTTTTTCTTTTTTGCCAATGCCTGTTATGTTAGCGACAGCGGTTATTATAGTTGTATTAGTTGACCCCAAAATATTTGGTAAGATCGACTATGCATTATTGTTAACTTTTCTGATGTTTTTTATTGCAGTCGGTGATGTTGGGCGTGCGCCAATAGTACATAATTTTATGAATATGTTGGGTTCTACTTCTTTTGGAACTTATTTGAGCGGGTTGGCTGTTAGCCAAGTGATCAGCAATGTGCCAGCAGTCATTATATTAGCACCGTATACGAAATATGTTTATCCTTTGTTTCTAGGAGTTAATATTGGCGGGTTAGGAACTTTGATTGCTAGTCTTGCTAACTTATTGGCATACAAACAGTACTATGAGCGCGCGGAGTCGCCGAGCGGCGCGTATTTCAAGATATTTTTGCAGATCAATATCCTTTTTTTGTTAATTTTAGGTGTTGTGGGATTTTTTTTAGTTTTTTTTCAATAATGCTAACTTGGAGTTGTCAGAGTTAATTAAAGCTGCTCTTTTTGCTATCATATTAGTATGAGCGTAAGTGCTTACAAAAGAAAGAAGGAGCTAATTATGAAAAATGATCCGCGTTGGCAAACAGCTTTATATACGACTGAGACGTATAATGAGGAAGGATTAGAGGGACATGCATATGTTCCAGATGGTCTAAATTTACAAACTAGCAGTCCGTTAAATAACCACCCTGGGACGAATCCGGAACAATTATTGGGGATGTCATTATGTACCTGTTTAGTGGCCACAATGCAAGCAGTTGAAAAAGAACATCAGTTGGAACATCATGCCAAAGTAAGAGCTAAAATTGCATATATAGGTGAAAGAGCTCATTATGAATTTTTAGTTCATGCACAGATCTGTGTGCCGCAAGTCGATTTTGACAGAGCAAAGAAGTTAGTTGCCGAAACTGAAAAAAGATGTTGCGTATCACAGTTATTGAGCGGCAGCAAGAATTATAGTGTTGAGGCTGTTGAAGACTGGGCCAAGTAAAAAATTAAAAACTTATTTTGAGACCTTATTTTTAATAAGACTTTTTTTATATCAGCGTTAACATAATGAAATTATCGCTTTTTTTTAATATTGTCCAAAATTTTAAGAATAAAAATTCTAACACAAATAAATTGTGTACTTTCTTTCTGTATAATAACAGTGTTGCAAAAAGTTTAAATTTGTAAATTTGTATAATTACATACGTGTGGTGCTAGTTTGTAACATTTA
>NZ_AZFI01000217.1 GCF_001435755.1 Ligilactobacillus acidipiscis DSM 15836 | reverse complement strand
ATTTAAGACAAAAAGTATGAATAATTCAGGGCAATATAAAATATTTAATATTATCTATTATACCACTATAATAGTATCTTGTGCAAACTTTAACTTAAACAATTAAATAATTATTATTCATTGAATGCATTTTAATAAAAAAGGCTTCACACTTCCCCAATGGAGAAATGCAAAGCCTTAATTGATAGTAATGTCAGAAAATTAATTACATTTCGTCAGGTGCCTTAACGCCCAACAAACGCAATGATTCCTTAAGAACTGCAGCGACACTGGCAACCATCGCTAAGCGCGAATTCTTTTCAGCATCATCAGTCAAAACCTTAGTATGTGCATAATACTTGTTAAACGATTTAGACAACTGAATGGCGTATTTCGTGATCACAGATGGTTCATATTCTTCGACAGCACGTTTGATCATTGCTGGGAAATTAGCTAACTGACGAACAACTTCCCATGAGCCTTCATCTTGCAAACCTGCAATATCAGCATTTTCAAGGTCGATCTGCCCAGCTTTACGTAAAATACTCATAGCACGAGCGTGAGAGTATTGCACATATGGACCTGTTTCGCCTTCAAAACGGACAACTTCTTCTAAGTTGAAATCAAAATTATTCAAACGATCATTCTTTAAATCATGGAAGATCACGGCACCGACACCAACTTCTTCGGCAACCTGATCTTTGTTTGGCAAATCAGGATTCTTTTCAGCAATCTGTTTTTTAGCCAAATCAACAGCGTCATTCAAAACATCTTCGAGCAAGATAATATTGCCTTTACGAGTTGAAAGTTTTTTACCACCGGAAGTGATCAAACCAAATTGAATATGATGAATGTCATCTGACCAGTCATAACCCATTTCTTTTAAAACAGCTTTTAACTGCTTAAAGTGATTAGTTTGTTCGTTACCAACAACGTACAAGGATTTTACAAAATCATATGTCCGGAATCTGTACAATGCAGCGGCTAGATCACGAGTAATGTATAAGGTCGTTCCGTCAGTCTTTTTGATCAAAGCCGGATTTAAACCATATTTTTCCAAGTCAACGATCTCAGCGCCACGGCTTTCTTGCAATAAGTTTTTATCTTCTAAGATCGACACGATCTCGTCCATTTTATCATTGTAGAAAGATTCGCCATTGTAAGAATCAAACTCGATTCCTAGTTTAGCATAAATAGATTTGAAGAACTTCAAGGATTCATCTCTGAACCATTGCCATAACTCAGTTGCCTCTTTATCACCATCTTCAAGCTTTTTAAACCAAGCACGTGCTTCATCGTCCAATTCTGGATGTTCTTCATCGACTTGATGGAAATGAACGTAGTACTTCAATAAAGTATTGATTGGGTCTTGACGGACCTCTTCTTCACTTCCCCACAGCTTGTATGCTTCGATCAGTTTACCAAATTGAGTACCCCAATCGCCTAAATGATTGATCTTGATCGGATTATAATTAGCTTTTTTCAGCAGTTCCGCTAAGGAGTTACCAATGACAGTTGAACGCAAATGTCCCATTGACATTGGTTTAGCAATATTAGGTGAAGACATATCGATCGGAACATTGCCGCCATGGCCGAGATCTTGCTGCCCAAATGCTTCTTTTTGGTCTAAGATCTGATTTAAGATATTATGGCTAAATGCTTTCTTGTCAATGAAAAAGTTTACATACGGCCCGACTGCTTGGACCTTATCAAAAGCATCTCCTGAGATCTTTTCAACTAATTCTGGTGCGATCTGCTGTGGTGCTTTATGGTAAAGTTTAGCTAAAATAAAAGTCGGAAATGCATAGTCTCCAAGATCATAAGTCTTGGGAACTTCAATTTTGGACATAACTTCATCCAAGGATAACTGTCCCTCAGTTGCGTCAACAATTGCTTGTGCCACTAATTGTTTTTGTTTCATCAAAGGTTCCTCCTGCTTGTAATAATTTTATAATTTTCCTAACCAAAATATACTAAGTTCAACCTAGTCTATAACTCAATCTGGATAAAAAAAGTCCCCTGCAAATAAACTGCAAGAGACGAGATGACCCGCGGTACCACTCTAATTGATTAATGATCCACTCATTATTATCTTTAACGGGCTCTAAAAGGTACGATTCAATAAGTTAGACAGTCTGGCTTACATCATCCCAGACTCGCTGTATGCCGCCCTTATTTACTAGTCTTTATGATCGATGACCAACTAAAGATTTATCTGTATTTGAATAATAAACTAAAAAACATCTTCATTGCTGAAGATGTCATCGTCAAGCGGGTAACGAGAATCGAACTCGCGACATCAGCTTGGGAAGCTGGAATTTTACCACTAAACTATACCCGCAACAACAAAAACTAGTATAGCACAGCTTCTCAGGCTTGTCACTATCTTTATGCAGAAACTTTCTTCATACTGCTTAGACGAACGATCGCACGATTATGAAAATCTGTAACCGTGATATTATCACTTTCATCATATTTATCGATCGAAACCATCGCAGAATTATCATAAATCTTTTCAACGGTACCGACAAAATCATGTTTCAACGAACCAAACTTTTTACAACTAACCTGATCCCCAATTTTTAATGTAGTTTCCATTGTTTCACCCCTTACCAACTCTATCCACTGCAGAACTGCGCTTTTAGTCCAACAAAGCGAAAAGTTTGCTGCTCAGCAAACCTCACCAGTTCCTGTAAACACGAAAAGCATAGTAACAAAACTTTGGCAAAAAAGCAAGTAGTTTTAATTATCTGATAGTGTCAACTTTGTGTGGGTAAATTTT
>NZ_AZFI01000216.1 GCF_001435755.1 Ligilactobacillus acidipiscis DSM 15836 | reverse complement strand
ATTTCATCAGTACCACTTGATAAAGAACCGATTCATCAACACTAAAATAAGAACCTATTTTTAGTCTTCAGACAAAACGACCTCTACCACTAAATCAACAAAGTCTCGCTTAGGATGAAATTCATCATGAATTATATAAGTGACCTTGACGACTTGCCACAATGCTTGACTGTCTCCAAGCATCAAATTATCACCGGCATGGGGAATAAATGGGAGCTCCACCATCATTTTACCGGACCCCTTCACGATCGGGGCATTAGAATTAATCTGAGTACGAAACATGACCTGCTCCTCCTTTTATTACTTTAGTCCATCTGGGTAACATAAACACTTAAAATACCCACCTGTATTCCAAATGGAGAGCATCAGTAAAAATATGTAATTCTGCGTTCACAATTTTAACGGAGCTTTTTTTTATGTACAACAGATAAGCCAACGCTGACTTTTAAAGCCTGATCAACTAATTCCATATTATGTGGGTCAAGATGCATAATTTTTTCACGTAAACGCTGTTTATCGATCGTTCTGACTTGTTCCAGCAAAACAACGGAATCTCTTTCTAAACCTGCTTTGGATTTTTTCAACCCAACATGCGTCGGCATTTTTGGTTTAGCGATCTTTGAAGTTATCGCAGCGATCACAACAGTCGGACTAAATTTATTGCCAATATTATTTTGAATGATCAAAACGGGCCTCATACCGCCTTGTTCCGAGCCAACGACCGGTGACAAGTCGGCGTAATAAATATCGCCACGTTTAATTTCTTTTTCGGACATGCACTGCCCCCTCTTCCCATACTACTTTATTATTAATATCAAAAATCAGAAAGATCAATTTCGCAAGATAAGAATTCATGGCAGATTTCTGCGTTCAACTCCGCCATTTCACTATAACCCGCTACTAGATCATATAAATCACTACGTTTTTTTAAAGCATACTCAAACACTGCTTGATCATTTAGCAAGGTTTGCGGTTCAATTGAAAAATAATCGCACATCATCCTGAGCTCTTGTTCGCTGAGTGCCCCGTCTGAAATTTCATTGTTATTATCTTGCATTACTCCCCACCACGATCCTTTATTTAAGTGCCTTAAATCTTACCACTAAAACACTAAAATTTAAACTATCTTGATCAATTATTCCTAATTATTCCTAATTCTTCCACACATAAACACGCTCAATTCTTTCAGTCAAAGCACTGACTATCTCATAATGGATCGTATGTGCATAATTAGCGACATCTTGTGCAGTGATCGTATGACCATTGTTTGTCCCAATCAAAGTTACCTTGGTACCAAGTTTAAAATTTTGTGGCAGCCTGACCATGATTTGATCCATACAAACTCTACCGACTACCTCACAATAATTTCCAGCAACCAATACAGAAAAGCCTTGTAATTTCCGAGACCAGCCGTCCGCATAACCGATTGGGATCGTTCCGATCCATTCATCGTGTTTTGCCACATAAGTTTCACCATAGCCGATAGCAGCACCCGCCGAGACATGTTTGACTGCGACTAACTGACTAACCAACTCCATCGCAGGACGCAAAGTACCCGGCTCCGTTAATTGAGAACCAGATGGGTTTAATCCATACATCCCGATTCCATAACGAATAGCATTGCCCGTTAGCTCTGAATGCCACATAGCTGTTGCGGTATTAGCAAAATGGACATAACGCGGCTTAGGTGAAACAACTTGCAGCATTTCATTTAAGAGTGCGACCTGTTTGTTAAAGTAAGAGGTTTCTTTTGAGTCCGCACTTGCAAAATGCGTAAAAATCCCCTCAAAAACAAATTGTTTAGTAAGCTGTCCTAAAAGAGCCACGACACTTTTCACTTCATCAGCAAAACGAAAGCCGATCCGCCCCATGCCTGTGTCCAACGCTAAATGCACTTTTAAACGTAAACCTGCTTGCTTTAAAACTGGCGCCGCTTCTCTCAGAAACGATTCATCACCAACGGCCACAGACAGATCATTTTGTGCCATTATCACAGCTTCTATTGGACTATTGACTCCCAATATCAGGATAGGCTCAGTAAAACCAGCTTGTCGTAACGCCAGCCCTTCGTCGATGACGGCAACACAAAAACCGTTAGCTCCTGCTTGTTTTGCTGCTCTTGCAACTTGGATCAACCCGTGCCCATATGCATTTGCTTTTACTACAGCAAAGAGATCTTGTCCCTCTTTTAAACGTGCTTTTTCTTCCGCCACATTATGATAGATAGCACCTAAATCAATCACTGCCTTAGTTTCCCGATGTCTGCCTACGACCATAATTCCACCAAACGCTCCTTATCTTTCCAGTACCACTTCAGTCAATACCAATTTTGCTGTATGTGAAATGGACACTAAGCAATTGACGTCTTCGCCTAAAGGCTGAATGACTATTTGCGGCTGACCAGAATCTTCATTTAAAATTTCAATATCTTGAAAAGATAGATGGGAACCGATCCCTGTTCCATAGGCTTTACTGTAAGCTTCCTTAGCAGAGTAACGCCCACCTAAAAACTCAAGTTGTCTTCTTTGTGAGAGAGTTCCATAAAACTGTAATTCATTGGGAGTCAAAACTCGTCTCGCAAAATGACTGCCTCTTTCTTGAGCCCGTTTGATCCTCGAAAGATCAGTTATATCAACACCCAATCCAACTATCACCACTCGACCTCCATCTAAAACAAAGCTTTTCTCTATTCTATCAAATAATCGTGGTGATGTTTAGTAACAATCAGAAATAATATACATTTAATTAATAACATAAAGAAAGCAAGCAATTTTTAGGTTCTATAATATTTGGTACTGATAGA
>NZ_AZFI01000215.1 GCF_001435755.1 Ligilactobacillus acidipiscis DSM 15836 | reverse complement strand
TTAAGTAGTTTTCAGACGGACCCTAATAAAAAAGTTCTAATTTCTATCCCTCAAGCGATGAGAGACGTGAAATTAGAACTTTTATTTTACTTAAAATGGGTCAGAACCGGCACCGCCAGTAAAGAGTCCCTGGTAATCATGGGAAACATCGATACTTCCTGTGTAATTTCCACCAGGGATCTGAGCCGTTTGCGAGAACTGCCATGCACCAAATTCAGAATGCAGCAAATTATTTGCTGACGGTTGATATGGATATTGTGCGATTCATGTTTGGCTTTGGCCGACAGTGTTGATCACGGCAGAACGATATAAATAGTTGGTGTAGGTATAAACTCCATGGTCATTATACCCGCCGTTTTTTAATACCTTCCAAAATGTGTTTAGGTTAGCAGCGACATTATCATTTTGAGTTGCAGAACTCTCCATATCTGCGAAAATTTTGATTTTAGTGTCAACGCCGTTATCTCGAAGAGTCTTTAATAAGTAGTTGGCTTCATCCGTTGCTTGAGTGCTATTGCTGAAATCAGCGTAATGATATATGTTGACATTCAGGCCGGCTTGAGCTGCTTGTTTCATTTGTGTGATCGCATAAGGATTTGTATAGTTTGAACCTTCTGTCAGTTTTACGATTACTGATTTTACTCCTTTTTGAGCCAAAATATTGTAATCATTCTGGGTCATGTTGGCCTGATAAGAGGAAACGTCGACAGCATCTTGGTTCGGACGTGTTGCATCTCCGATTTGAAAAACGTCGGGCTGTGCTTGGGCTGCAACTTTTGGATTACTGCCTTGTTTAGCAAAAGGTTTGCCCGTATATGACATGTTGCTTGCGGCAACAACTTTCATTGAGACGCCCAGCGAAACTACTAAACTGGCTGTAAACAAAAATAAGAATGCAACTTTGTGTCTATCAATAGATATTTGCATAATGGCCTCCCTTGAATTAAAAGCAAATGTTTTAATTGGGTGAAATTTTATCATCTATGTGTGTGAATTCAAGGGTTCTTAAGTAATTGAAAGGTGATTGTAAATTGGACGTAAAACTATGGCCATTTGTTGAAGAAATTAGTAGTTTTCAGTGCAAAAATGGATACACAAAAAGCCAAATACAATGGCTTTTAGGAAAGAAAACATTGTATTTGGCAAAATTGTTAATTGTTACAATTGAAATCTCAAAAAAGTGACTTAATCGTCAAGTTCACTGGTTTCTTTGGCTAAGAATTTACCAGTGGCGGCATTGAGCTGAACTTCAACTTTTTTGTCAGATTGTTGGAATTTAACCTCCCAATAAGTGGTCCCTAGCGCTTTGTTCAATGAAACTTCCGTAACTTTACCTGACTTAACTTTCTTTTGCGCTTCTTTGACTGCTTTTTTAACCGAAAGAAGATCCTTTGTATTTAACTTATTTTCTTTTCGTTTGACACCGTTTTGCTCGACTTGGTCCAAAGTTTCGGTACTTGTGTCAGAAATTTTCTTTGATTGGGCATCAACTTTTAATTCATATTCTTTCTGGTCACCAATGCCTTCAATCTCGTAGTAATACTTACCAGTCTTTTTTTCCAACGACAAAGACTTGACATCACTCTTTGGATACTTATCTTGATAGGCTTTGATTGATTGTTTGACTGAAACGTCAGTTTTAGCAATTTGAGGGACCTTAGCGGCGCTAACAATGGTTTCAGTTGGTGTTGCTGGATTTATTGCTTGCATTGGCCCTTCGAAAAAGCCAAAGAATAAAGCACCGCTGCATGCTGCTAACAAGATAGATTTAGTTAACCTGGAGGATCTCACTGTCAACATCCTTTCATTTTGCTCCGACTTTGATGACAAGTATTTTATGGTTTCGGTGGCTCAGGTTCGTCTTTTTTGTCTGGCTTAGGCGGTTCAGGTCCCTTTGGTGGTTCCGGGCCTTTAGGTGGCTCAGGTCCCTCAGGTGTTTTTTCTTTCAAACTTGCCTTAATATCGTCCAGATCGGCTTTGATGTCACCGAGTAGAGCATGTTCATCTTTTGCTTCCTGAGCATGTTGTTCAGCTAAGAAATGCACAGGTCCGGCAGCTTCATGTGGATCATGATGACAGTGCGAACGGTGAAAGTTGTGTTTACCTTTGGCACCGAGGCGTAATGCAACGGCGGGTAAGACTATCGCAGCATGCACTGCATTGGCAAAGATAACACCGCCAATGAACCCTAGAACATGTGCGTTATTGATTTTTTATTTTGTGTCTTTCATGGATGATTCCACCTTGCTGAATGTTTAAGCGGTAATACTTAAATGACAAGGTGGAAATACTAAAAAAACTCTAGTATTCTTTTGCTACAACTATATTCTACCAAGAAATGGAAGCGGTTAAAAGTAACTGGGTTCAAATTCTTATCTGAATAATTCGAGTTCACTTCAGGCAAGTAAGATTATGTTTTTAAGGTAGGCTTATTTTAAATGTATCTTTGAATTTTGGCGTCAATTTTTTCTCACCTCTTATATGTAGAAGGCCATTAGGATGCAATTTTTAATTCTACTAACAAATTATATTTCTAAGTGTTATTGGTTTTGTACAAGTCGACTATTTTCAAAAGCGATGTTTTAAAGAATGATAAAAAATTAGATTTAAAATATGTTTTTGGAGCATAGATTGATGTTAGTTCTATCAAAAAATAGTTGTACTAAACACTAATTATAGGTAGACTTAACTTAGTAGGGGTAAAAATAATTTGAAATTGCATAATATTAGGGGGAAGAAAAGTGCAAGAAGAGAAAAAAAGATTCAAAATGTATAAGGCAGGAAAAACTTGGGGAGAGCGTAAAATATCTTGTGTAAATGCAT
>NZ_AZFI01000214.1 GCF_001435755.1 Ligilactobacillus acidipiscis DSM 15836 | reverse complement strand
CAATGTGCTTTTTCAACTTTCAACCTTTAGTCAGTTGTATGGGAACTGCTATCTTCAGCAGACTTTTCGACTGGCTCATCATTTTTAGTGATCTTGATCACGCCATCTTCAAGTCGAGCAGATAAGTTCTTATTGTTAGGATTGTCAAGATAATAATCAGCTATCTTATCTTCTAGTTGTTCTTGAATAACACGGCGTAATGGACGTGCACCCATCTTCGGGTCATAACCAAGGTCAACTAATTTATCAGCAACTGGACCAGTAACGTGAAGTTCGATCCCTTTAGCAGCCAACATTTCGTTAACGTCATCTAACATTAAGGAAACAATGTGATGCAAATTCTCCTTGGATAAAGCATTAAATTCAACGATACCGTCAAAACGGTTCAAGAATTCAGGTTTGAAGTATTTGGATAAGCTGTTCAAAATTGAATGAGTCTCACCGGAAGCTTCAGCACCAAAACCTACGGAAGAAACAGAATCACCACTGCCGGCGTTAGAAGTCATGATGATGATCGTATCCTTAAAGGACACTGTCCGACCCTGAGAATCTGTTAAACGTCCATCATCTAAGATCTGTAAGAATGTGTGCAAAACATCCGGATGGGCCTTTTCAACTTCATCCAACAAAATCAAGCTGTATGGGTGACGCCGAACTTGTTCGGTTAATTGACCAGCTTCTTCATAGCCAACATATCCTGGCGGTGAACCAATCAGTTTCGAAACTGAGAATTTCTCCATATATTCACTCATATCAAAGCGGATCATTGCATCTTCGGTTCCGAATAACTCACGAGCTAATTGCTTAGCAGTTTCAGTTTTACCAACACCGGTTGGACCAACGAATAAGAAAGAACCAATCGGACGGCCGGATTTGTTAAAGCCGACCCGGTTACGCCGGATCGCCCGCGCAACCTTCGTCACAGCTTGGTCTTGCCCGATCACATGCTGTTCTAGTGAATTTGCTAAATTCTTCAGTTGTGTTTGCTCTTTTTCTTTTAATTCGCCAACTGGAATGTCTGTTTTTTCTTCGACGATCTTTTCCATATCTTTTTCAGTGATCTCAGGAGTCGACTCATCAGTCGTCGAGTTTTCCTTCATCTTATTGAACTTGGAAACTTGATCACGATAGTAAGCAGCTTTTTCATAGTCCTCAGCTTTCAAAGCGGCCTGCTTTTCTTCTTCAGCCTTGTTGATTTTTTCATCCATCACTGCTGGATCAACTGTATGAATCGTTAGGTTTTTCTTCGAGCCGGCTTCATCCAAGAGGTCAATTGCTTTATCAGGCAAGAAACGGTCTTGAATATAACGGTCTGATAGAGTAGCTGCAGCTTCCAAAGATTTTTCAGAAAACTTAACGTGATGATAATCTTCATATTTGCCACTGACCCCTTGCAAGATCTTGATCGTTTCTTCAACCGAAGGTTCATCGACTTGGATCGGTTGTAAACGACGAGCTAAGGCAGCATCTTTTTCAATCGTCCGATATTCATTTAATGTTGTAGCACCGACCAATTGCAGTTCGCCACGAGCCAGGGCTGGTTTCAAAACGTTACCCGCGTCCATACCGCCTTCGGCATTGCCAGCACCCACGATCTCATGAATTTCATCAATAAAGAGGATCGTATTCTTCTCTTTTTTCAATTCATCCATTAATTGTTTCATCCGCTCTTCGAACTGACCACGGATCCCCGTGCCCTGAACGAGTGAAACAACATCTAAGCGGACAACTTTTTTATTTTGCAATTTTTGCGGAACATCATTATCAACAATTTTTTGGGCCAAGCCTTCAACAACAGCTGTTTTACCAACACCAGCTTCACCGATCAAGACTGGATTATTTTTTGTTCGCCGGTTTAAGATCTCGATCACGCGCTCAATTTCTTTATCTCTACCGATCACTGGGTCGATCCTGCCATTTTGAGCCTCATTAGTAAGGTCCAGGCCATACTGACCGAGGATCGTATTGCTACCGTTATTGCGGCCATTACCGCCAGCAGCTTGAGTTGGCGGAACTTGTCCTTGTCTTTGTGCACCTTGTTGGTCACTAGACATTGCTCGGAATAAGTCGTCTAGGTTACCAAAACCAAATGGATCTTGCATCATGGAACTAGAACGACCGTTATTCCCAGCTTGATCTTTTAACTTCTGATAACAGTTTTGGCAAAGATCGATCGAAGTTTGCCGACCGTTGATACTAGTTGTCAAATGGATCGTTGCTGGGTTCTGATGACAATTTTGACATAACATATATTTTTTCACGACCTTTCGTAAGATCAGGTTTTGAAAGTCAAAAATCATTTGACCTTCTTTGACCTTTATGGTTTTATTATACAAAGTTCTGAGAAAACTTCAAGCTATACGCTTAGAAAAATATTTGTTTTTCATGCTATAATTGCATTCGGAATTAAATAAGGAAAGAAGGGGCAGTTATGAGCAAAGATTATCAGCAGATGTTAGAGCAGATACGTTCGGGTGAATTAGAGGAATTCGAGATCAATACGGACGAATTTATGGACTTTCAAAAAGTTTTGATGGAGTATTCGCATCGCAAAAAAGTTGTGGGGAGTGCTAAACGCGGCGGTGGAGCTGTCTATCACTATGATCACACATCGGAGCATGAATAAGATTATTTTATCTGTAAGATGTAGTTTAATATGATGAAAATGAATTGTGCAAAAGATAGTTTTCAATTCAATTAATGAAAAACTATGAAAATACAATCGCATAGGGTAGCACCTTGTTTAAACATTAGCTACACGCAGAACCTTTGATTTTAGCGCTTTATCGCGTGAACTCATATGATTGGAAAGCAAGTTAGCGTAAAGTATTTGTGGGTGGAAGT
>NZ_AZFI01000213.1 GCF_001435755.1 Ligilactobacillus acidipiscis DSM 15836 | reverse complement strand
AGGGATTCCCCATGGATCAGTTTGCCAAAAAATAATTTTTATAGTTGGGTATCTGAGATGAACATTATTACTACAAATTGTAATAGGATCTGCTCCTATCCTAGTATTTGGTACATAAATTTCTGAACAGTTGTGCCATAATTAATAAAACAAGATAGGAGCATTCCAATGAAACGATATCAAGATGATTTTAAAGCCGGCATTGTGAAGATGCATCGTGAAGAGAAAAGATCTATTCGCTCGCTTTCCGAGGAATACGGTGTTTCTCCAGCCGCAATTCATAACTGGGTTAAAGGCGCTAAATCAGTTGAGCTAGAAGACGGTACTGAAGTAACGTCCAAAGAATTCAAACAACTTCAAAAGGAAAATCAGCGATTAAAGGGGGAACTTGAAATTTTAAAAGCTGCGGCGGTGTTACTGGGAAAGCATTAGGACGAATTAATTGCCTTGTCTTCATAGAAGATCAGTTATTGCGACACCGCTTATCAATTATTTTTTCGGCACTGAAATTACCGCGCAGCACCTATTACCATTTGAAAAGATATCAACCTAGTCAACACGAACGTGTTGATAATCAGCTCAAAGAAAAAATTAAATTGATTTGGGAAAATAATTATCGTGCCTATGGTTATCCACGAATAACGATGGTGCTTCGCAAGTCAGGCATCTGTGTTGGGTCAAAACGAATTTTACGATTAATGAGGGAAATGGAGATTCACTCTTTAATGAATCGGCGATTTAAAAAAACTGGCACTCATGTGGATCATTCACAACGCCCCAATTTAATCAAGCACCAGCCCAATGCAAGGATATGGCGTGCTGACATTACTTATTTGGAATTACGTCCAGGAACCTGGGTTTATCTCAGTTCTATTTACGAACCAAAGGTTCATCAAGTTCTTGCTTTCAAGATTGGTCGTCAGATGGAGGCGACGTTAGTTGTAGAAACGATTAATCAGGCGCTTGAATGTCATCAAAAGCCACAATATTTTCACTCTGACATGGGTTCACAGTACACCAGCAACGAAGTTGAAACTTTACTTGAACGGCATCAGATTAGCCACTCATACTCAAAACAAGGTTATCCTTATGATAATGGGCCAATTGAAGCTTTTCACTCATTGTTGAAGAGAGAGTTTGCCTTTCAAACAACTTTTTCCAATTTTGAGGACTTGGTAATCCGAACCTCAAATTACATCAGTTGGTTTAATTCCGACAGAATTAGAACGAGTGTTTAGAAAAAGATGTGCCATTTATTGACATAGGAGCAATCATTGATAAAAAGAAATTTGAATGTTTTGACATTCATCATTGCTCCTTATTTTTAATTGCTCAATATGTACAACTTTTAAAAAAATATAAAAATTAATAAATTATAAAACAAATATTTTGGATAATAGATTTTAATAGTTTAGAGGTCGATATGTATGGATAAAATAGATTTTGTTATTACCTGGGTTGATTCGGATGATTTTAAATGGAGAGCCAAAAGATCAAAATATATAAGTAATGAAGATGATTTACTGACAAGTGACAATACAGGAATACAACGATATAGAGATTACGGAACGTTAAAATATTTATTTAGATCTATATATCTTTATGCTCCTTGGGTAAACAAAATATATTTAATAACAGATTCTCAGATTCCAAAATGGTTGAATAAAAGTAATGATAAAGTGACATTGATTGACCACAAAGATATTATAGATTCGAAATATCTTCCGACATTTAATTCGAGTGCCATTGAATGGTCAATTAGCAACATTAATGATTTAAGTGAAGAGTTTGTACTTTTTAATGATGATATGCTGTTGAATCATAGAATATCTCCTGATTTTTTCTTTAAGAACTCTTTACCAAGAGACTTCAGAGCTTACAGACCATTTACGCCAGTTGAAGAATTTGATAAAAACATTTTTAATGATATATATGTACTAAATTCATGGATTAAGAAATGGCCTAAAACATATAAAGGAATTTTTAGGGTTAGAAGTTTTAAGCCCTTAATAAATTCGCTTTTTATGTTGACTAAGCATAAAATATCGGCTTATTACGACCCCCATCTTCCTCAGCCATATCTAAA
Source organism: Ligilactobacillus acidipiscis DSM 15836 (assembly GCF_001435755.1). Lineage (GTDB taxonomy): Bacteria > Bacillota > Bacilli > Lactobacillales > Lactobacillaceae > Ligilactobacillus > Ligilactobacillus acidipiscis. Next base: position 784 of record NZ_AZFI01000213.1, on the reverse strand, counting down.
AAGTAATTTTGCGAGTGCTAAAAAAATATGGCATCGCGAAATCCATAAAACACTAACACATAAATTTAGAAGCGATGAGGATGTTACTGAATGGTTAGTTAGGTACTATCAGTTAGAACAGGGGCTATTCGAACCTTGTTCTAAAATAAATGGACATTTTTATACAATTAATGATATAGATTTGCTGAGTAAAGATTTATTGAATAGTAAAAGCATGACTTTATGCATAAATGATACAAATAGTGTGAATTATTCTGCAAATGTCAACTCAATTAAAAATATCTTGGATACTAAATTTCCATATAAGTCTCCGTTCGAATATTAATTTAAAAATCAATAAACTATTTTTTCTTACTTTTCACTATTAATAGCCTTATTTAAACACGTAATGTTAAATTTTTAATAACAAATATTTTAAATGATTGGAGCTATATTTATGAATAAGGTAGATTGCAAATTTAATCCGAATTTTTGGACAAATTTGTCAGCATAACCTGATACGGTGTTTGCCAGTCGAGTATTTTAAGCGGTCGCTGGTTAACGTAAATTCCGATTAAAGAGTTCATTACTACCACGTTCAGCTGGAGTATAAGCATGGCAGTAATAGGTCTTATACCATATTGTGATTCAAGTGATACTAGCCCACTAAACTCAGTGCCACGGTCCAAAGTAAAGCTGTGCACCGGACCATTAAAATTGGTTAGAATAATGATAATATACCAATCACTTTTGTTGATAATTAAAGGAGTAAATTGCCCCGATTTAAAATTGAAGTGCAACACTT
>NZ_AZFI01000212.1 GCF_001435755.1 Ligilactobacillus acidipiscis DSM 15836 | reverse complement strand
TTTACCCACACAAAGTTGACACTATCAAACAAGAAGTATTAATTGACAAAGCAATGTTATAGTTATAACATTAACAATAAGAAAAGGGCCCAGTGCTATAACACTGAACCCTTACACATTTGCCGTTTTAAGAACGGTGGACTTTAAACTAACAACTTATAAAAACAGCTCTCGTCTACTCCTCCAAAAGTATCTGAGAGCTGTTTTTATATACTTTTAAGCGACTAATGATACGATCGCTACGATGACACCGATAAGCGTTACGACTAGAAGTGCGGTCTGTAACATCAGTGATAATACATCTTTTGTATTCAAAACGTGACGTGCTTTCTTGAGATTTTCGTCCCATACGCATTCATTCCCCCTTAGGGTCGTACTGACATGCCACCGCTCTCAAAACTTCAAACGTTAATTATATTAAACCACCAATTCAAAATGTTTACAACCTAAAAACGTGGCCTTCTAAACTCCCCTAGCTAATTAGGGCGGTTTAGAGGGCTTTTAGTTTGCCCTGCCTAAAATTATACTAGGATACCCATAGAACGTCTCACAGGCCCCCCCTAAATGGCTCTCAGACATACTCTAGGCTGTGTTAACCTGCTAGTCTGGCTGAAACAGGGTAATCATGGCTAGACTGAACATTTTGTCAAACTTCCTTATACTAATAGGTGTAAGGAGGTGGCAATCTAGTCAGTCAGCCAATTTTAGACGGCATTAGCTATAAAGTGACCTCACAGGAGGCTCATACGAGAATTCTGGCATTTGTCGAGTATAATTAATGCCACACAAAGCTACAATGTCTCACAGGGCTTATTATGGACGTTTATGGACATGCACGCTAAACGACAGCTATCAATCACCAATAAACTTGCAACATCAGTTTGCCGATATAATTGCACTATAGTCTGTCCATCAGGTTAATTTCACAGGTTAGTTCATACGGTTAGTCCATACGGTTAGTCCATAATGTTTACCCATACTGAAAGCTAGTACTATGATTAGCCATTACAGAATAGCAGTATAGCTTATCATATGAGAGCTATCGCTCAAACCCATACTGAAAGCTAGTACTGTATTCTCCTAAAGCAGTGGATTGAAGTCAATATTTGAGACAGATTTTAAGAGACATTCAGAACCGCGTTTACCTTCCACAGCTCAAATAAATCATTAATCGCGATTAATAACTTATTTGAACCCTGGAAAGCATTAAATCAGGCGGCCATTTGGCTCGTAAGTGTTGCAATTTCAACTTGTAAGGGGGTCTGGTAGCCCAGTGAACTATGAATTCTCTTCCTATTGTAGAAAGCATGCACATATTCAAAAAGGACGGCACTGGATAAACACATTCCTTTTTGAGGGAAGCGTGAAGGGATTCCATTGGCGCATTATCATACGGACAACCCTTACGGTTGTATGAGTGGCGGATATGTAGCTCAGTTAAACGTTGATTGTAATCATCGCTGGTATACTGTGATCCTAAATCCGTATGGATAATCAGGTCCCCAGTAATGGTTCGATTTTTAACCGCGCTTTCAAGGGTCTTTAAGACTAAATCAGTAGCCATCTTTTTTGAGAACGAATAGCCGATAATCCGTCGTGAGTGCAGGTCCATGATGGTTGATAAGTAACACCAGCCATTACGCTTCGTTTGAATATAGGTCATATCAGCGGTCCATTTTTGATTTAAACCAGTGGTCGAGAAATCCTGCTTAAGCAAGTTGGGACGCTGTTCAACCTTGGTTTTGGAAGCCGAAGCCGCTTTCCACTTATTGACGGTAACGGAGTGGATATCCAGTTCCTTCATGAGCCGGGAAATCCGTCGTGGACTGCACCGAAGCTGCAGTGGTTGAAGTTCCAGATTCAATTCATGGTGGATCTTCATAACACCGTATCGCTGCTTAAATTCCGCAAAGATCCGCAGAATCCGTTGTTTCAAGTCCGCATCTTCGGCCCGGCGTTTTGAAGGTTTGGGGGATCGATAACGATAATACTGAGCTCTGGAAACACCGAGGATTCGGCACATCTTGGTTACCTGGTGGTGATGGCTTTCTTGGTGAATGTAATCAAAGATATTGGTTACTTCTGCGCAAGGAATCCTAGGGCTTTTTTTAGGATTTCGTTCTCTTCAGACAGCGAAGCGCGTCACTTTTCCATCGCTTTGATTTTGTCTGGCGATTTACCAGATTGAGTTTTGACTTGGCCCTGGATCCATTTATGAACTGTTGAATAACCAATGCCATATTCTCTGGGCAGTTGGGCAGCTGATTCGCCTTGTTTATATAGGTTGATGATGTTTTGTTTAAATTCTTTGTCGTAACGAGTTGGCATGTAAAAATTCTTTCCTTTTGAGAGACGATTTATTCATTATATCCTCTCTTAAAAGTTGTCTCAGGAATCAGCTTACATCAAACTTCATCTACCTACGATAGATGAAACTAAAGTTCTTTCTTTCTGGTTAGCTTCATATTCCTATGAGTTCTTCTTTGTTCAAATGCCACGTTACGAATTAATAAAGTCAACTTTACCCGCGTCAACGAAACTTGTATGGGCATCCTTGGATACAAAGATCCCCGAATTTCAATTAACTCAGCAACTGTTTAAAAGTGATGACATTTTTAATTCCTTTGCATCATTAAAAAAGGGCTTTTCACTGCTGTTTCTCCCTTACGCGTTTGCAATTATGAATGACGACATGGGAGATGAAGAATTCGGTAAACTAAGTACAACCAGCAAATCATCTATTTTATGGTTAAGGCAACTTTTATCTGAAGGTTATCAGCCAACTTTAAAAACCATGTATCACATTAAAGACATACCACAAAATGAACGGCCTTCATTCACCGAGTCTGGCTTAGTACATAATTCATTTCCAATGATGAACACGTTCTTTGTAATCTTATTCGCTGATTTAGCAGAAAATATATTAAAACCTGAATTATTCATACTTTTCGTTGCAGT
>NZ_AZFI01000211.1 GCF_001435755.1 Ligilactobacillus acidipiscis DSM 15836 | reverse complement strand
CGCCCCCTGTGAGGGTAGGTAGCTGCCGCGCATATTTTGAGTCATCCTTTTGATAAGGGTGGCTTTTTTTATTTCTAAATTACTAAAAATACAATTTGATGGTGTAATGTTAGTCATCTTGTTTAAATTAAGTTAGAATAAAACATATAATAGTTAAAAAGGTAATGGAGGATCGATTCATGCAAACAAGAGCAGAACTTAAGCAAGAAGCAAAGAATCTTTTGAAGGGACATTGGGGTAAGGCAATAGGCTTGAATATTTTGCAGATATTGCCGCTTTTACTCGGCTTGTTTGTGGTGGTGGAGGTCGTTGCAGCAATTTTTGTGACCATTTCACAAAGCCCAAATGGCAGCTTTGTTAATGATTTTGCGCGGGAAACTGGCAGTAATGGAGACAGGACCGATTTCTTTTCCAATATCTTTTCTTCTTTGATCCAGACGCTTTTAACGGTCGGAGTAAACTATACCTTATTAGACTGGTTACGCACTAAAAAGTCGGATTTCAGTGTTGTACGCGGAATTTTTAGTGTCTTTACTAAGAGAGATTTTTTGGCAGTCGTGGTTTTGTGGATCGTCCAAACATTGTTTGAATTCTTCTGGTATCTAGTCTTCATTATTCCTGGAATCGTTAAGACGTATGCATATTCACAGACTTACTATATTTATAAAGATATTGCGGATAACGGCGGTGGTGATGACTTAAATTATTTGGATTATGTGACAAAGAGTCGGCAGCTGATGAGGGGACATAAGTTTGAATACTTTGTTTTGCAGCTCAGTTTTCTTGGTTGGGATATTTTGGCTATATTAACACTTGGAATCGGAGAGATTTGGTTGATCCCATATAAAAACACAACATATATGGCTTATTATCGTTCCCTAGCAGGTGACCAATTCAGGAAAGAACCAAGCACAGAGACAAACACTGATGCTTATTTTGAAGCATGATAGCTGAACTAATTAGAAAACTCAACTAGTGGGTGGTGAATGCTTGTCCGACTAGTTGAGTTTTTTGGAGTAAATTTCTTTTAGCAAGGATTTTAAAATTTATGTAGAAAATGGAAATTAACTTGCTAAAAAACTGTAAAATGCCTAATGTAGTAACTAAAAGAATAAAAAATTAAGGATGATCAAAATGGAGAAAGCTGCAATTTTTCATGATGCACAAGGCGCAATGGTTTTTGAAACAGGAGTGAATGCTATTACACTTCATTTTAGAAGCAAGCACGAGGATGTGGCAAAAGCAGAATTATTATATGGTGATATGTATGATGGTCCTGGCTCAAAAGATGAGTGGCACCCGACAGTTGCAAAAATGAAACTTATTTTAAGGAGTAGTTCAATTGACTTTTGGGGTGTCACTGTACAATTACCTAAGACGCGCAGGTTAAAATATGCTTTTCATTTGATTGCAAGCAGTGGGGAAGAGTATCTGTATGATTCACATAAAATAGAACTTTATACGGCCGATAGTTTAACACACACAGCTCCTTTTATAGTTCCATATTCATATCCCAATGAAGCTTTTAAACAGCCGGCTTGGATTCAGAATACTTTATGGTATCACATCTTAATAGACAGGTTTGCTAACGGGGACCCACATTCTGACCCGGAAGATGTAGTGGAGTGGAGAACAAAAGAACCTTCAAGCACAAATTTCTTTGGCGGTGATTTGCAAGGGATCAAAGATCATTTGGATCATTTTAGTGCTCTAGGTGTCAATGGATTGATCTTAAGCCCGATTTTCGCAGCATTTTCTAACCATAAATATGATGTGGTGGATCCTTATAACGTTGATCCATACTTCGGTAGGAAAGAAGATTTTAAGGGATTAATTGAAGAAACACATCAACGTGGGATGCATGTTATATTAGAAATGGTGCTGGACCATTTGATGGATTTCTCATTGCAATGGCAAGATGTTAAACAAAAGGGTGAAAATTCAGATTTTTTCAAGTGGTTTATCATAGATTCTCTGCCTATAGAGTATACACCGACAGATGACCCTAATTTTTCAACTGATATTTCCTATCGGGTCAAGGGTAATGATCCGCATCAGCCTAAATTAAATTTACATAATGCGGAAGTGCGCCACTATTTGTTCGATTTGATCAAATATTGGATCACCACCTTTGATATTGACGGTTTTAAAATTATGGATCCTCAGGAAATGGATCGAAGTTTTTTAAATGCATTAATGCAGTTTGTTCAAAAAATTAAGTCGGGGTTCTGTTTAATGAGTGAAACTAACAGTCAAACTCCCGCTTTGATCAATAACTCGATTTTAAATGCAGCCGTGGATCAAGATATGGTCCATATCTTAAAGGATTACTTTATTCAGAAAAAAATAAATGTTGCTGAAATGATCACGGCATTAAATGATGACATGATGAAATATAAAGCGGCTAGCCAAAAATCTTTGCTGCTCCAATTAGATGGGCCTTACTCAGCACGTTTAATATCATTATGTGAGGAGGATGGACAGCTTGCCCGGCTGCTGCTAGCTTTTATTTATTTACTTCCAATGTCGCCAAGCCTGTATTACGGCACGGAATTTGGGTTAAAGGGCAGAAAGGTACCGGCTAATCGTGAGTGCATGCCATGGAAAGCAAGTGAACAAGATCAGACGATGTACCGTTTTATTAAGCTATTAGGTGAGTTTCGCAGCGAAAACAATCTGATTTTAAATGAGGGCAGTTTTAACTGGGTACAGTTTAGCAACAAAAATGATTATTTGAGCTTTACTCGATCATCAAATGGCAAACGGATCTTTGCTTTGTTTAATGTTGGCTATGGGAGTATCAAATTTGTTTTCCCACCTAAGTCAAGGTTGATCCTTAGTCAGAATTTATTGGAAGAACAGAATCGAATCGGACACAATGGTTTTGTGATCGTTGAAGCGTAGAAAAAAGAGTAAAAAAAGAAGCGGAAATTTTGGGACTTTGTCAAATAGTGTTGATGG
>NZ_AZFI01000210.1 GCF_001435755.1 Ligilactobacillus acidipiscis DSM 15836 | reverse complement strand
CTAGTTACTGCCCATGCCGGGCGCACCCTAAGGAAGAAAAAACAGTCTCAACTGTTTTTCTTTGTTTTCCAAGTAGGCTGTGGTCTAGTTTTTCTGATTTATCCATGTTTTTACGTGGCGGAACGGATATAGTAATGCCCTTAAGGGCAAGCTTTTCATGGATTTTATGGCTAATATATCCTTTGTCCCCTAGGATATTGGGAAGATTCGCTTCTTCCGATAAAGTCTCTAACACTTTCACGTCATGGACACCTGGATTCGTGATTGAGTAAGTAATCGGAAAGCCAGTCTTAGTAACGATCATATGAATTTTAAGACCATAAAAATAAGATTTTTTTGTTGAGTTATAGCCAACTTTGGCTATTTGATTCAATAGTTTTGCTTGTCTATTTCTAACTGGTTTACATAATGGACTAGGAAAACTATCTATAATTCCGACTAGTTCACCTTTGGTGAGCTTCTTGATGAAAAAGTATCGAATAATCTTGATAGTGTAAGCTAAGTTTGAACTTAAGCGAGTGAATCGACTCCTACTAGGAAAATCACCATTAGGAAATAAGACGGAACAAACCGCTCTATACGTGGCTCTTTGGCTAGTATAGCCATTAATTATGCCCCATATAACACAAGCAATAATCACTGTATCGCGTTGCTTCAGTTGATCAGTATTTCTTCGGTTTTTAATCTTATCTGGTACACAATTGTGGTATATGTTAGAAACAGTTCTCATAATTTCCTTGAATGTTATAAAAGTATCTGTATAATGTTCAGTATATTTTGATGAACGCATATGTAGTCCTCATTTCTTGGGAGTTTTGAGACTACTATATGCGTTTTTTTTGTTGATTTACCAACATGTTTAGACATTTTCCTCTAGGAAAAAATTAACTAGCACCACGGGTAAAGTTAATATTTTTAGCAAATTATTGATTTTTTTGCGCATTTTCTTTTACAACCTGGTTTTTCAGAAAATCTTGCTTTTGTATTGAGAATAAATGAAAAAAGGTGTATTCTGTTAAATGCTGTTATTTCGCATAAGAAATGTTCGAACTGAAATATATTGAATACAAACTAAATTGAGAGGAAAACTATGAAAATAAATGAAGATCTGCGCCACCTTACATACTTATTACGCGCAACAAGACAACAAACCAGGAAAATTTTCTATGCACAAGCCATAAAACATGGTCTCACTGAATCGTGGTGCCTAGTATTAGGAGTCTTACACCGCAACGAAAGCTCTTCATTAGGGGATTTGGCAAAAGAGATCCATGTTGGCAACAGTACGACCTCCGGGATCGTCGACCGAATGGTAGCCGCTGGCCTAGTTACAAAAACTAGACCTGAGAACAATCAGCGTCAATTAGTGATCGCTCTGACTGAAAAAGGCAAAGAAAAATATGAAGTCGTCGAACGCGATTATTGGAAGGTTCTAGCCCCATTAACTGACTTTCCAACTGAGAAAACCACACAAATTATTTCAAACCTAGAGGAATTAGAAACAAAATTAGAGGAGATCAGTAACAATGGTAAGTAGTGAAATAGACATTGAAGCGCAAAAACAAAATAACAAAAAAATGATGCCTGTCTTAGTAATAGGTACTTTTTTAGGTTTTTTAAACCAAACCCTGATGAATGTGGCATTGCCAAAAATCATGCAAACATTTTCAATCACTGCTTCCCAAGGACAATGGTTATCTAACGGATATATGTTAGTTAATGGTGTGATGGTCCCATTAACTGCCTTTTTGATTCAAAGATTTTCAACACGTCAATTATATTTGTCTGCCATGTCCATTTTCGCAGCAGGTACTATTATTGGCGGGATCGCACCATCTTATTCAGTTTTAATTTTTGGTCGCATGATCCAAGCGGCCGGGGCGGGGATCATCGCCCCTCTGATGAATGTTTCTATTATGGACATGTATCCCTTGCATGAAAGAGGAAAAGCGATGGGCTGGGTCGGCCTGGCTTTAAACTTTGCTCCGGCGATGGGACCAACTCTATCTGGTTATTTAGTACAAAATCTTAGTTGGCGTTACTTATTTTTCTTAGTTGCTCCTTTGATCATTCTAGATATTATTTTTGCTGCTAAAGTTTTACGAAATTTGACGGAAGCACAAAAATTACCACTAAATTGGGGCGGCGTTCTCCTTTCCAGTGTCGGCCTGGGCTCCTTATTACTTGGATTTAGTAATGCCGGCGACTATGGCGTAGCATCAATGCATGTGATCGGCTACGTCATCATCGGACTTGCAATAGTTAGCGTCTTTGTCTATCAACAAATACATTCTAAAGTTAAGCTGCTTAATTTTAATGTTTTCAAATATCACAATTTCAACGTTTCCGTAACTATTAACATTTTTTTGATGATGGCTCAATATGGCGGGATGTTATTATTACCGCTATACATGCAAAATATTCGGGGATACAGCGCTATGATCTCCGGCTTGGCTCTTCTTCCAGGTGCTCTAGTCACCGCCGTCATGTCACCGATCAGTGGTAACTTGTATGATCGTTATGGTGCTAAATATATGTCAATGATCGGGACAGGGATCTTGTTCGTTGGTACGATCATGTTAAGTCGAGTTTCAATGTCATCAGCATTCGCCTGGGTAGCTCTTTCACAAGCTGTACGACAATTGGGATTATCACTGGTCATCATGCCAATTCAAACGGAAGCTCTAAACTCATTGCCGCCACAGATCATTCCTGATGGTTCTGCAATGTATACTACGATCCGACAAGTTGCCGGATCATTTGGTACAGCCGTCTTAATTGGAATCATGAGTATTATCCAAAAAAATAAAATTGCAGCTTTAGCAATACACCATTCGATGCACTTTGCTAAAGAAAATGGAGCCTTACAAGCTACACAGCACACATATCTGATTGCTGCTGCCTGTGTTATAGTAAGTTGCCTATTAACGTTAAGATTTAAAACCCTCAATTGTCAAGTTAAGTGCAACAC
>NZ_AZFI01000021.1 GCF_001435755.1 Ligilactobacillus acidipiscis DSM 15836 | reverse complement strand
CCGGGTAGGACTCGAGTACTAACGGACTTCTAGGCCATAATGCGTTTTTCAGCATGGTGGTGTAGAAGTTGGTTAGACGGAAAGTCCTGGCTTGAGGAGCTGTCCTAGAATAGTGAGCGCAGCAATTTGATCAAAAGGGGAAAAAGAACCTGTAAGGTAAAATTTTTATTTTATGTACAGGATAAATAATAGGGGGGCAGGTTCATGATTTTGTTAACTTCATTTAAAGGAAAAGAATTTTATTTGAACCCAGATTTGATCTATCGAATTGATGAAACCCCAGATACAGTAATCACGCTTGTCGATGGGAAAACGCTGGTAGTTAGAGACACAGTGTTTGAAATTAGGGAAGCGATCATAGAATATCGTCACCGAATTTTTTCTGGTGAGAATCTTTTTGAAGGGAATAACGAGGGAAACAATGAAGAAGAATGAAGAAGTAGAAACAACTAAAACTAAAGCAGGTGGCATCAAATGGGGATTGCTTATTGTTTTAGTAGTCGTTTTAGCATTTGGGGCTGGTGCTGCCGGCACGATCATTTCCGGCAAGTACTTTAATAGTCAAGACGCAAAACCTAAAGCTGAAAAAGTGCAAACAGGAGCTGCCATTTCTAAAAGACAGCGTCTGGTAAACGTCAAAAAGTTTATTGTTAATTTGGCAACGGATGATGCAGCTGATCCACAATATTTACGCTTAAAGGTCTCTTTGTTAGTGGCTGACGATGATCAAGCAAAAGCATTAAAAAAAGACATGCCTTTAGTGCGTGACAGCATGATCCGTGTTTTGAAACCAAAAAGGGCCGCAGATTTATTGAAAAATAATCAAAGTATCGATGAGGTCAAAGAACAAGTCAAAGAGGCTATTAATAAAAATTATGGCAGTTCAATAGTGCAAGAAGTTTATGTAACAGATTTTGTGATCCAATAAGTTAAATCATACGAGGAGTATTCAAATGGAGTTAACGTTGTCGTTGATCAAAATGGTGGTTGGATTAATTATCGTGATCGTTTTGATCAACTTATTTTTAAAATACTTACAGAAATTCGTTGCTCCACAGGAGCGGCAATTTCGAGTTATCAAGAAAATCCCAGTTTCAAAAACTTCCGCACTTGGGATCGTGCAAGTCATCGAGCGCTATTACTTGATGAGCTTGGCAGAACAAGGCAGTACGGTGATCTCTGAGTTATCAAAAGAAGAGGTTGAGCAATTATTTACCAGTTCAGATGATCAAGCGAGTGAAAAAATAGATTTTGCGGCCATTCTCAAGCAAAAGACGATCAAGCTGCAGAATAAGAGAAAGAAGTAATGACTACGAAAAATCAAAGTAAAATACTGAGCGGGTTGTCCTTAACGGCTTGCTTGTTCCGACCAGTTTCAGTGCATGCAGCTGGCCTCAATGATGTTTCTCGTGGCATTACTGATTTGATCAATAGTGGACAGAGCGGAAATTCGTCGCAGATCGTTAATGTGTTTGTGATGATGACGATTTTATCCGTGGTCCCGCTGTTGTTAGTCATGATGACATCTTTTACACGGATCATCATGGTCCTTTCATTTACTAGAAGTGCCTTAGGAACGCAGCAAAACCCACCAAATCAAGTTTTGCTTGGCTTGGCTTTGTTTTTGACCCTGTTTACGATGAAGCCTGTTTATACAGATATCTATAAAGAAGCGATCCAACCTTATAGTCGGCAGGAGATTACTGAAAAACAAGCATTCAACCGTTCAGAGGTCAGGCTTAAGGAATTTATGGGAAAAGAAACTCGAAAAAAAGATGTCAAATTGTTCTTAGATGTTTCTAAAGACAAGCATCGCTATAAAAATGTGGAGTCAGTTCCGCTAACGACACTTACTCCGGCTTTTATTATTAGTGAGCTGCGGACAGCCTTTAGTATTGGCTTTTTGATATTTATCCCGTTTTTGATCATAGATATGGTCGTCTCGAGTGTGCTGATGGCGATGGGGATGATCATGCTGTCGCCGGTTATGATCTCATTGCCGTTTAAATTATTATTATTCGTGATGGTAGATGGCTGGTACTTGTTAGTCGAATCGTTGGTTCATAGTTTCAGTTAGAGGGGGAGCTTAATGTCTGTTTCATTAGTCTTGACGGTCATGCGTGAAGCGGTGATCAGAATCTTAGTAGTTTCAGGTCCAATCGTGATAGTTGCGATGGTCGTTGGTTTGGTCATTAGTATCTTTCAAGCTACGACCCAGATTCAAGAACAAACTTTGAGTTTTGTCCCTAAGTTGGTCGCAATTTTTGTGACCCTGATCTTGGCTGGAAACTTTATGATCACAACGCTAAAAGAATTCACGGAATATATCTTCCGCTTGATCTCGGGGATGTGACGTCAGTGGCCGAAGTACAATTAGTTAGTTTGGTGATTTGCCGGATATTTTCTTTTATGGTCACAGCGCCGATTTTATCACAAAGAAGTTTTCCTAATACTGCTAAGCTGATCGTTGGGGGGAGTTTGGTAGTTGCTGCCATTCCTTTAGTTGGTAAGGTCAAGGCGATGAGTGTGGTTATCTTCGCTTTGGCGGCTTTAAAGGAGACTTTATTGGGGCTTGCCATGGGCTATGTTAGTCAACTAGTTTTTCAAGCTGTGATCATGGCGGGTTCCCTGATCGATTTTCAAAATGGTTTTTCGATGGGCCAGGCTTATGACAGGACAATGGAAGTTTCCAGTTCACAATTTGGTCGGATGTACTACTGGTTGGCACTGGCAGTTTTCTTCATGTTAAATTTGCATCTGGAATTGTTTCGCGCTGTGATGCTATCTTTTACGATTGTTCCTTTAGGAACCGCCACTTTGACGAATGCAAGTGTTAAGGGTGTGGTCATTTTGACTAGTAAGACCCTTGCCATGGCTTTTAATGTTGCTGCACCTTTGATCATTGCTGTGATGGTGATCGATATTGTATTGGGGATCTTGTCACGGTCTGTGCCGCAAATGAACGTGCTGATGTTAAGTTTGTCTCTTAAATCTACTGTAGGAATGATCATCTTTTTGATCATGCTGCCAAATGTCGTGGAATTGTTGGGAAAGATAATCCCACAGTCATATGAGTATCTAGTCGAGTTCCTGCGTTCGGTAGGTCAGGCATAGTCTGATAAAGGAAAGGTTATTTCATGGATAAAGATGGTAAAACTGAAAAACCGACCCCTAAGCGTAAAAGAGATGCGCGCAAGAAGGGAAATGTTGCTAGAAGTCCAGACTTAACAGCTGCTTTGGCTTTATTGACCTTTTCGTTTATCTTTATTCCTGCTTGGCAATTTGGATTAGGCAAGTTTTTTCCTTATATGACAGGCTTTATCGAGCAGTTGGATAACTACCAGGTCTTATACGCAGACCTGCCTAAGGTTGGCTTGCAGGCGATCTTAATGGTTTTGATCGTGGCAGCACCATTCTTGGTCGTCGGTTATTTGATCAGTTTTTTGGGGAATTTTGTGCAAATTGGTTTTTTATTTACGGCTAAACCATTAAAGCCTGATTTCAAACGTTTGAACCCTTTAAGTGGTTTCAAAAGGATGTTTAGTCTGGATGCGATAGTCAACCTGGGAAAAACGCTGGCAAAGTTCTTACTGATCGCATATCTGTGTTATCGCAAATACATATCTACGTTACGTGACATTTTAAATGCTGGTTCTGTTGGTCCTGCCAAGATCTTGTTTTTTATTCTCAATTTTTGTAAAGAACTAGGGATGCAGATTGCCTTGGTTTTGTTGGTTTTGGGGTTGGCAGATTTTGCCTATCAAAGTTTCAGTCGGACTAAGAAATTGAAGATGACTAAACAAGAGATCAAAGAAGAAATGAAACAAATGGAAGGCGATCCGAAGGTCAAAGCGCAGCGGAAAGCTAAGTATCAGGCGATGGTCCGGAACTCGATCGCCCAAGTTAAAGATGCGACAGTCGTTTTGGCGAACCCGACTCATTTAGCGTTGGCAATCAAGTATGATAAGACAGAAACACCAGTCCCACAGCTGCTTGCTAAAGGAGCTGATGAGGTCGCCATGAAAATGAAAGAAGAAGCCAGAAAAAATGATGTACCGATCATTGAGAATAAACCGCTGGCACGAGCAATTTATCCCAAGATCGAGGCAGGAGAATTCATTCCGGAAGAGTTTTTTGAGCCAGTCGCTGATTTGATCACTTTGGTCTACCGGTTGGATGAAGAAGCTAAGTATAAAATATAAGTCTGGTTAAAGTTGAACCGGATTTGAGTTGATAGGAGAGAGAGTAACTGATGAAAAACAAGCAAAAAGCAGCTAAGAAGAATGCACTCAGACCAGCTGACCTGATCGTTTCACTTTTGGTGGTCAGTATCATTAGTTTGATCATCATTCCGCTTCCGCTGCCAGTCTTGGATTTTTTGATAACCATCAACATGGCGATCGCCATGAACATATTATTGATCACCATGTTTACTCACTCAGTCTTGGAATTTACTACTTTTCCAACCTTACTTTTGATCACAACGATGTTCAAGTTAGGTTTAAACATGTCATCGACTCGTGCGATCCTAACACAAGGTGATGGGGGACATGTTATTGCCGCCTTTGCTGACGTTGTGGCAGGGAATAACTATATTGTTGGGATCATCTTGTTCGTGATCATCATGATCGTGCAGTTGGTCGTTGTGACTAACGGTTCCGGCCGTGTTTCAGAAGTGTCGGCCCGTTTCACCTTGGATGCTATGCCAGGGAAACAGATGGCGATCGATTCGGATCTGAACTCGGGTTTGATCGATGAAAAGCAGGCTAGAAAACGACGGGAAGACCTGCAACGTGAAGCAGATTTTTATGGTTCGATGGATGGTGCCAGCAAGTTCGTTAAAGGTGATGCCATTGCGGGGATCGTCATTGTTTTAGTCAATCTGATCGGTGGAACGATCATCTTTACTATGAAAGGTGATCTCAGCGCAATGGAAGCTTTATCACAGTTTGGCAAGCTGTCGATCGGTGATGGCTTGGTCAGTTCGATCCCTTCACTATTGATCTCAATTGCCTCAGGTATTATTGTTACTCGCTCTGATAATGATAGTACGTTTGGTAAAGATATTGCTGAAGATGCGTTGCGCAATCCGCAAATATTCCGGATCGTAGCGGGGATCTTAATGGTTTTATCCCTTGTCCCCGGTTTTCCGTTTATTCCCTTTATGGTTATGGGGTTAGCCCTACTTGGTGTTAGCTTCCTGATCAAACAACAGGATGCTAAGAAAGTTAAGGAAGAGCAACAACGAAAACAGACTTTGGCTTTACAAAAGAAAAAAGATGTCCAAGAAGACGAAGATGTAGCCGATTTCCAAGTCGAAACTTTAGCGATCGAAATTGGTTATGCACTGATACCGCTGGTCGATAGTTCGATCGACAATAGTTTGATGAGCCGGATCACTGCTTTACGTAAACAAACTGCTCATGAATTAGGAATCTTGGTCAGTCCAGTGAGGATCCGAGATAACTTGTACCTGGATGCAAATAATTATTCTATCAAGATCAAGGGCAATGAGGTCGGCACGGGTGATATTTATCCTGATAAATACATGATCTTTAGTCCGACTGGGGATGAGATCCCGTTTAATGGCATCCAAGCCGTGGAACCAGCCTTTCATTTAGAAGCGATGTGGATCAATGAAAGTGATAAAGAAGCGGCTGACCTGCAAGGATTCACAGTTATCGAACCTTTGACTGTTATCGCCACTCATTTGAAGGAAGTTATTTACTCACATGCTCCTGAACTTTTGGGACGCCAAGAAGTTAAGCAATTATTGGAAGGCATTAAGCAACAAAGCAACGTTGTGATCGATGAATTGATCCCAGATATTTTACGCTTAGGAGAAGTTGAAAAGGTCCTCCAGAATTTGTTGGAAGAAAAGGTACCGATCAATGATTTATCAACTATCTTAGAAACTCTGGCAGATTATGGGACCGTCACCAAAGATACCGAAACGCTGACAGAATACGTTCGCCAAGCATTAAGAAGAACAATTGCCAACAAGTATGTCGGTGAAGATAACAAAATTTATGCCGTTACTGTGCATCCCAAAATTGAAGAAATGGTTGCACAGAGTATTAAAAAAACAGCAACTGGCTCGTATCCTGTTTTGCAGCCGGATACGGTCAATAAGATGTTGGATGCGATCACTCAGCTGAATCAAAAAATGCTGGTGGAAAATATTTCCTTTGTCCTTTTGACAAATCCACAGACTAGAACTGCGTTTAGAAAGTTGTTGTCGTTTAACTTCCCAGATTTGGCAATTTTGTCGTTAAATGAGATCCCAAATGAAATCGGGATCGAGGCAGTCGGGCAGTTGCAATTTTAGGAAGGCACTCTGTGGGAAGGCGTGTTGAAGATAGCTGGCCAGAGTATGCATCACATTCTGACTTGTGAGACAAACTATGCCAAAGTAAGCGTCACATTCCAATTTGCAACACATATTTGCAGGAACAAGGATAGAAGACAATTACTTCACCCGGTATTTTCAGAAAGGAGCTTTTTTCTTGTATGAGATGAATATGGAAGATCAAGTTATCAAATATTTGCCTTTAGTTGAAAAGGTCGTCGCTCGGATCACTGTTAAAAGCTCCGATTATGACTACGAAGATCTCTTCAATACTGGAGTGATCGGCTTGATCGATGCACTTAAGAAATTTGATCCACAAAAGAAAGTACCATTTGAAAGTTATGCTTATGTACGGATCCGTGGGACCATCATTGATGAGATCCGCAGTCACGGTCGGTTGTCTCGTTATAAATTTGACAATTTGACTCGCTATTATCGGGCTAAGCAGGAATTAGAGCAAGAATTGAAACGAGAAGCTACTGACAAAGAATTATGCAGTAAGCTCCAAATCAATCAGAAAAAGCTGAACGATATTTATGATAGCTTGCATTATATGGCTAGTATCTCTTTGGAGGATGTCTTGTTTTCAGCAGAACAATCGCCTAGCAGACAAGAGATCTTTCGTGATAAAAAAACGGGCGATGCACAAGCACATTTGTTGGAAACAGAAATGAAACAGGAGTTGGCAGCGGCGATCAGCAAGCTTTCTGAAAGAGAACAATTAGTTTTGAGTTTGTATTACGAACAGGAAATGACACTTAAAGAAATTAGTTTGGTCTTAGACGTTTCTATTGCACGCGTTTCACAGATCCATGGGCGTGCAGTTGGAAAACTAAAAGGATTTATGGAGGAAAATGATGATTAGAGGAATTGATACTTTAAGACATAGTTTTAATGTTTTGCAAGCTCAACAAGAAAATATTAGCAGTAACATCGCTAATATCAAGACACCTGGCTACCTGCAAAAAAATTTGTTTGAAGCAACAATGAACGAGGCACAGTTACATAATAACCAGGCTGGTCCCAAAAATGAAACCCGCCATGAGATTGGCGGTTTTACATGGGGCAATCAAATTCAGGGCAGTGCGCTGGACATGCAAAAAGGCTCGCTTGAACCGACAGGCTTGGCAACGGATTTTGCAGTTCAAGGCAATGGCTTTTTTGCCGTTAGAATGGGAAATGGGCAAATCGCGTATACGCGTGATGGTCATTTTTCAGTGAATGATGCCGGTCAGCTGATCACTGAAGAAGGTTTTCAAGTGATAGGTCGAAATGGCGGCCCAGTTGATGCCCAGCAAGCACAACAAAATTTGATGGTGGTGTCTTTCCCAGCAAATGCACAACTTCAAAATGTCGGCGGAACGCTTTATACCGGGCAGGGAGCCCAGCAAATTGATTTGCCGGTCCAAGCTGGAATGCTTGAAAATTCTAATGTTTCTACTGCTGATGAGATGGTCTCATTAATGGAAACCGGGCGCCAATTTCAGGCTCAACAAAAAGTGCTATCAGCTACTAATTCGACCTTGGATAAGGCAGTCAACCAACTAGGTCGGATCTAGATCAAATAGTTTGTTATTTTTCTCAGGCGTACAGTGAGTCTTGATGGTACTTAGTATAGGCTTGAGAAAACAGATCATGTAGGAAATGAGGAGAGTAAGTAAAAATGAACTTGAATTCTATTTTATCCATTAACAGAACAGGTTTGAACGGCTTGCAAAATAATCTGGATAATGTTTCACATAACATTGCTAACGCAAACACAGTAGGCTATAAGGGAATCATCAATTCATTTAATGAGCTGATGAATAATAATTTAACTAATAGCGACGGTGCACTTGGTAATTCTAATGCAAGAGTTGATTCGAATACTGGTCTAAATGCCGCGGGAGCACGAGTCGATGATCAAGTCGGAAAATTTGAAACGACCGGTCGTGCACTTGATATGGCTATTAACGGCAATGCTTTTTTTGGGATCATTGGTCCCGATGGTAATACATACTTGACTAAGGCAGGAGACTTTCATCGTGATGCTAACGGTGGTTTGATCGCCAGCAACGGCTATCGTGTTGCAGTTGACGCGCGGGTGCCAGAACAAAATTGGCCAGCAGGGGACTTGAAAGTTTCTTCAGACGGAACGATCAGATCCGGTGATCAGGTTTTAGGGTCTTTACGTTTATTTGAACCAAACAACGCACATTCATTGGTGTCAGTTGGTGATAACTTGTATTTAGCCAATGGCGGTTTTAGAGCCGCTGGGGCAGGTAGTAGTGTGATGCAAGGAACTCTTGAAAGTTCCAATGTAGATCTGGCTACTCAAATGACAGAATTATTAACAGCACAGAGGTCTTACCAAATGAATGCCCGCGCTGCTTCATCTACAGATGAAATGATGGAGACCATCAACCACTTTACCGACTGATTTAGGAGAAAAAATTGATCGAACTTAAAAATGTAACAAAAAAATATGGCAATGTTTGGGCAAATAAAAATATTTCATGCGTGATCGAACAAGGTGAATTTGTTTATGTAGTTGGTCCAAGTGGGGCTGGGAAAACAACTTTACTTGAGATCTTAAGTGCTCAACGCTCCATTGATTCTGGTATAGCCCGGATCGGCAATATTGAAATTGAATATTTGAGAAATGAACAGATATACAAACTACGCCGTCAATTGGGGATCGTTTCGCAAAAAGACCTTTTTTTACCGCGATTGACGATCAAAGAAAATATGGAAACCTGTATGTCAGCGCTAGAGATCCCCACTGAAAAGTGGGAAGAGCGGATGGCAGAGGTATTGACCAGTGTCGAAATGATGCTATTTATTGAGCGGTTGCCTCAGGAACTTTCAGTCGGGCAACAAAAGAAAATTGCGATCGCTCGTGCGTTATTGAATGATCCGCCAGTTATTATCGCGGACGAACCTACTGCTAATTTAGACGTTAAGTCGGCCAAAGAGATCATGCAAATTTTCTTTCGCCTGAATCAGATGGGGACAACGATCATTTTAGCAACACATGACAGTACCATGGTTAATTCTTTGCGTCATCGAACTTTGGAACTAAAAAATGGAGAACTGATCCGAGATGATCCAGACGGTGGATATTCAAGATTTTCTGATCCAAAAGATGTCTATGTTTGGTAAACGGTTAAAAAAATAAAATTTTAACCGATATAACAGATTGGAGTGTCGTTTTGCTTAAGTGAGTATTATGACAGATACCAAATCTTTTATATGGGGAAGGAAAACAAATGGAAAAACGTAAGAAGACGGCTAAAAAAGTTAACTCCGAAGTAGCTTTCTTGCCAGTTTTAGGGACAGTCATTGTTTTAATTGTTTTTCGGGCTTTTGTTTTAAGCTCGGCACAGACAGCGGAGATGAGAAGGTTTTGGATACTCGCGGTCATTGTAGTCGCTTTGCATCTCTTGTATGTACTATTTGGTCATAAAAATACGGCAGTAACAGGAGGAGAAGCCGGCGGATTAAAAAAACTTTCTGTTCAGGTCGGTAAGATGGTAGAGGGAGATTTCAGTCAGATCGACGAGATCGGCAAAGTTCCCGGCCAAAGCCCAATGTTTATTAAAACTCGTGACCAGTTGCTTGGTTTAGCCAATGCATTTTCAGCTTTATTAACTGGGATCAAGGAAGAAACTGAGCAGTCGGAAACAATGGTCAACGATCTAAGTGGAAAATCGACGCACGCTAAAAGTTCGATCGATGGTGTCCGTCAAGCGATGGGGACTATTGCTACTAATGCTGGACAGCAAGCAACAGCTTCTCAAAGTACAGTTGCTCAAATGAATGTTTTTGGTGACCAAATTGAAGAGATACGCCAGAAAATTGAAAAAATGAATAGCTATGCTGACGAATCAAAGCAAAGTAATATTCAAAACATGGAAATGATGCGCCAAGTTTCACGGTCTTGGAACCAAGAAACAGAAAGTCAAAAGAAGATTGTTTCTGAAATGACGGCGATGAATCAAGATATTCAAAGTATTGGCAATATCGTGCAGTTGATCAATGATATTTCAGAACAGACTAATTTGTTGGCTTTGAATGCTTCAATAGAGGCGGCTCGTGCAGGCGAGGCAGGTAAAGGCTTTGCAATCGTTGCTGAGGAAGTCCGTGATCTGGCAGAACAATCCGGCAAATCAACCACTAATATTAGAGAACTGATCGAATCGATCCGTGCTAAGTCTAAGAAAATGACTGTTGATCTGGATGCATCATACAAGGGCAGCCAGCAACAGCAGATGAATATTTCTGGTGTACTGAAGGCTAGCGAACAAATCACCGAGGATGTCACGCAGTTGAGCGATGGCCTAACCGATGTTAGTTCACATGCAGATGAGATCAAAGATAAAAAAGATGCAGTCAATAATTCTATTCAGCAAATGGATTCACAGATCGCTGAAACTTCTGCAAGTACACAGGAAGTCTCGGCTAACTTGGATGATTTTTATTCCTTGATCGAAGAACTCGAAAAAAGTGTCGAACAGCTTCAACAAGCTGATGAGATCAGACGTTTGCAAATCGGCAGTTTCAAATTAAAAAACTAGCAGCGTCAATTCTTAGTTGTAGAAGTTAAAGAGGGGTACAAAAATGGGACAATATGTTGTTTTTAAAAGTCATAAGCAAGTTTTTGCTTTGCCAGTTGAAATGGTTAAACGAGTGATCGAAACTGAAAAGTTTATCTCGTTGCCGGAAGTGCCAGACTATGTATTAGGTGTGTATGAATATCAAGAACAGATGTTGCCAATCGTTGATCTTAGTAAGCGGCTTTACGGCGAATTATCGCCTGCAACGCTGGACTCTAAGGTGATCTTGGCACATTGGAGCGAACGGACGATGGGGATCTTTGTCGAGGAGATCGTAGGGATCATGTCGCTGACTGAGACGGATTATGAAAAAGATTTGGACAGATCATCACTGAAGCGCCCGTATATCAGTCAATTTTTGAAGATGGGCGATGAAGTAGTGATCGAGTTGAACTTAGATTATATTTTCAACTCTTCACAAGAAGAGGAGATCATTTCATCCGTAGATTCCATTACTGAAAATTCAGAAAAAGAAGAGAATACGGATGATGCTGCAGAACACTAACGAAACCAGGGTAGGAATCTCTGATTATAAAATTTCATACGCGCCTAATAAAATAATGACCGTGGGGCTAGGTTCTTGTATTGGAACGATCGTTTATGATCCAGTTTCAAAAATCGGTGGATTGAGTCATATTATGCTCCCTGATAGTAAACCGTTTGAAAAGAACGGGACTTCAGGTTTGAACTTGGCTAAGTATGCCAATACGGCGTTACCCCTGATGGTCAAAGAACTTAAGCAAAAAGCACCACGAGCTAAATTTCAAGCTAAGATCTCTGGTGGTGCAAATATGTTTAGATTTAAAAACAACCTCACGACAGCTAATATTGGTCAGAGAAATGTTGACGCTGTTTTAAATCAGTTGGCAAGCCTGCAGATCCCGTTAGTTGGCCAAGATACGGGCGGCAGCAACGGAAGGACCATGGTCGTCGATTTAAACGATTTTTCGACCTTGATCAGGGTCGTGAGACAGGAAAATAGATACATTTAAAAACTATGTACTGTTTTTTAATTAGCGAAAATTTGCTCATTGATGACTTGAGAATGTTGTTTAAGAGTGAAAAGTAAAGATGTGAAAGGATTCTTATACCTTATGAATAGGATTTTGATGGTTGATGACTCTGCATTTATGCGCAAAGTGATCTCGGATATATTGAATAAAATGCCCAGTGTTTCAACGGTTCGAATTGCACGAAACGGTCAAAATTGTTTGGATATCCTTGATGCAGATAATGATTTTGACTTAATTTTAATGGATATTGAAATGCCTGTTATGGATGGCTTGAGCGCCCTTAGACAGATCAAAAAGGATTATTCTATCCCGGTCATAATGCTAAGTGCAGTCAGTGATCAGGCAGTAACCATCAAAGCTCTAGAATATGGTGCGGCCGATTTTATCGAAAAACCTGTGAACCTGATGGAAATTCAAGACGAGTGGGTCAGAGAACTGTATGCAAAGATCAAAAATATTTGCGGACGTTCTAGTAAACCGCCAGTTGCTGCCAATCATAAAGCCAAACCCAACGGAGCACATAAAAAGCGTAACATCAGGCCCCAAGCCGTTGTGATCGGCTCATCAACGGGTGGACCAAAAGCACTATTAGAAATTATTAAAGGTGTGAGTCATACAAACATTCCTGTTTTTATCGTACAACATATGCCAGCGGGATTTACCCGCACGTTTTCTGAGCGTTTAAATGAAGAAAGCGGCGCTACAGTCGTTGAGGCTAGTGATAATATGCTGGTCAAAAATCAGATCTACTTGTGTCCTGGTAATTATCACATGACGATCCAAGGTGACCGGCTCAAGTTAGATCAACGTCCGAAGATGCATGGGACAAGGCCAGCCGTTGATTACTTGTTTGAAACGGCGGCTGCTCATTATGGTGCTAATTTAACAGCTTTTATCCTGACTGGAATGGGGCATGATGGAACGGCAGGATTGCAAACAATCATGGATGAAGGCGGTTATGTAATAGCTGAAGATCAGGAATCTTGTACCGTTTTTGGAATGCCAAGATCTGCAATTGAAGCTCAAGTTGTCGATGAAGTTGTAAGTTTGCATGAGATCGGGAAAATACTACAGACGATCGTTGGGTGAAATTAAAATGTTGGAAGAAAATTTTACTGATTTTAATAGGTGGGTGGAGCAGAAATATCATATCCATCTCGATGATTATAAAGAAAGACAAATGCAACGCAGGATCAAAAATATTATGGATAAAAACGGGGTCAACTCGTTGCATGAATATGAACACCTTTTGGACAAAGATCCAATCAAACGAGCGAAGTTTATCGAGCATTTGACAATTAATGTGACTGAATTTTACCGCAATCAAGAAATATTTAGTAATTTTGAAAAATGTTTGTTAGAAAAAGTTGCTCCACAATTTAATAATTTGAAACTATGGAGTGCGGCTTGTTCGACCGGCGCCGAACCATACACCTTAGCGATGATCTTAGAAAAAAATCATCTTATGGGCAATGTTCTAGCAACGGATATTGATGATGACATTTTAAAGAAAGCACGTTTAGGTCAGTATTCGACAAATGAGTTAAAAAATGTTTCTGATACTGATGTTAGACGATATTTTAAGTCATTAGGACCAGACCAGTATCAAATAGGACCAGCCGTCAAACAACGAGTTTCGTTCAAGAAACATGATTTATTGGCTGACCAGTATGAATCAGGTTTTCATGCGATAATTTGTCGCAATGTAACGATTTATTTCAAACCCGAGGCACGCGATCGAGTTTATCAAAAAATAAGTGAGGCGCTGGTACCAGGTGGAATATTGTTCACGGGAGCAACAGAAACACTTAACAGCGCAGAAAAGCTGGGGTTAAAGAAAATAGAGTCGTTTATATATGAGAAACAAGGTGAGTGAGACGGGAGAAAGTGAGCACTATCGGACACTAGATTCAGATTGCGTATTTTGCGATGTGGAACTAATGTTGGATAGGCGGAGCTTTCTGTCTCAAGCAACCTGACTAAGAAAACAAGGTGGAGTGAGCCGGTTAAAAGTCGAGCATTAGCGGACTTTAACAATAAGCACAGACCATTCGTGCTTAGGTGTAAATAATTTGAATGGGGGGATCATTGATGGCTGACGATAATAGTGTTTATCGCGATATCTTTTTCGAAGAAAGCGAAGATAATTTAACGCAACTAAATGATAATATTCTAGAACTTGAAAAAGAACCAGACAATATCGATTTGATCAATGAAATTTTTAGAGCTGCACATACCCTAAAAGGAATGTCAGCAACTATGGGATATACTGTCATGAGCAAGTTGACTCATAAAATGGAAGATATTTTTGATCTTTTCAAATCAGGCAAGTTGAAGGTAACAAGTGATCATATTTCTCTGATTTTTCGGTGCTTAGATAAATTGACCGAACTTCTAGACGGCTTGCGAGATGAAGAAGAACAAAGCGAAGATCAGATCACAGAATTATGGAATGAATTAGATAAAGTTGAAAATGAATTAGATGGCGGCCAAACAAAAACCGCTGATAAAAATGTAGATGAGAAGAAAGCTCCAGAAGATAGTCAGCTCGAACTGAAATTTGAAACTTTAGAAGAAGCTGACTTATCAGTGATCGAACAGGCTAAAACACAACATCTTAATGTGATCAGTGCGGCAGTTCGAATCGATCCAGAGTCAATGCTGAAAGGCCCACGAGCATTCTTAGTCATCGATAAGCTCGACAGTGAAGGAGATATTATTCACACTGAACCGGCTCCTGACCAGCTGGAAGAAGGCAATTTTGATACAGATTTCAAATTGTTGATCCTAACTGAAAGTAATCAAGATGACATTAAGAAGATTATTGAATCTAGTAGTGAGATCGCTGAAGTTTTGACGGCAGAATTCGATGAGAAAACTCAAAAGACAGCCGCTGAAGAACCACAAAAAGACGCACAACCAGCTGTTGACAAAGAAAATACTACTGAGAAAAAAAGCGCTGCTCCTGAACCTAAGAAAGCAAAAGCCCCGTCTAAGAAGAGCACTTCGCATCAAAAAAATGCCAAAAATCAGTCGATCAGAGTTGATCTTTCTCGGTTGGATACCTTTTTGAATGTTGTATCTGAGTTGGTCGTTTATCGCAATCAACTAGAAGATGCCAATAGTCGCCAAAATTTAGAAGAAGTGCATGAATCTTTAGAACAGGTTTCACGCTTGACATCTGAACTGCAGGATTTGGTTTTGAAAATTCGGATGCAGCAAGTCAGCGTTGTCTTTAGTCGTTTTCCACGGATGGTTCGCGATCTTTCCAACCAGTTAAATAAAAAGATGACTCTTGAAATTGAGGGCGAAGAAACTGAATTAGATAAAACTGTGGTTACCGAACTCAGTGAGCCCTTGATCCATTTAGTTAGAAATTCAGCCGACCATGGGATCGAGGATGCTGAAAACAGAAAGAAACTTGGCAAACCGGAAGAAGGAAAGATAAAATTATCGGCTTATCAAGAAGGAAATAAGGTCATGATCACTTTGAGCGATGATGGTAAAGGCCTTGATCCACAAGTCCTTAAAATTACCGCTGAAGAGCGTGGAATCGATACGACCGGTATGAGTGATAAAGAGCTGCAAATGTTAGTCTTTAATCCTGGCTTTTCAACGGCTAAAAAG
Source organism: Ligilactobacillus acidipiscis DSM 15836 (assembly GCF_001435755.1). GTDB lineage: Bacteria > Bacillota > Bacilli > Lactobacillales > Lactobacillaceae > Ligilactobacillus > Ligilactobacillus acidipiscis. The sequence goes on along the minus strand of NZ_AZFI01000021.1, from coordinate 5,003 downwards.
ATCACTAACATTTCAGGACGTGGGGTCGGCTTGGATGCTGTTCAAGCTAAAATCAACGAACTGGGCGGTTCATTGGAAGTTGACAGTAAAGTCAATGTGGGTACGAAAACAGTTATCAAATTACCGTTGACCTTGTCTATTATTCAGGCACTGATGGTCAAACTAGGCGAAGAAACATTTGCTATCCCGTTAGATGTTGTTGAACGGGTCGAAATGATCCATGAAGATAATATTTTACAAACTGCTAGTCAGGAAGTCAATCCTTTACAGACAGGATTGACACCAGTGATCCGGACTGCCAACATTTTGAATATCCCTGAAAAGGATCAGGGAAAGAAATATATGATCTTGATCAAGGGTGATAATAAAGACTTTGGGATCGTAGTTGATGAATTGATCGGACAGCAAGAAATCGTGATCAAGAAGATTGATCCGATGTTGCAAAAAATCAAAAGATTCCAAGGCGCGACGATCCTTGGCAACGGCTCGATCGCATTGATCTTGGACGTCAATACGATCTGTAAAGACGCACAGGTGGGTTAAGATGGCATATTCAAACATACAATTAGATGCGTTAAAAGAAGTTATGAATATTGGCGGCGGCAAAGCAGCTACAACAATATCGCAAATGGTTGGTAGTGTGATCAGGATGCGTGTTCCAGAAGTCAATATCTTAAGTTATGACGAGCTTTACCAGCAAGTCATGGCCGATGACCAAGAAGTTTATGCCGTCTTGAGCAGCATCCATGGTGACTTAAAGGGTGCGATGCTATTTGTTATTACGGACCCGGCCGCTAAAGAGATCTCAAGTTTGATGATGGGAACAGATCAAGGTGTGACCGAAGAAATTAAGGTTTCTGCAGTTAGTGAATTGACCAACATTGTTTCAAGTTCATTTTTAACATCGATTGGCGGGATGCTGGAAAAGAAATTAAAACCAGAAGTTCCGGTAAGTTCGTTTGATATGTTTGGTGCCGTGATCAGTAGTGCATATATGGAATTTGAACAGTTTGGTGATGAGATCATGGTGATCAGAAATGAATTTACTTATGATTCTAATTACCTGGAAGCTTCACTATACTTCATCCCAGAGTTGGGTGTAATTGACAAAATGATAAAATCACTTGGAGTTTGAGAGGAGAATGTCGCGTGGCAAATAAAGTTTTGATCGTTGATGACGCTGTTTTTATGAGAATGAAATTAAAGGATATTTTAGAAAAGAACGGCTATGAGGTCGCTGGAGAAGCACAAAATGGGCAGGAAGCCTTCGACCTTTATCAATCTGAGAAACCGGACTTGGTAACAATGGATATTACCATGCCGGATGTGGATGGGATTCAGGCCGTGAAAATGATCAAGGAATTTGATAGCAATGCAAAAGTTGTGATGTGCAGTGCGATGGGCCAACAAGGAATGGTCATGGATGCTATCAGAGCTGGAGCAGTCGATTTTATCGTCAAACCTTTTGATACTGATCGGGTGATCAAAGCCTTAGATAAGGCATTGTCTTAATTAAAGTTCTATTGACTGAATTTAATTAAGAAAGGGAGTGTGTTTTTATGCAGATGATTTTGTTTAAAATGAATCAGCAACATTATTTGATAGCCGCAGGAACTGTAGAAGAAGTTGTTGATACGGTTCAAATTACCAAAGTCCCGCTTGCTCCGCTTTGGGTCAAGGGCTTGATAAATTTGCGAGGCACAGTGTTGACGGTGATCAGCTTGGCACAGTTAGTAGGACTGCCGGAATCAAAAACAAACCGAAATATTATGATAATGAAAAAAGATGATGAACGTCGTGGATTATTGATCGATGAAGTGATCGAAGTTGTGGATGTTGATCCTGATGATATTCAACTAAGTGAAGATCAAGCCGCCCTTTATTTTACCGGTGTGGTAGATTTGGGTGAACAAACGATTGCTGATGTGATCGACGTTAATGATAAGATTTTTTAATTGTGGAATGAACTAATAAGCGAGAGGAAGTGTCTTTGTGGATCAGGTGTTATCACAGCAGGAAATCGATTCACTTTTAAATGCCTATGATTCGGGTGAATTAGACGAAGAAGTGATCGATGAAGAACAAAATGACGAATCACAAGCGAAGCCATACGATTTTAGAAGACCGACACGGCTATCTAAAGAATATATAAATACTTTACACATGATTTTTGAAGACTTCGCTAAGATGAGCGGCAATGTTCTTTCAAATATCTTGCGGACTAACTTGGATATGCAATTAGCATCGATCGAGCAGATCAGTTATGACGAATTCATTCATTCAATCCCACGTGTGACTTTGATTGGAATGTTTAAAGCAGCTCCACTTAAAGGATCACACATGATCGAAATCAATCCCCAACTATGTATGACTTTAGTCGAATTGTTGTGTGGCGGTGCTGATTTGGAGAGTAACCGAAAAAATCAACCGCCTTTGGACAAAAATGGTTTTACAGATATCGAATTAAGTTTATTGGATGAAGTTATGAGTGAATTCTCTAAAATTTTGCAATCGGTTTGGAAAGAAGTCCTAACACTTGATGTTGAGCTTGAATCTCTAGAAACAAATCCACAATTACTACAGTCCTTATCACCTAATGAACCAGTCGTATTAGCTACTTTCACAGTACAGCTTTTCGGAGTTTCAACATTTATTAACTTGTGTATTCCTTATGTTTCATTCGAAGGTATCCTAGATAAATTGAGTTTGCATAATTGGTTTGACTCAAGCCAGGAATTAAGTGAAGATGACCAAAGCGAATTAAAACACGGGTTAAACGCAATAGATCTGCCAATGGAAGTCGCTTTGGGCAACACCCAAATGGACTTGGCTGATTTCTTGAAATTAGAACCAGGCGATGTCATCAAGCTGGACTCTAAAATCTCCAGTCCGTTAGATACGTACATTGAAGACCGACCGTTTTACTGGGTCAAACCAGGGAAAAAGAATGGACAATTCGCAATTGAGTTATTGAGCAAGATCGAGGGGGAAGAAGAATGACGGAGAGTTTAACACAAGAACAAATAGATGCTTTGATGAATGGCAGTGATACTCAAGAAGCTGCGCAATCAGATGATGAAGAATTATTGGAGGGGTTAGATCGCCAAGGGGTCAAAGACCTGATCGGTGAAGTTGGTAATATTTCCATGTCACAGGCAGCAACAACTCTGTCATCAATTCTGACTCATCGTGTGGCAATTACGACACCACGTGTTAAAAAAATCCATTTTGGTGAATTACTCGACCAGATCCATGCACCCAAGGTCGCTACGACCGTTGAATTTCGTGAAGGTTTGGCAGGAACTAACTTAATGTTGCTAGAGGTCAGTGATGCAACGGTTATTGCTGATCTGATGATGGGCGGCGATGGAAAGTCAGCTTCAGAAGAATTTACTGAAGTCGAGCTAAGTGCTGTGAGTGAAGCAATGAACCAAATGATTGGTTCAGCTTCAACGTCCATGGCCACTATGATCAACCAAAAAGTTGATATTTTTCCACCTAAGGTGCACTTGTGGGAAAATCCTGACGATGTGGATGAAAACTCTTTAGACCGCGGAGAAGAAATCTACTGTATTTCATTTAAATTGGATGTAGAAGGATTGATCGAAAGTGAAATTATGCAGATCTTTTCTTTGGAAATGGTCAGAGATATTGTGAAAGCAATGATGTCTGACAAGGCAACAGTTGTCAAGCATGATGTAGCAGAATCAGTAGACAACGAAATGCAAACTGCTAGTAAACCACAACCAACTCCACAGCAAGTTAAGATTCCGCAAAAGTCAAGCAATGAACAACCACAAGGAAAGGCACAGGTTACAAGCATGGAAATTTCTAAACCTGAATTTGAAGAATTGTCCAGTCATCAAGAAGTCAGTGGCGATAACTTAGATTTAATTTTAGATGTTCCTTTAAACCTAAGCGTTGTTTTGGGCCGTTCTAAGAAGGCAGTTCGAGATATCTTAAACTTTAATACGGGCTCGGTTATCGAACTTGATAAATTAACAGACGAACCTTTGGAGATCATGTTGAACGGGAAATTGATCGCAACTGGTGAAGTCGTTGTGATCAATGAAAACTTTGGTGTGCGGATCAATAAGATCATTTCTCAAAAACAAAGGATCAATAAAATAAATTAAGTTAAAAAAAGTTGAACTTTTAGGTTTAACTTTTTTTTATTTTGGCCGATAACTGTATTTGTAAAGTCAAAAAGGAAAAAGGAGGCATTCGCATGAAAATTAATCGAGATATTTCTTCAATAAATTCACAGATGATACAAAACCATTACCAAAAGCAAGCCTCGAAAACCACGAAAAAGGGTGCATTGCGACAGCCTAATGTTAAGTTATCAGATACTGCTCAAAGATTAGTAAACAACGCTAAAAATCGTGATATAGACGCTGATGTGGATGCAGCTAAGGTCGACAAAATCAAACAGCAGTTGGCAAACGGAACATATAAGGTCTCACCAGAAAAGATTGCTGATCAGATGTTCCAGGAAATGAAACAAGAAGGAAATAAAGATGAATGAAAGGGCATTTCAGGCTAAGCTTAAATTATTTATCAAAATACTAAAACGTGAACAAAAGTTTTTAGTTCTTGATGACGGAGAATCGCTAAATGGAATTGTTCCGCAAAAGGAAGATTTCTTACTGATTTTTGATAAGTATACTGGTGAAATTGGCGACAAAACAAAGATGCTGATTCAAGAGATCCAGGAGTTGCAAGAAACCAATTTATTGTTGACCCAACAAGCCTTGGCTTACCAGAAAAAAATGATGGATACGATCCAACACAGCTTGGAAAAACAGGAAAATATGTATGTTGATAAGCATAGGACTCAAAGTCAACCTAAGCGAGAAGATATTCCTGCGGCAATCGTAGATCAGTCATTTTAGGTTGTAGAAGGGGTGCGTGAACCAAAAGTCCGATAGTCGACGACTTTTATGTAGTTCACTTCACCTTGTTATTAGTTAGGTTACGAAATGCAAAAGCTTGCGCTTAAC
>NZ_AZFI01000209.1 GCF_001435755.1 Ligilactobacillus acidipiscis DSM 15836 | reverse complement strand
TTTCATTTACACAAGATTCTTGACGCTACCAACTTGGGTGGTTGCTCCGCTAGTTTTGCTTGGAATGGTAGCTGGGATACATAGTAACGATAGTTCTGTTAAAGCTGATCAAATCTCACAGACTTCTCAAAAAACAGTTCAACTTGAGCAAAAACAAGATACCAAAAAAGCAAATCAAGTTGCTGACACTAAAGACAACACATCTGAGAAAGCTCCGTTAGTTGAAACTACGCAAAGTAAGGCAGAACAAACAAAGAGTGAATCAGATGCTAAGCAATCAGCAAATAACGTGACTGATCCTGTTGAACAGAAAAAAGACTCAGAAAAGATAGAGTCTTCAGAAAACGCAATTAGTAATAGCGCTTCGCCAGAAAAAAGCAATGATGTAAATGAAGGTGATACTGACAATGCTCAGCAGAGCAATGTTAATGATCTTCAGAATAAGGAAGAATCTTCTGTTCAGAGCATTGAACATCAAACCTTACAAAATAATGATGTCACAAAAAAGAATGATCAAGAACAAAACAATGATCCTTCGCGTTTAATGAAGAAAAGTGTAAGTCAAAGTGCCCCTAAGGAAGTAAAACGCAATGGTTACTGGTATTTGATTGACCAGAATGGTAATAATTTAACTGGTTTTAACCAGATCCCTGAAGGTGATAAACAAAAGACAGTTTATTATGATAATTCCGGTAAGATGCTGTATGGTCAGCAATTTATTCAAAACTATTGGTACCATTTTGATGAGATTCACGGCACAATGAGCACTGGTTTGACTTATTTGAAAGATGATAAAAAGACTGTCTTTTACGATGAACAAGGACGAATGCGTTATGGACTTCAAAATGTAAATGGGGGAAAATACTTATTCGACACACCAACTGGGGCTATGCACAGAGGATCAGCCCAATATCAAGGAAACACGTACTTTTTTAATAACAATGGTCAAATGTTCACGGGCGAAAGAAAAATGGACGGTCACTGGTATTATTTTGATAAGAATACAGGTAAGAAAGCAACTGGCTTTGCGGAGGTTCCAGCTGGCAATAATGTAAAAAAAGTGTATTACAATCCGCAAGGGCAAATGCAGTATGGACAACAAAAAGTTAATGGTTATTGGTATCATTTCAACGAAACAACCGGGGAAATGAGTCGGGGCCTGACTTATTTAAAGGAAGATAGAAAGACGGTCTTTTATAATAATGATGGACATATGCAGTATGGGCTTCAAAATCTTGCCAACCATAAATATCTATTCGATGATATGACTGGTGCCATGCAAAAAGGATTGCTTCATTATCGCAATAAGCTATACTTCTTCCAAAATGATGGCAAGATGTTTACAGGACAAAAGAAGATCAATGGCGGCTGGTACTATTTTGATCAGCAAACAGGTCAAGCAGCAAGAGGACTTACAAATGTCCCAGAAGGAGCAGCTGTCAAGACAGTCTATTATGACCCAAATGGTAGAATGCAGTATGGTCAACGGAATATCGGTGGACACTGGTATCACTTCGATGAAATCACCGGTGAAATGAGTACAGGATTTGTGAGATTAAAAGATTTAAAGAAAACTGTGTATTATGATGCTAATGGTCAGATGTTATATGGACAGCAAAGCATAAACGGACACAAATATATGTTTAGTACGCCAGAAGGGGCGATGCAAACAGGATTCTTCTTTGATCAAAATCTTGGTGTCTTAAAGTACTATAATAACAATGGGCAAATGAGCATTAGTAATGTTCAGGCAGATAATGGTACACGATATGAGGTTGACAAGCAGACAGGCGCTATTTTAGGAGTTGGAGAAGTTAACTTTAATAAAAAGACTTATCTCTTTAAAAATGGTGGAAATGGGCAAGTAATAACTGGCTTCGTAACTCGTGGTAATAATACAGTCTATTATTTAGCTACGTCTGGTACTAAAGTTTACGGTCAAGAAAAAATCAATGATGCTTGGTATCTTTTTGATTTAGGAAATGGTGCCATGAAACGCGGCTTCCAAAATGTGCCAGGGCAAAATAAAATTGCCTATTATGATGTACAAGGCAAAATGGTACATGGTGAGATGCATTATCAAGGTCATTGGTATTATTTTGATGATAAGACTGGTGCGATGGCTAAAGGACTTACAAGACTCAATAATAAAACGACTTTCTATGATAATAATGGTTGGATGATTTATGGTGAGCATAAAGTAAATGGTAGTTGGCATCATTTTGATGAAACTACTGGCGCTATGAGTGTTGGTTTTACTTATCTGAAAAATGGTAATAAGACGGTGTACTATAATTCAAATGGCTCTATGCTTTATGGTTGGCAAGTTATCGGTGAACACCAATATTATCTAAACCCTGTTACTGGAGCTCGTTCAACTGGTACGGTAAATATTAGTGGCGTTAATTACCGGTTTGGTTCTAATGGTGTATTCCAAGGATTTACTCAGAGAGTACTGAATTGGTTTAATAATCATCGAGGAAAGTTAACTTATTCAATGTTTGGTTCGAGAAATGGTTCTGATGGAACTGCTGACTGTTCTGGTGCAATGACCCAAGCTCTCTGGAGTGCAGGTGCCGGTAAACCAGCTGCTTCTGCAAGTCGTTGGGGCGGTTATAATACTGAGTCAATCCATGGATACTTGAATAATAATGGCTATCATTTAGTTCATTTAGTTGCTCAAGGTACAGCAAAATATACTCCAAGGTATGGTGATATCGTTATTTGGGGTAAATTAGGTGCTAGTGCTGGTGCAGGTGGTCATATTCAAAAATTATTTCTACTGGTGGTTCAGATCCTCATGGGGTATCGGTAAACGCACATGAACAGGATAGAAATGGCAGGAATGCTAAAAATCAGGCAGTCCAAGACTATCCGTATAGTTGGCATTGGAATTATGACAATCGACCATATTCATATATCTATCGACCAAATAACATTCATCGTGGTTAAATGTTAAAGTCTGGATTTTAAGAAATTCCAATAATCCTGAATTATTCATACTTTTCGTTG
>NZ_AZFI01000208.1 GCF_001435755.1 Ligilactobacillus acidipiscis DSM 15836 | reverse complement strand
TCATCAGTACCACTTGATAAAGAACCAAATTTCTATAATAAAAAGCCATCCAAAACATTGTTTGGGTGACTTATTCAGTATTATTCAAATTTAGTTTTCAGTACTTCATAAAATAAACTTTCTCACTTGGATCAAATTCCCCAAACATTCTCTAAAACGTTTGTTTGCGCACGATCTGGACCGACAGAGAAAGTTGAAATTTTCACTCCAACAAGATCTTGCACACGATGCAGATAAGCTCTAGCGTTTTCTGGTAGATCTTCCAAAGTCTTGCAAGAAGTGATGTCCTCTGTCCAACCAGGCAGTGTTTCATAAATCGGCTTGCAGGCTTTCAATTCTTCTAAATTAGCTGGGTAATGATAAATCTTTTCCCCCTTTAAATCATAAGCGGTACAGATCTTCAATTCATCAAGACCAGTTAAAATATCTAGACAATTCAAAGAAAGGTTGGTCAACCCTGAAACTCTTTTAGCATGACGCATTACCACGCTATCAAACCAGCCGATCCGTCGTGGACGCTTAGTAACTGTACCATATTCATGCCCAACTTCTCTGATATGATCGCCAGTTTTATCTAGTAATTCTGTTGGGAAAGGCCCATCCCCAACGCGTGATGTATATGCTTTACATACACCCACAACTTTGTTGATTTTAGAGGGGCCAACACCACTACCGATCGTTACACCACCTGCGACTGGGTTAGATGAAGTTACAAACGGGTAGGTCCCCTGATCAATGTCTAACATAACACCTTGTGCCCCTTCAAATAGCACACGTTTGCCAGCATCTAATGCTTCATTCAAAACGACTGAGGTATCAGTCACATATTCCTTAATACGTTGACCATACGCATAATATTCTTCAAACATCTTATCGAAATCAAGTGGTTCTCCCTCATAAGCATACATATTTTTAAATAAACGATTCTTTTCTTCTAGGTTGATCCTTAGCTTCTCAGCAAAAATATTTTTATCTAATAAATCAGCAATTCGAATTCCGATACGAGCAGCCTTATCCATATAAGCAGGACCAATGCCATGAGCAGTAGTACCGATCTTATTACCTTTTTTAGATTTTTCCTGTAGTTTATCCAAAACGATATGATATGGCAAAATAACGTGTGCCCGGTCTGAAACTCGCAAATTAGTAGTCGAAATCCCCCTATTATTCAAATAATCAATTTCCGTTGTAAGAGATTTCGGATTTAAAACAACTCCATTACCAATCACACTTATCTTGTTTGAATAAAATATACCTGACGGGATCAAGCGTAATTTATAAGTTTCTCCATTGAATACGATCGTATGTCCAGCATTATCCCCGCCTTGATACCGCGAAATAACTTCAGCATCTTGACTTAGAAAATCTGTGATCTTGCCTTTTCCCTCGTCGCCCCATTGACTGCCAACTACTACTACTGATGACATTCCATTCACCTCATTAATTTAATTGTTAATAATAAATTTAACTTTGTGCTCGTACACACTTGATAATTGTAACAAAGCACTGCCAATCATTCAAACTAAAACCGAATATTATTATACATAAATACTTTAAAAAGATAAATTAGCGAACTTTATCCTCAAAAAAAGCAAAAAAAAACAACACACAGTCGTTTTGTTAAGATTTTGATATTACCAGGGATCATACGGTCTGAAAGGTAACCAGCTTCGTTCACGAGAGAGCTTTTCCATTTCTTTTAAAGTCTTAAACGTGGCATCACTGATAGAAATAATTCCCTTGACCTTCAAAGAATACATCGCCAATACTACTTCCTCAATGACTTTTTGCGGTGAAGCCTGTCGTTTATCTAATTTTTCTTGGGCCTCATCGATGATTTTTTGCACTTCTACACCGCTAGCAGCATTTTCTACTTTAAAGACTGTCATCAATTGATTTGCCTGAGTCGTAATTGCTTTATTGGACTTCATATAGTCATTCCATTCTCACAAATATTTACGACCATTATCGCATTAGAGATAAATTTTGTCACTGCTATTGACCTGCTTCAATGAGCCTCATATTTAACCCAATAAATTATTAAACAAAAATACTGCTGGAATAGTGATTAAACTCAACATAGTCGATACCGCCATCAAGGTAATTGCAGGCTCCTGCTTACCATGAACTTGCAAAGTAAACAAAACGACCATCCCTCCAACTGGACATGACATCATCAAGATCGCAGTCGCTAGAGGGACCCCCGTTACCCCAAAAACATGCATAATTATACTAGTAACTATGGGATAAACTAAATTTCTTAAAAATAAAGACAATGTAAGCGAACGATCCAGTCTAAAATTCTTAAAAACAATATTGGCCAAACTATTTCCGATCACGAGCATCGAAACTGGGGTATTGATCGAACTGATATAACCGACCATTTGATTAAGAAATGACGGTAATCTAATGGAAAAAGCAAAAATCATTAATCCTACAAAGAGAGCAATAATATTGGGATTAAACAAGATACTTTTCAACTTCTCTATTAAGTTCTGTTCTGAATCAGATGCAAATAATTTAACGCCATGCGTCCAGTTAAAAATGTTAAACATTGCTAACGGTACTACTGCATAAAAAACGCCAGTAGAACCAAACAATGAGCTGGCTAACGGAATGCCAATAAAACCAGCGTTTGAATAAATACTGCCATATTTAACGATCCGTTGCAAATTGTGGTCATAAAGCCCCTTAAATAACACTTTAGACACGACAATTTGAACGATATACACTAAAAAGACTCCTACTACGAGCAATAAAAAAATATGGATCCGGTTAGCAGAATAAGGCTTTTGAAATGATTGAACGATCAGACACGGTGATACGATATATAACAGAACATTTGTTAGGTCACTAGCAGTTTTCTCATGCATAAATTTTACCTTATTTGCTAAAATACCAACAAGCATTAAAGCAAACATTAAAATAATTTGTCCAAATAACAGACTAAGATCCATAATGATTTCTCCCACATAATAATTTGCTGTTCAATCAGCTGAGAGTATAAAATAGTTTGTGTAAAT
>NZ_AZFI01000207.1 GCF_001435755.1 Ligilactobacillus acidipiscis DSM 15836 | reverse complement strand
CTAAATGTTACAAACTAGCACCACACGTATGGTTAAATATATTTATAAAGCAGATGCCTCATTGACGAAGTTGTACCAATAAGTTATAATTCTTTTGGAAAGCGTTTTATTATAAACTTAACAAGAAAGAGAAGTGTGGAATAATGGTTGCAAATTCATTTCCAAAAGGGTTCCTATGGGGCGGTGCTGTAGCTGCTCACCAACTCGAAGGTGCTTGGCAAGAGGGCGGTAAAGGTGTTTCTGTCGCAGATGTGATGACTGCTGGAGAAAATGGTGTTCCCCGTGAGATCACTAAAGGTGTCTTACCTGGTAAAAATTATCCTAACCATGACGCAATTGATTTTTATGGACACTATAAGGAAGATATTGCGTTATTTGCTGAAATGGGTTTTAAGTGTTTTAGAACATCGATTGCTTGGACACGGATCTTTTCTAAGGGTGATGAAACTGAACCTAATGAAGAAGGACTCAAGTTTTATGATGATCTTTTCGCTGAATGCCATAAATATGGCATTGAACCAGTTGTAACTTTAGCGCACTTCGAAATGCCGTGGCATTTAGTTGAGAAATATAACGGTTTTGGCAGCCGGGAGACGATAGATTTCTTCCTGCGTTTTGCGACGACTTGTTTCAAACGTTACAAAGGCCAAGTCAAATATTGGATGACTTTTAACGAAATTGATAACCAAGCTTCATTCAATAATGATTTTTCGATGGCTACAAATTCCGGCTTACTCTTGGATAATGATAGTAATAATGAGGCTGAAATGTATCAGGCTGCTCATTATGAGCTAGTTGCGAGTGCGTTGGCTGTTAAGGAGGGTAAAAAGATCGATCCTGATTTTATGATCGGGTCAATGATCAATTATACACCAGCTTATCCTGCTTCTTCAGACCCAGAAGATATCTTGCTGGCTCAACGGGTCAACCAACGTCGTTTCTGGTTCTCTGACGTTCAAGCTTGGGGTGAATATCCAAAGGGTGTTGAAGCCTATATAGAACGTCAGGGTTATCGACCAGATATTACAGCTGAAGACAAAGTTGTCCTTAAGGAAGGAACAGTCGATTATATTGGTTTCAGTTATTATCAATCAATTACAGTTAGTGCTAAGAAAGAAAATGCCGATAGTTTGGAATCACCTGATAATGTTATTGTCGAAAATCCGTATTTGGAAACAAGTGACTGGGATTGGTCGATCGACCCGATTGGCTTGCGTTACGGTTTGAATGAACTGACTGACCGTTACCATTTGCCATTGTTTATTGTGGAAAATGGGTTAGGTGCAGTTGATCAGGTTGAAGAAGACGGCAGCATCCATGATCCATATCGTGTGGATTATTTGCGCAAACATCTGGAAGAAGTTAAAAAAGCAGTTACTCTTGATGGGGTCGACTTGATGGGCTATACTCCATGGGGGTGCATCGATTTAGTTTCTGCTGGAACAGGCCAAATGTCGAAACGGTATGGCTTTATCTACGTTGACAAAGATGATGATGGTCACGGTACATTAGCGCGTTCAAGAAAAGATTCGTTTTATTGGTATCAAAAAGTAATCAAAACTAATGGTGCAGATCTAGAAAACTAATTTGTTAAATGTTCCTAAGTAAAAATATTAAGGATAAGAGAAGTTGGGGTAAAACATGGCTAAAAATAAAAAACAAGAACAAAAAAGAATTGAAGAACAGCGAAAAAAGCAGAGTAGGGAAACTATGTCTTTCAATCGTTTTTTGTTATTTAGATATGTCGCTGCATTTTTCTTTTTCCTGAATTTGTACTGGCTGGTACTGTTGATCCAAGGGCATCAGCTGACACTATTATTGCCTTTATTGTTGATGGTCGCAGTTTTGCCAGTTGTGTGGGAACACTTTAAAAAGTTGCATAACAGTTCTAACGAATTACCGTACTCTAAAATATATTTTTGGATTCAATTAGGCGTTAATTTTGCACTGTTGTTAATTTGCATGACGCCCTTGTTTGCTAATTTTTATCCGTTTATGTCAGTAAGGGGAAAGACACTGATCATTACCATGTTGATTTTAGGAATACTATTATGTTTGTTTATGGAAAGACGTGTCAACTTGATCGAACATGATCGTGACCGCTATTTAAAAACAATGCAGGAGTACAATGACGCACTCAATAAGAAATAAAAATATTACAGAATAATCGTTGCCACCGATAAAAGGGGGCAACGATTTTTTTGAAAGGAAAATAAAAGTTGTTAACTCGACTTGTAGGTTAAAATCACAAAAAATTGCGAAAAAAATTTAAAGGGACTTGTAAAAATAGTACCAACATATTATAATTTGTATGTAGGAATTAAAGCGCTTTAATTTGAATGGAAGGAGGTAACTTAGAAGCGCTAGTGTTGATATTTGAAGAATTATTATTTTTTTAGGACAGAATAATAACAGGAAGATGTACTTATTTGTGCCATTAAATGGTGAATATGCTTAAAAAAATATTTTTTTAAACATAAAATGTAACCGCAATCATGAGTTCCTGTTTTTTCTGGTTCTTAATAGTTGTCAGTATAAATTGACGTTAAACAAAGGAGAAAAAAATTATGGGTGAAGATAACAAATTTATGAAGTTGTTAAATGATAAACTCATGTCCCCAATGGGAAAAATTGCTGCAACTCGGATCGTTCGGACTATCATGGCAGCCGGACTGGCAAGTATCCCATTTACGATCGTAGGTTCCATGTTCTTGGTATTAAATATTTTACCGACTGTTTTCACAGGTTTAACAGGTTTCTTCAATGCAACATTTGTCAAGATCACTAACTTGTACATGATTGCTAACCAAACGACTATGGGAATCTTAGCTTTATACTTTACGATCGTTATTGGTTATGAATATACGAGAATTATCCGGGACGAAGAAAAAGTAAATCTTGATCCTGTTAATGGTGCTTTGTTAGCTGTTTTTGCTTTCTTTATGACAATTCCAGAATTGGTCATTAAAGGTGGTACTTTCACCTTGTTGAATGTTACTAGGGACTGTCTGAAAACTAAAAATTC
>NZ_AZFI01000206.1 GCF_001435755.1 Ligilactobacillus acidipiscis DSM 15836 | reverse complement strand
TGGCTAATCATACATAAAAGCTTTCTTATATCATTAATTTTTTTTGGCAGGTACTGTGTAGGTGGAAATGAACGAATGCTTTAATAGTTTTGTGTCACAAAATAAATTTTGGAGATTTTTAGCACTCCAGTAGTTCAATGATTCCTGGCATATTCCAACTGCAAGTTTATATATTGCTTCTTTTAACAATTGGAGCTTACTTTCAGAAACTACATGAACTTTAAAGTTGGTATGTGCATCTGAAGCAAAGATGACAGAGGGGTGGAAAATAACGGAGTAGAAAGTTTGACTCTGATATTTTTCCGCAAACCAATTCGAAGATGTAGTTATTTGTTCTACATCACCTTTAAAAATTTCATCACTAGTTCGTCGATTTTTATCTTCTATGACAATCTGTGTGCTTTGATCCAGCCAAAGATTATCAGGACCGCCTTCTTTGATAGCCGTTTCTGCCTCAGAAGGTACTCACATACATTATTTCACCGTATATGAGACTTGGTCTGTAATATCACAAATCTCAGAAATCTTGGCAATAATGGCTAGAATAACCGAAGCGGAGAAATTTGTTTCGATTACGGTACCATTTTCAAGCGTGGCCGGTGCGTTGTGAGGCCTAAAGAGCATTCGACTTATCTGATCGTTTTCTTTAATCCGATCATAATTAAGACTATCCCTATTCCAAAGATCATTGAGGAAGATTTTCAACATTTTTTTCCATGTTTTTACTGGATATTCGTTTTCATTAATTGTTATTTGAACAGGGGCTTTACCCGTCACATCAACTGTCTGATCAATTGTGTACTCACCAGTAATTTCTTCTTCATTAACTTCTTTGATGTTTGGCATCGGAAAGATTTGGATTAACTCATCTGTTAACTCTTTAGTGCGGTCGATAATTGCTTCTTATTTTTTGGTGGTTTTCGCAAGTCATCGAAAAGCTCACAGAGCACGCCTAAACGGGGCTGTTCTGTGAGCTTTTTGATTAATAAGTTGTTGCTTCCAATAAGGCTGGTGATTGTGGTTCTTCTTGTTTAAGAACAACCACCTGACTGTTAATCTTTAAGGCACGAGAGATAATTCGGTTGATGTCATTGTATAGGTGGTCATCGACGCTATTGGATAGGTTACCAACGTTAACAATCAGCTTGTTTAGTTGGTTTGTATCAATTGCTTGGTCAATTTCAGCTGTGTCAGTTAATACCCGCTTGTTATTAATGGCAGCAACATCGTCAGTGATTGTTTCAACCTCTTGTTCACTGATTTCGTTGCTAGTGGTCTTTTCAATTTGGGCATTTGTTAAGTCCGTTGGGGATTTGCTAATTTGAATTTCAGATAGAGACAGCTTTTCTGAAATTCGTTTGAATAATGCCAGATTTTTAGGTAATCCCATTAAGACGATTGGAACAGTTAAGTCAATAGTTGCAACCAGATACTTATTGATTTCGCGGTAGTAACGCTCTAAATCAATCTGTTTTTCCTTGCTTGTTTCATTGTGGCCATGGAAAGTTGTTGAACCACCTTGACCAATAGAGTTAAGTTCACCACCACGTTTTTCTGATCCTAATGTTTCCACTAGGTCGGTTGGGGCGTCTGCATCTAATTTCACGGGTGCAACTGTTTTATCAACAATTTTGAATAGTCTGAATGATGTTCCCTCTAACGCTAACAAGTAATACATCTTGTTTGGTTGCTCACGTAAAATAGATAGTAAGTCGGGAGATTTGCTAATTGTTAACTTTACTTCGTCAACAGTTGTCCGTGGTAAAACGAACAACTCTAAAGTATTACCTTGAATGAATAACGTTATCCCTTGGTATGGTAGGTTCTGATCAATCAAGTTGTCTACCTGACGTTCAAGCTCTTTATAGTTTAACTCAGGGTGTTCCATAGAATATTTTTTAATTTCTGTAAGCGCACTCTTTAAGTGCAGACGCTCATCTTGTTGGTATTTTAATTTATTTAAATTAATACTCAAGGTGAGTACATCTTCATTCGGAGTCAGTGTCTTCGGCAAGTTTTTCAGTGTAATTAGTTTTGTCATTTATGTCACGCTCCTTTTGTTTGTATAACTTTATTATAACAAAAAAGTGAGTAGGGAGGGTCAAATGAGTCTGATGCCTACCGTAGCAACTTTCCATTAAGCACCTTGATTTGATTCGAAACGTTTATTTAGCTTCCGCTCGCTATATTCCATTAAGGATGTGGGGTCAATGTCGTATTGACTACAAATTATCAGTACTTGGTCAATGACGTCTGCAAGTCCTTCGTTTAAGTTATCAAACTTTTCACAGGTTGATAGCTTGCGCTCACCTGGATGATCGCGACCGAATTCAATTGAACGGATTGCTCTTGACAGTTCACCAACCTCTTCGGTCAAATAATTTAGCCTAACTGGAGGAGTGTACTTATACCAATCTCGTTGTTTGTAAAAGTCTACTAACCAATTTTCATGATCTTTTAAATTCATCCACAATTCCTCCGTGATANTTTGAGACAGATTTTAAGAGACATTCAGAACCGCGTTTACCTTCCACAGCTCAAATAAATCATTAATCGCGATTAATAACTTATTTGAACCCTGGAAAGCATTAAATCAGGCGGCCATTTGGCTCGTAAGTGTTGCAATTTCAACTTGTAAGGGGGTCTGGTAGCCCAGTGAACTATGAATTCTCTTCCTAAATAGCGATTTACTGTATGGATCAAGACTATACTGCTGGCTGACAACGGTAGCCAATCCGTCAATTCCACGTCGCAAATCGGTCCTGCCACATACCAAATAAATACCGTGAAGTTGTTTCATATCAACGATCATCCCTAAACACCGCCTTTAATAATGCATCCAGAATGTAGTTATTAATTCGGTTGTAGACAAGAACAGTCTTATTTTCACCTAACTTCATTTGAAAAGCTTTGCTGGTAGTGGCGGCCTGATAATTTTTTGGTTGATCCAATTTCACTTGGACAATTTCTTGGTCATTATTCAAAAAAATCACCTCATCATATTTGATAAAGTGATTCTATCGCACTGAAGTGCGTAATTATAGCCGGTCTGTTATTACGTGCTTACTCTTAAATGACTTTAAAGAGTTGCATTCAGC
>NZ_AZFI01000205.1 GCF_001435755.1 Ligilactobacillus acidipiscis DSM 15836 | reverse complement strand
TATCGTTAAAGTCCGATAGTGCTCAACTTTTAAGCGGTTCACTCCGCCCTGTACAAAAAAGCCGCTCATTCTCTTTGAACAAGCAGCTTCTCATAATTATAATTGTTAATTTTTTTAATTAAATTTAGCCGTACCTTTTTTCCATACTCTTTGCCACCAACGATAGAGCATAACAGACAATAAAGTACATCACCGCGATGATCAAATACATCGGCAGCATATATCTCGTATCTTGCCCGTAAATGATCTGCGCCCGGTAGAGTAATTCCGGCAACACAATGATCGTTGCTAAAGAAGTATCCTTGATCAAGGAAATAAACTGTGAAACCAACGGTGGGATCATCTTCAACAAGGCCTGCGGTAAAATAATATGCCACATTGCCTGCCAGTAAGACATCCCAGTCGAGCGGGCTCCTTCCATTTGACCAGGATCGACCGCTATGATCCCACTACGTACGATCTCAGCTAACATTGCCGACTCAAAGACCACTAAGGCGGTGATCGCAGCGGACATCGGCGTCATACGCAGACCCGCTTTTGGCAAAGCAAAGTAGGTGAAAAAGATGATCAGCAATAACGGCAAGTTCCGCAGGATATCGATCACGAACCCGACTAGCGCCGAAACATACTTGAAACCAACATAGCGGATAATACCCAAGATCAAACCGATCACGAAACTTAAAACGATCGAGATCAGTGAAACTTCAAGCGTGATCCCTAACCCTGCCAGTAAAAATTTAATGTTGATCCACGAATAAGCTTGACTTAAAATAGACATCTTTTCTCACCCCCTAGGCTAATTTCTTTTCGAGATAACGCATGTAATAGCTCAGCGGCAGTGTCAAGATCAAGTAAAAGACCCCCACGACCAGATAAGTATTGAACGTATCGAAAGTTGCTGATGCTAAAGCGTCACCCTGATACATCAAATCAAAACCAGCCACAAATGCTAGGACTGACGAGTTCTTGATCAGGTTGATGAACTGATTTCCCAAAGGCGGGATCACCAAACGAAATGCCTGGGGTAAGACGATATGACGCATGGCTTGCCAATAGGTCATCCCATTAGAACGAGCTCCCTCCATTTGCCCTGGGTCAACAGACTGGATCCCAGCCCGGACTGTTTCAGCAATAAAAGATGAAGTATACAAGGTCAGGCCGATCGTCCCGGCAGCAAAACCCGACATCGGTGCGACATATTGCGGGATCACCACGTAAAAGAACATGGTAATGACCAGTAAGGGAATATTCCGAAAGATCTCAATATAAATATGTGCGATCACACGAGCAGTTTTACTGGGCACGGTCTCCATGATTGCCAAGCCTGACCCGATAAGCAGTGAGAAGAACAAGGCGATCACACTGGCCAGCAAGGTATTTCCAAAACCAGTTAATAAGGTCGACCAATTATTAGTTAAAACTTGGATCATGGTTCTTCCACCTCCTTAACATCAAAGCCCGGGATCCCGCCAAACCATTTTTGTACCAAACGTTTGTATGTTCCATTAGCTTGAAGTTCATTCAAAGCTTTATTCAAATGGTCGCGCATTTCATCTTGCCCCTTATCGACAGCTAAGCCATAGGGTTCGTTAGTAAATGTCCCGCCCACGACCTCATAGTCGGGATTTTCTTTAGCAATACCGTACAAAATACCGTTATTTGTAGTCATTGCCACACCCTGTCCTGATTTCAAAGCAGTAAAGGCCTGGGCATAATCGTCTAACTCTAAGACCCTGGCTTGCGGTGCGAACTTATGCACGTTTGCGACTGCCGTCGTTCCCTTCACGGCCATGACCTTAGTGCCTGGCTTATTCAGATCACGGATCGTCTTGATCGAACTGCCCCGTTTGACCAAAAGGGATTGACCCGCACCAAAATACGGCTGGGTAAAGTTGATGATCTTCTTACGTTCATCAGTAATGGTCATCGCAGCCGCCACGGCATCGATGTTCCCATTTTTTAACAACGGAACTTTAGTTTTCGCAGTTGTTTGGACAAACTCTGCTTTGGCGTCTTTACCGTACATTTGCTTAGTCAATGCTCGCGCCAGATCTACGTCAAAGCCGTCGATATTGCCGGTCTTAACGTTCATTAAGCCAAACAGACGCGTATCAGCTTTAACGCCCCAAACGATCTTTTTAGCTTCTTTCGTACTTTCGTACACATTATCTGGTTTCTTTTCAGCACAGCCAGCAAGCACGGTCACCAAAAAAACTGGCACCAGCAAAGCAAGTACCCTTTTGAACCATTTTGACATGCTTGCTCCCCCCTATTTGTGCACGATGATCTTACTTAAGAATTGACGCGCACGTTCTTCAGTTGGATGATTATAAAATTTTTCTGCCGGATCATCTTCAACGATCACTCCATCGTCTACAAAGACGACGCGGCCAGCGACTTCACGGGCAAAGCCCATTTCGTGAGTCACAACGACCATTGTCATGTCAGTAGTTTTTGCAATTGTTTTCATTACGTTCAAAACATCATCGATCATTTCTGGATCCAAGGCACTAGTCGGTTCGTCAAATAACATGACCTTAGGCCGCATTGCCAAGGACCGCGCGATGGCGACCCGTTGTTTTTGCCCACCAGATAACTGGCGCGGCTTGGAATCCACTTTGGAAGTTAAACCAACTAATTCGAGATACTTCATTGCGATCTCTTTGTTTTCTTTTTCGTCACGTTTAAGGACCAAGCGGGGTGCCAACATCACATTTTCTAAAACTGTTTTGTTGTCATAGAGGTTAAAATGCTGGAAAACCATCCCAACATCACGGCGGAGTGTATTAAGATCCGCTTTTTTATCTGAAAGATCCATCCCATTAACGAGTAACTGGCCAGAAGAAAAGCCTTCTAATCCATTGATGGTCCTGATCAAAGTACTTTTTCCAGAACCAGATGGACCGATCACAACAACGACCTCACCTTGATTGACCTTCAAATCGATATCTTTTAAAGCATGAAAGTCGCCATAAAATTTATTCACTTTATTAAATTCGATCATTGCCATATCTATCGCCTGCTTTCGTTTCAATTTTGCAAATATGTACTTTGCTTTTTGTAATACTAATTAATTTTCCCCGATTTAAAATTGAAGTGCAACACT
>NZ_AZFI01000204.1 GCF_001435755.1 Ligilactobacillus acidipiscis DSM 15836 | reverse complement strand
TATAAAATAAGAATCGGGTAGGAGATAGTTCGCACTATCGATCTCCCACACCACCGTATATGACGGTTCAACAACTTAATTGAATTAACTGATACAACTTGGACATGTTTAGCGATCCACGTTGTGTCAGTCTTTTATGGTTACAGTCATACACAGTGTTTTACTATGTACATTACGCCAATATTCTTTACGAAAATTAACATATGTCCCAGTTTGCTTGGGTGTCATGCCTAATTTAATCAATGCTTTATAATGAGTCCTGATATTCTTCCACTGTTTCCAGGTATACTGGCGGATGCGCGAGAGCAACCATTCGTTTTGCTCGAGAAATTTTTTCATCTTCCCAATGGAATAATATTGGATCCCGCCCTGTATTTTCTGCTTAATTTCGTGCAGGATCCTATCAAAGTTGATACCTCTGTTTCTCTTCGTGATTCTTTTCAATTCTTGTTTGATTATTTGTTTACTGTTTATCTGCTGATTTAAATTATTAAAATATTGATCATACCTTTATTACATTGGTATAGTTCATAGAACATTATTCTTCTAAAAAAGCTGGGCAATATCTGTCTTAATGTATACATGTTGGTCTATACCTATTATTTTGCGCAATTTTATATATATAATTTTTTATCTTAAAATTCATGATGTTTGTACCCCCATACCGGCAAAATAGCTCTGGTCAAGGATGCCTGAACGTGGAGGAGAAACTTTTTTATTACAATAATTGCTAGCAGATATTAAGGAGGGAGTAAAAAATAGAATACTAATAGACAAGACAAGTTAAATTTATTAGCAGTTTTTGTAAACGTTCTACCTTTACTTAAAAAATATTCATTAGATTTGGGAGATTTTTGAATGGAAAAAAAGGATTATGAATTATCAACAGTCGAAAGTGAGTTTTGTTTTGCTATTTACTTTACAGAAAGAAGTTTGGCCAAATTCTTCTCAAAGATTTTAAAAGAATTCAAGTTAACATTCACGCAGTATGTTACTTTATTGATTTTATGGCAAGAACAAAAGCCCGTTAAAATGAGTGAGATCACGTCACATTTACAACTCGATTATGGGACAACATCCCCTCTTTTTAAAAGAATGGAAAAAAATGAGTGGATCACCCGCAGTTATTCGCCCGAAGACAAGCGCAAAGTATATATTGAGCTGACAGAAAAAGGAAAAAGCAAAGAAAAGATCATCAATGAACGCGTTAAAGAATATTTGAACTCCGTCAACAAAACTACTGACGAGTACAAAAAAGAATTGAAATCAATTTACCAGGTAAACAACAAACTAAAAAACGTCAATGACTATCTCGAAGATTTGTTTTGATCACTCGGCGCAAGTGTTCTTACTTTTTAACGAAAAGGAAATTTTTCTGACTCAAGGCAAAACTATCTTCAAAACATATCTACGCCTTGTGCTAATTTTAAAAGCAGTTTTTACCGGCTGTTTCGTAACAGAGCTATGTCGAATGATCTTGCAAAATTTAAAAATGCTGATTCACAATGATTTTTGAAAAGTCAGCAAAAACTTAACCTTTCTAGGAAGGTTCTTTAGGTGATCAAATGAAATTTAATCAGGAGAAAATGGTACTTCTTAAAAAAATCTCAACCGGACAGATCGATCCAGCTGAGATCGAAGAAAATCAATTGCTCAAACAACTGATTTTCAAACAAAAAATGATTAATTACACCCTCAACTTTAGTCAACGTACTGGAAATTATTAAGTTTCGCAGTTGCAATTAACCAAAAAAGGAAAAGATGAATTAACTTCTTTACTTCGCAGCAAACGTCAGGGTAAGAAAAATAAAGTTAAAATACCCTTGTTTTTTGCAGTGGGAACATTTGCCGGAGTTTTAATGTCAAGCTTTCTTTTCTAATTGTCTATCGAAAGTAAGTTTTAGAATTAGCAAAGATTTTTTACATTTATTCTTTTTACTTAATTAATGAATAAAATAATTCGGGTAAAAGATATCAGTTTCTTGTGTAAATATTCTTTTATCTGCATTTTGATGTGCAGTAGCAAAAATTTTTTTAATTTTTTCATCTTTTACCAAGTTAATATCCTCTAAATCAACTGGGAGGTTTGCGAGAGCTAAACAAAACTCAGCTCCAGATCGTTGGCTGATATCTACCAGCCTTTGAGGAGAAGATTGGTCATCAACTGGAATATACGGGTGGCCAGCCTTGACCACCCCTAGAAAACATGCCAACATAGAGAAAGTTTGCCCTCCGTAAACAATAACAGGAGAACCAATAGGTAGTTTCTGTTGTATCAAATAATGTGCTATATTATCAGAATATATCTGCAGTTGCCGATAATCCTATTTATTCTTCCGTTAACTTGTCATGAAACATGGTTAAAACGTGTCATTTAGTTGGCTTACTGTTCGTCAGCCGATGTGCGTCCTATGCCGACTTCCTGGGCTGGGTGCCAATTGCTGGAACGTAAGCCGACGTCGATTTGAGCTAACGCAGGCTTCAGTGGCACCGAGCACGTTTCGGTAAGCCGCTCGAATGGCTGATAAACAACCACCGAACTTAGCGCAATTTATCGTTAACTATTTTGATACTGGAACTTTAAACAAAGTGTTAGGTGCATTAGCACTTTGTCGGGAGATTAAATCTTACTACGCTGATTCAGAATCAGTGAGTTATCTCAATATCAATTTCAGTCTGACAGTCGATTGACAAAATTACCGGTTATGAAAAGCAACGACAAAGCCATCAAAAGTTAGGTACATCTTCGTCCGCCATTCGAACACTGTCCCGACTGGAAGGCGTTTCGGCCAATCCTCAGCGGTGAAATTTCACTTAGCAAGCGTCCTTGGCTTGGTTAGTGGAAGACCAGTATTTAAGACGTGGTCTTCGGCTTAAATCTGTGTCCACCGCGTTCCAGCAATTGGCAGAAATGCCTGGAAGTCGGTGTAGGACGCGCCAACTAAGCAATTTTACGCTAACTCGGACTTTTTCCAGCGGGCCTAAGCTGGCTGCTTTTGGATTTAAAAAATAGCACGTTTTAATCATAATCACTGTCAGCAATAATCAGCCCATCCGAAATTAATACTGTTATTTTGCAAAACTTGACACCTATCAAGTTGCCATCAAGCTGAACTCACTATACTAGGGTAATCAAATCAAATAAGGAGTTGCAAATTATGA
>NZ_AZFI01000203.1 GCF_001435755.1 Ligilactobacillus acidipiscis DSM 15836 | reverse complement strand
TTGTGTTGCACTTGAATTGTAAATCAGGCAAACAATTATTAATAATTTGGATCAACTCTTTTCCCCATCTTTTTATTTAATCCATGGCGTGCAGCTTTCATGATAATTGGTAAATTTTTTTGTAAGTTACCATCTTTTATAGCTATGAGTATATAGTATACAATCATAAAAAGCGGGCTCAATGTCCGCACAGACCATCTTTTTCCATAACGTTTATCAAAAGCAATATTATTCCGAATAAAATAATAATCACGCCAATTCATCGGTTCTTTCTTTTCGTTTTCTTTGATGATTTTAGCTGGTAATTGGCGTTTTATCACAGCATCTTTAACATAAATTATTTTAGAAAAATGTAATAGTCGCTGTGCATAATCAGTATCGTCAAATTGGATAAAATAACTAGCATCTGGTATGCCAACCCTGTTAATCAACGGAACGCTGATCAAAGGTCCTTCAAAAGTCATATCCTGAACAAAATAGGTATCTTTGTTTAAAGGACGTTTAGCATATTTTTTTCTCCACCAAATGAAAAACTTAAACATATTCGACAAGTCTAGGTCTACACAGACTTTATCAGTAAAATCCTTGCCAATTCTTGCGGGAACCCCAACTTGAACGTTATTTGCCTCCATACTGTTTAACAAGGTTGCTAAACAGCTTTCAACCGGAGCCACATCATCGTCCATCACCCAGATATAGTCAAAGTCACCCTTTGAAGCAATCTGTACAGCTTGAGAAAAACCACCCGATCCACCTAAATTAGTTTCACTACAAAAATAAGATTTCCTGATAATTTCTTCATCTTTCCCACTTATTTCAGAGTATCCCTTATCTTGCAAGTACTTAACGGTTTGATCAGTACTATGATTATCAAATACCAAAATCCCAGCCAGTGGCAAGCTTTGTTTTTCTATGGCATTAAGCGTTTCTTTCAAACATTCTAATCTATTATATGTGACTATAACTGCACAAATTTTTTTCAAGAACTTAACCTCCCTAAAGTACAACTAATCCCCACGATCAACTTTAATTGCACTATCTATCACCTTATTAAGGATCAAGACCATTCCATACTGTTGTCTTCTTAAAAGCCGTCTGAATGCGGGTGCTTTACGGCTTAAAAACTTATCAAATTTTTTTTCTGAAAATGAAGTGTCATAAAAATAATCCTCAGCAACAGACTTCATATTTTTAGTTGCTTCACATAATGTCAGCTTTTTTTTATTGTAAAGTGGACCAAAGTAACTATCTATCAAAAAAATAAATCCCGTTAATTTAGTCCTGTTATTGATATCACGTGCCAAGGAGTCGTGATAATTATTCATTAAACTATTAACTCTTCTGCGAAAATGGACTTCTGAGCGCAAATTCTGAGGATTGAATCGGAACAAAGTATGAGACTCTTGTAAATGATAAAAACGTTGTGGCGAAATTAAGATAGAATCTGCCTTAGAAATTGCCTCCATGATGAACAACATATCTTCAGAAACAACAATTGAAGGATCAAATAACAAGTTGTTTTTTTGTAACAACGATCTGTTATATATTCTCGAACCTATACCCCAAGACAGACTCACTTTACCAAAGCGCAAATTTATTTTCATCGCTTCTAAACGTTCATGGTCTGTTAGCCCTGTTTTGAATTTTTCACGGTCAATCTCTTTAACATCCTCTAATATTATATCAGGCTTATCTTTTAGCTGCTTGTTAAAATACTCATAGAAATTAGGTTCAAACAAATCATCACTATCAACAAAAACAACATAATTACCTGTTGCCAGCTTAATTCCTATATTGCGAGTTGCGCTAACACCTAAGTGTTTGTTGGCAATCACCTTTATCATACTGTATTTTTGCGCAAACCTATTAAGCTTTTCCACTGTTTCGTCTTGTGACCCATCATCTATGCAAATTATTTCACAGTATTCCTGATTTAAGGCCCTAAGTAGGCTGCACATTGACTTCCCAACATACTGATCTGAATTATATGTCGGCATTATAACTGATAGCTTAACCTGATTCATAAAAATTTTCCTTCCATAAGATAAATTATTATATAAATTAGTCAGTTAAAAACTACTATTTCTTTTCCTGAATGATATATATTGGTCTTCTTTTTACTTCCAAATATATGTTACCCACATATCGTCCAAGTATTCCTAGACAAAATAACTGAATCCCTCCTATCAGCAAAATAACAGAAACCAGAGAAGCCCATCCATTCACACTACCACCAAACAACAATTTTCTACATACAATAAAAATCAAGGAAATAACTGAAATAATAAATGAACCAGTACCAACATACGAAGCAATGTATAATGGTGCTTCTGAAAAGTTAATAATACCTTCAACAGAGTATTTAAAAAGTCCCCAAAAAGTCCAAGACGTTTTTCCAGCAATGCGATCTTGATTAGTGTATTCTAAATATTTTGTTTTAAAACCTACCCAACTAAATAATCCTTTTGAAAAACGATTATATTCAGACATTTCTAAAATTGAATTTACCACTTGCCGTGTCATCAACCGGAAATCCCGCACTCCATCAATGAACTGCGTATGTGAGATCTTATTGATCATTTTATAAAAAAGCTTTGAAAAGAAGGATCTAATAACTGGTTCACCCTTTCGGTCTGTTCTCCGTGTCCCAACAATATCATAACCCTCATCTTCAATACCTGCCAACATCGGACACAATTGTTCGGGGGGATCCTGTAGATCAACATCCATCACAGCCACATAGTCCCCTGTAACCGATTTTAATCCGGCATATAACGCTGCTTCTTTCCCAAAATTACGAGAAAAAGAAACATAGTGAACATCTTTTTTATTATTTTCATGCAATTTTCTCAAAATATTTAATGTATTATCAGAGGAACCATCGTTGATAAAATAGTATTCTACCTCATATCCTCTCAACTGCGGCTTTATCTGTTCAACTGTTTCATAAAATAAAGGAATGGTTTCCTGCTCATTAAAGCAAGGAACAACCAAAGAAATTATTTTTTTCATACTTTTCTCCTTATGTGATAAATCATAGTTTTTTACTACTTATCGATTAATGTATTTTTAACCGATAAATCCAAGAAAGGGCAAGATAGAACCAGGTCACTATCGCAATTAAAATAAAGAAATAGAAGGCTAAGGATGGCTTGTAGCCAACTGTAATTTTATTATTGCCTGACTAAAGGTTGAAAGTTAATTTTTAGTGCCT
>NZ_AZFI01000202.1 GCF_001435755.1 Ligilactobacillus acidipiscis DSM 15836 | reverse complement strand
CAGTACCACTTGATAAAGAACCAAAAATTATGCAGATATTAGAGATATCTACTTACACTTAGTATACCGCTTACTTGTTTAGATTTCAGTCGTTTACCCTTAAAATATTAACACTTAGTAGTAAACTATTCCTGAGCGTAGTTCTGTAAAACTTTGCTCAACGGCCAGTAAATCAAAGGATAGAAGACTAAATTTCCGGCTGCGTGATAGATGTCAAATAGAAATCCGCTGGTGTAATAGGCGATAAAAGCAGGGGCCTGACCAATTACGACCATACATAAGCTAACTATCAGGCCATATTCCAAGCCTAGAAGAGTTGCCACTCCTAACTGCAACCACCAAAATTTCTGTAAAAAGAACAGCTTTTTGAAAAGCAAGACTGTTAGCACACAAACAATATAAGCAGCTATTTGCGGAACAGTCCAAATGCCAAATCCTAAGTACAAGTTGGAGACCAACATGGTCAAGATCGCCAAGACCAAACCAGCACCACTACCATTAATCAAAGTAACGATCATGATTATATCTGTCACTGGTTGGACATTGGGGAGCGGGACCTTAATGATCCGCAAGACAGTACAAATGGCCGCTAACAAACCTAACATCGTTATTTTCCGAATGGAATTATGCGCTTGTCTCATCGTTATTCTTCCTCGTATTATTAAAATTAAACATTGGCTTTTAAACCAAGTTTTAGTGATATGACAACTTTCCTTGTTGGACATTACATGATAATCTCTAAGTGTCATTAGCTTTGATCAACTGGTATAGGATCATTTATCCTGTAGTCCAACTACTTTTTAAGACTGGCGCCCAGGTAATCATTTTAAGTACCAACCACATGTTGTATCGATCGATCTGTCAACTAGTTTAGCAGAGCTAGTCGCAGCTTTAATTTGACTGACTTACGAGTATTTATGGTGCGAGAATGTTTTTAGTGATTTATAGTTAGGGACTCTCATGCAGTGTTTAACTTAAGAGCAGATAGTTTCAATGAAAAAGGGCCATTCCCCGAAGAAAATTACTTGTCGGTATTGCCATTAACTCAAAAGGACTAAAAGCACAATACAACTCTTCTATGCGTCGGTTTCCAATGATGAAGGCAGCCAGCTTAATATTGACGCAGTTTTACTTAATTTGTGAAATGATTAAACGGTATAAGCACGTCTTTGAAACGTCTAAAAATGATTCATTCGGTATCCTTACATGCTGACATTGATTTAAATTAAGGGCGACTTTGTCCTTCTTTTTGACTTTTGTTGCTGGACACTTTTCTTGGAAGTTTTACCGTTGACCTTATATGCCCAGTAGATGGTTTTATTAGCGTTTTATTTATGTTTGCTGGTCTGTGTGACCATTTTCCTTAGAGTTTGACTGACAAAGCTTTCTTTAGTTCGGTCAAGACCGTAGCGTTTTTCTTTACATGAACGTTTTTGGGAGTGATTTGATTGCTGTTATTTTGTAATTGATAAGTGTCCTTCGACCTGAGCAGTAGGTGCGGGCTTTTTAGTGGCTTGAGAACAACCTATTATCAAAAGAAATAACTACTAAAACCACCAAATTAAAAAATATCTTCTTTTAAAAATCATGCAAAGTTTCTCCTATATTTTCTCTAACATACTTAAAAATTACGTTATTAGATTACCATTTAATTTCCATTTGTCAAATTTATGTGAATATAATTTCATTTAGAGCTGAACCGTTAAGCCTAAATCTTTACATGTGAAAAAATAAGCGTTAAAATGATTATGAATCATATTTAAAAATTAATTCACTATGTTATTAAGACATTATTTTTAAACATCAAGTGAAAATGCATACAAATATTTTTTTAAAGAGTCCATTCCTGATAAAATTACTTTACGTTTCCACTTGACGGCAAACATTGTGCAGTATTTTTCAAATAAATATAAACAGGAGGTCTTTATTTATGGCAGAACGCAGTTATGATTTTTTAATGCCAAGCGTTAACTTTTTTGGCTCAGGTGTCATTGCAAAAATTGGTGAGAGAGCAAAAATGCTGGGGATGAAAAAACCAGTCGTTGTGACTGATAAGTTCCTGGAAAATTTGGAAGGTGGTGCTGTTAAACAAACACTTGCTTCCTTAGACGAAGCCGGCGTTGATTATGTTATTTACAACGGTGTTGAACCTAACCCAAAGATCCATAACATTAAAGAAGTTAAGGCCTTATTTGAAAAAGAAAACGCTGATTCTATCATTACGGTTGGTGGGGGATCCGCTCACGATACGGGCAAGGGTGCAGGGATCATCTTGACTAATGGTGATGATATTACCAAGTTAGCTGGGATCGAGACTTTGGATAATGCCTTACCGCCGTTGATCGCTGTTAACACCACAGCCGGTACAGGTTCTGAATTGACTCGCCACGCTGTGATCACTAACGAAGAGACTCATTTGAAGTTTGTTGTCGTTTCATGGCGCAATATTCCGCTGGTTTCATTCAACGATCCAAGCTTGATGTTGGATGTACCGAAGGGCTTAACAGNGCGACCGGGATGGACGCTTTCGTGCAATCGATTGAACCATATGTTTCAGTTGACCATAACCCGATCACAGATTCTCAATGTATTGAAGCCATCAAGTTGATCGAGACTTCTTTGCGTGAAGCAGTCGCAAACGGCCACAACTTGAAGGCTAGAACGAAGATGGTCGAAGCTGAAATGTTAGCCGGTATGGCTTTCAATAACGCTAACCTTGGATACGTGCATGCGATGGCTCATCAATTGGGCGGTCAGTATGACGCACCACATGGTGTTTGCTGTGCTTTGTTGCTGCCATACGTGGAAAAGTATAACCTGATCGCTGACCCGCAAAGGTTTGCGGAATTAGCTGAATTTATGGGCGAAAATACAGCCGGTTTATCAACTCGTGATGCTGCTGAATTGTCCATTAGAGCTATGAAGCAGATGTCTGATGATGTTGGTATCCCAGAAACGATCAAAGATATTGGTGCTGACCCGAAAGACTTTGAGCTGATGGCTGAAAATGCCCTGAAAGATGGAAATGCAGCTTCTAATCCACGTGTTGGCACCAAAGAAGATATCGTGAAGATCTTCCAGGCTGCTTACGCTGGTAATTTAGACTTTTCATTTTAGCCATTAAACTTGAAGAGGACAGCTGAAAACTTGAATTACCCCATAATCGTTAGACATAGAAACTAACGATCATGGGGTGTTTTTAGGGTTCTATAATATTTGGTACTGATAGAAA
>NZ_AZFI01000201.1 GCF_001435755.1 Ligilactobacillus acidipiscis DSM 15836 | reverse complement strand
AACTGCAACGAAAAGTATGAATAATTCAGGTCTTCATATATTTTCAAAGCCGCACGTTCCATCAAGACCAGCGATGGAATGCCTACTTCATTAATAGTTTTTTGGTCTAATTGCCGTGATTTTTCGACTGAAATTGATTTAGTCAAAGCACATGCCTCCTCTTTTGTTTAACTCTCTACTTGTATGATAACACTTGCATATCATAAAAATCGGGGTAAAAGCTTGTTAGAATGATCCAGGTCTTTTTACTGTTGGAACTTAGCAGCCTACTACTCATATTTCAACTTAACAATTTTTTCTTTTTTTTAAAAACAAGGTGAAGTGAAGCGGGTAAAAGTTAAGCACTATTAGACTTTTGTTCACTCAAGCTGCCTAAAAAAATAAAAAACCTGTCAGTTTCCCGCTAAAATAAGCAGGACTGACAGGTTACTAATTTTCAGGTTTTAGCTGACTTGATTCATACTGGAACTTAGTAAAGTTACTCGTTACAAAACCTTCCCCAAAATCACCTCGACAATAACGACTTTTATCATAATTTCCGAGTTTCCTTTAGATTTGGTACTCTCTATTTTAGTCCAACAACGAGAACTTTAGCTTCATCCGAGCTGACCCGACTGTGACCATCTTACCAAGTAATTTTTTGCTTTCCTTAATGTAGATATCAGCCATTTCTTGGTTAGCCTTAGTTGATAAGTCATCAATATCTTGAGCATCCTTAGCTTCTTTTGTCACACGGTCAATGATTGCACGACATTGTGCTTGTGTTGTCTGTTCAAAGTCAGATTCAAGATCACTATACAATGAGTAATTTGTGTCGCCAAATGTTCCCAATGTCCGTGACAACCAATAAGCAGTGTTAGGATCATATTCTGCAGTTGCATCTTTAAAAGAAGCTGGTGTATCAGTAATATTGATCAAAAATGGTACAAATGAGTTAAAGGTATTTGGACCAAATCCTAACCAATGAATAGCGGCAACTTCTTCAGGTACATTATTTCTGATCTGCAAAATATGACTTTCTTCGTTCCGGTTGATACCAACTGGACGGAAGAGTGTCTTATCTTCTAATTCGCCTTCACCATAACGGTCAAAGACAGTATTTTGGTAATGAGAGCTCATAGCCCACTTGAAGTCTTCGATCGCTAATTTACGGTCAGCATGACAAATGAATGGCAGATCTTGGTCTTGAGGATCCTGTTCAACACTTGGTGTAAAGTATGATTGAATATACCATGCACGAGGATCATTGTAACGAGTATCCTTGATCGTTGCTGAACCAAAGATATGACGGAAATTGTAACCTTCATCATCTGGATTCATGAAGTTGTCATTGATCAATTGTTCCAAATCTTCAGAGTACATTGCGTCTGGAGAACCGAAATCAAAGTTATCAATGTTCAAGCGGTTAGGCGCAACCACGTAAGCATCGTCTGGAATACGAATGGCAGCCCAATGATGTCCACCGTAAGTTTCTAAATACCAAACTTCATCCTTATCTGAAAAAGCCATCCCATTGTATTCATATGTCCCATATTGTGTTAAAAGATCACCTATTCTTTGAACGCCTTCACGGGCAGAATGAATGTATGGAAGGACAAGCGTCGGCATATCTTCTTCTCCAAAGCCCTCCTTAACTAATGGATCAACAGCCAGGATGCGTGAGTTTGTTGTAATAGTTTCAGTCGCTGACATTGCGACATTCTCGCTATTAATACCTGCACCGGCCCAAATACCATGTGAGTTATCTGAGTCTGGTGTTGCTGTATAACGCAATGGTTTGTCAGGCAAATCAATTTCAAACTTCGAAAGCTTTGAAGAGTAATGTTTTGGTTGATCTTTTGGTTCAACCACGATAAATTTTTGTGGTTCAGCGTCGTCACTGTGGTCTTCAGTCCGTGCCACTAAAGTAGAACCATCGATCGTTGCTTTTTTACCAGCAAGGATCGTTGTACATGAAGAAATAATTTTGTCCATTTTGCTTCTCCTTTATAAAACTTAATAATAACTTTTCGTAAGTTACGTACATTAATATTCTATCAAATCTATCTTGAAAATGCTCCCTTCTACTACAATTACTTTGCAAATATAGACCAAAAATTTACTGACAAAATTTTTGGAGCAGCATTTTTACAAGCTAGTTTGCTTTTCAACTTTATTCGGATCAATCGGCCACTGTTTCCAGTCATAACACCATAAAAGTGCCATCGTTCCACTGCCAACGTGCACGCCGATCACTGGCCCTAATTCACTTTGTTCCATCGTTACTTCAGGGAAGCTTTGCTGCATATCATGATACCAACGCTCCTCCATCAAGGGAGCTCCAGCATGAATGATAGTTAAGCGTAAGGGGGCCTGTGCTTTAGCTTGAGCATCAGCGAATTTATCTTTGATCGAACGATAAGCTTTTTTCATAGTACGTTCTTTTTGAAGAGCTAAAATTTTTCCCTCTTCAGTAAATGTCAAAACCGGTTTGATACTTAACAAACTCCCGACAAACCTTGAAGCATTAGATAAGCGTCCTGTTCGAACCAAATGCGAAAGATCATCGACCGCTAAGTAAGCTCGCGTAGTTTCACGGAATTTCTCCAGTTCATGAATAATATTTTCAGGCGAATAACCCGCGTCCGCCAATCTGGCAGCTAATTTTGCCATCCCGCCTTCTGCCGCTGCAGCAAGACGAGAATCAAAAGGGTAAACTTTAATATTTGTCACATCTGGCAAATAGTTGACCAGATTTTGATAAAATGAAGTGATGCCCGATGACAAATGAATACTGATCACCGCATCATACCCTTCTGCTGCTAGTTGGTCATAGGTTTCCTGCATCTGAGCCGGTGTAATTTGCGTTGTTGACGGAAGAGTAGTTTCCGTCTTCATTTTTTCATAAAATGCAGCTGCTGTGATATCTATATTTTCTAAATAAGTTTGTCGTTCAAAAATCACTGTGATCGGAACAACTTTAATCTTATATTGTTCACTTTCCTTAGCTGTTAAACAACTGGCTGAATCAGTTACGACCGCTGTTTTCATATATGTGCACCGCTTTTCTGAGTACATTTATTTTTAAAAGCCACCTTTACTAAATATCAACTGATTATATCAAATAGTTTAAACTTCACCAAAGAAAACAACACTTGCTAAATTCAGAAAATTCAAACTTGATTATTTTTTCGTGTTATTGTTGGATATTATTCACCTGTTCTACGCTAAATGAGAATCGGGTAGGAGATAGTTCACACTATCG
>NZ_AZFI01000200.1 GCF_001435755.1 Ligilactobacillus acidipiscis DSM 15836 | reverse complement strand
GAGTTGATTGGGCGGAAAGTTCTGGCTTGAGTAGCTCAGTAGCTTGACTAAGATTTTTGATTTATATGGAAGGAAGTATAGTTCATGAAAAAGACAGCAGTTATCAATTCGAATCTATCACGGGTAATTTCACAAATGGGGCATTTTGACAAATTAGCCATTGGCGATGCAGGTACTCCAGTTCCAGATGGGACTGAAAAGATCGACTTATCTGTTACTCGTGGGATCCCAAGTTTCATGGATGTCTTAAACAATGTCTTGGAAGAATTGGAAATTCAAAAAATCTATTTGGCTGAAGAGATCAAGACTGAAAATCCAGATATGTTGAAACAGATCAAAGAACGTTTGCCAGAAACACCAATTGAATTCATCAC
Organism: Ligilactobacillus acidipiscis DSM 15836; assembly: GCF_001435755.1. GTDB lineage: Bacteria > Bacillota > Bacilli > Lactobacillales > Lactobacillaceae > Ligilactobacillus > Ligilactobacillus acidipiscis. The sequence goes on along the minus strand of NZ_AZFI01000200.1, from coordinate 2,874 downwards.
TCATGAAGAATTGAAGTCAGACCTGAAAGACTGCAAAGCCTTTGTTAGAACTGGTGAAATGACACCTTTTGCCAATATTATGTTGGAAAGTAATGTCGTATTTTAACGGATTTGCTGCATATCTGATTTGGAGAGGTCAGATATGGAAGAGTAATGAGAGAAAAGAAAGAGACAAAAACTTTGTTTCGTTTGAGCAGGAGGATAAATAATGAATGCAGTAGCACTTTTAGTAGGCCTTGGTCCTTTACTAGGTTGGGGCTTGTTTCCAACGATTGCTTCTAAAATTGGCGGTAAACCATCGCATCAAATTTTAGGTGCCACAGCTGGTACCTTTATCTTTGCAGTGATCTTTGCTTGGGTACAGGGAATTCCAATGCCAAGTGGTTCAGCTTTAGTATTATCAATTATTTCTGGTGTTGGTTGGGCTTGTGCACAGATCGTTACTTTTATGTCATTTGGTTTGGTTGGTTCTTCACGTGCTATGCCTATTACGACAGCTTTTCAGTTGTTGGGTGCTTCTCTTTGGGGTGCATTTTACTTAGGTGATTGGCATGGTGTTACCAGCAAAATTATCGGGATTTTGGCTTTGGTTGCAATTATTATCGGAGTATATATGACAGTTTGGTCAGAACATAAAACTTCTGAAAAATCAGGCTATTTGAAAAAAGCCGTTTTATGGTTAGCAATTGGTGAAATTGGGTATTGGACATATTCAGAAGCGCCGCAAGCAGCCCATATTGACGGCATGCATGCTTTCTTGCCGCAATCTATCGGTATGCTTCTTGTTGGTATCGTCTATGGGATCATCATGACGTTCAAAGGACAAGGAGAAAAGCCTTTGAAGGATAGTTTGTCATATAAGCAGATCATCGCAGGATTCTTCTTTGCTTTTGGTGCTTTGACATACTTGATCTCAGCTCAACCGGATATGAATGGTTTGGCTACAGGTTTTGTTTTGTCACAGACCTCAGTGATCCTGGCAACCTTGACGGGTATTTGGTTCTTGGGTCAAAAGAAAACCAAAAAGGAAATGACGATCACGGTCATTGGTTTGATAATTATTGTTTTAGCAGCAGCGGTAACTGAATTTATTTAGTAGATCAATGACACTAGTTAGTTGCTTGGTGTCAATTGAGCAAAGAAAAAAAGCTCGTATTTTGCCTAGGGAAACCAGGAAAAATACGAGCTTTTGTTAAACTGGAAAATGAGATCAGACAATGGGTTATTTTGTGTTTTTTACACTGAAAAGGATAATAATTTCTTGATGCGTAATTAATCAACTTGATTAACATTTCACAAAAAATAGTTCTTATGTTAGAATACAATAATTTATGATACTCATAGTTTTTTGTGGGGTTGACAATTCTAAAATCTGTGCATCACTTGAAGTATGTTGTGGTATACTAAAGTATGTTAACTGCGCTTTCATGCGGTTATTTTTGGAAGAAGAAATAATATATAAATGACAGGAGGGAACACCGACGAAATATGAAGGAAATTCAGTCGAAGAAGCGATTTCTGCAGGTTTGACTGATTTACATGTAACCCGTGCACAAGTTGACGTTCAAGTTATTTCGAACGGTAAAAAAGGTTTTTTAGGGATCGGGAAAAAATTGGCCTCGGTTGAAGTGACTGTTAAACAAGCAAAACGATCTGAAAAGTCGGCTCCAGAAAAAGAGAATAAGCCAAAGCATCAGGCTGTAAAAGAAGCTACAGCTGATCAGGCACAAAAAGAAAAGTCTAGCGTACAAAAAAAGCAGGCTAAATCAGCACCTAAACAGCAGCCAAAAGCTGCATCAGTTTCAGCTAAGGCCCCCGCTAAGGCTCAAGAAAAACCTGATAGATCATTTGAAGATGTGCTAGTAGATCTGGGTAATTACTTGGCAGAGATCACGAAAAACATGGGGATCAGTGCGACGATCAATGTTACACCTGAAAAACATACAGTTTATTATGATTTTGAGACAGAACAAGAAGGTTTGCTGATCGGCAAACGCGGTAAGAATCTAAATTCGCTACAGTTATTAGCTCAAGACTTTTTGGATAAGCGTGTGCGTCGCCGTGTTCGTGTAATTTTAGATGTTGCTAATTATCGCGATCGTCGGGCGGAAACTTTGTCGCATTTGGCACAAAAAACGGCTCGTGATGCGATTGCTGCAGGTAAACCGATCACGTTAGATCCAATGCCAGCATTGGAACGCAAAGTGATCCACACTAGTTTGGCAGATAATGAGCATGTTAAAACGTATTCTAGGGGCAACGAACCACGTCGAGCAGTCGTAGTCGATCCGCAATAGTCAAATGATCAGTTGTTGATAGTTGGAACTCTTATATGAGCCTGATTATTTATAAAGAGGAGAATTTCCATGAAAGAATATAAACCAGAGCATATTGAAAACGAGCTTTGTTTTGCGATTTATTCGGCACAAAAATTTTATACGAAGTTTTATTCAGAGTCTTTAAGGGACTTTAACTTGACCTATCCACAATACTTAACTTTGTTAGTTTTGTGGGAAGAGAAACGTCCAATGATGATCAAAGAGATCGGTGCTCGTTTGAAACTGGACACGGGTACTTTGACACCATTATTGAAACGGATGGAAAAAGACGAATGGTTCACACGGACTCACGTTCCTGAAGACGGTCGTAAAGTTTACATTGAATTGACCAAGAAGGCCGTTGATAACGAAAATGTGATCAAGAATCAGATCAAAACATGTCTGGACTCGATCGATATGACTTATCCTGAATACCAGAATAGTGTTGAGACTGTTAAGTCGATCGGACAAAAAATCAAAAAAGTTGATGAAACTTTGGAAAGTCGCTAAAAAACAGAGCGGAGGCAAGCCGGGAGAACTCGAGCACCAAGGGACT
>NZ_AZFI01000020.1 GCF_001435755.1 Ligilactobacillus acidipiscis DSM 15836 | reverse complement strand
CTTCATCCGTTAAACCACGAGGATCGTTCTTAGGTGAACGTAACTTCAAGATGTCAACCACATTGATGAAGCGAATCTTCATTTCAGGGAATTCTTTGTTCAACAATGAAATTGCAGCCAAAGCTTCCAAGTTAGGTTCACTGCCGGCAGCGGCAAAGACTACGTCAGGTTCTGCGCCTTGATCAGTCGAAGCCCAATCAATATAGCCTAAGCCCTTGTCAACGATCTTCTTAGCTTCATCGATGCTGTACCACTGACGACGTGGATGCTTGGATGAAACGATCACGTTAATTTTTTCATAGTCGCGGAATGCCTTGTCACCAACAGCCAACAATTCGTTAGCGTCAGCTGGGATATATTCACGGATAAATTCAGGTTTCTTTTCAGCCAAATGTGTCAACAAACCTGGATCTTGATGAGTATAACCATTGTGATCTTGCTGGAAGACAGTCGAAGTGTCAACAATGTTCAGTGAAGGATATTGCTTTCTCCATGATTGTTCTTTAGCTTTACGCAACCACTTGAAGTGCTGAGTCAACATTGAATCAACGACACGACCAAATGATTCATAAGTTGCAAAGAAACCGTGACGTCCTGTCAAAACGTAACCTTCAAGCCAACCTTCAGCTTGGTGTTCTGACAATTGTGAATCGATGATACGACCAGAGTTGGCTAAGTTATGATCATTGCCTGGTTTGATATCTTCCATCCATTGACGTTTTTGTCCATCAAGGATAGCGTACAAACGGTTGGATTCACTTTCGTCAGGCCCAAAACCACGGAAGTTCGTTGGGTTCAATTCAGAAACCTTGTTCAACCATTTTGCCCATTCGATCATATCTTGATGTTGTTCAACCCCACGTTTGTCAAATTTAACGGCAAAGTCACGTACATCTGGGAATTTCAACGGCTTAGGATCAAGACCGCCGTTAGTGATCGGGTTAACTGACATCCGTTGGTCACCTTTAGGAGCGATAGTACGGATCTCATCTTTCAAAGTACCATTTTCGTCAAACAATTCTTCTGGCTTATATGACTTCAACCAGTCTATCAACATGTCTTTGTGTTCCATATGCTCTGCATCAACAGGGATCGGAACCTGATGGGCACGGAACGAGCCTTCGATCGGGTCACCGTCAAGATTGAACTTAGGACCAGTCCAGCCCTTAGGTGAACGGAAGATGATCATTGGCCAGTGAGGCAGATCAGCTTCCCCATCAGCTGCTTTGGCTGCTGAACGAGCTTTCTTTTGAATATCCTTGATCTCTTCGATCACTGTATCCAAAGTCTTAGAAAATTCTTCTGAAACCTGCATATGATCTGTGTCAGCATCTGCTTCAACAAAGTACGGCTTCCAACCCATTCCCTTGAAGTAGCTTATTAAATCTTCATCACTCATCCGTGAAAGGACAGTTGGGTTGGAGATCTTGAAACCATTCATGTTAATGATCGGCAATACAGCACCGTCTTTGACTGGGTTGATAAATTTATCAGAGAACCATGAAGCTGCCAATGGGCCAGTTTCTGATTCACCATCGCCGATTTCGACAGCGGCGATCACATCAGGGTTATCTAAGATCGCACCTGTACCGTGTGATAATGAGTAACCTAATTCCCCACCTTCATGGATGGAACCTGGTGTTTCAGGTGCGGCATGGGAAGCAACTCCTCCTGGGAATGAGAATTGTTTGAACAATTTCTTCATACCTTCTTCATCCTGCGAGATCTCAGGATAAATGTCAGAATAGCTGCCGTCCAAGTATGAGTTAGAAACCATAACTTGGCCGCCATGACCGGAACCTTCAATATAAAACATGTTCAAGTCATATTTGTTGATGACACGGTTCAATTGAGCATAGATAAAGTTCTGAGAAACAATTGTCCCCCAGTGGCCGATCGGCTTAACTTTAACATCAGATGCTGTCAAATCGCGCTTCAACAAAGGATTGTCACGCAAGAAAAGCTGACCTACAGAAATGTAGTTAGCTGCGCGCCAATATTTATCTAAAAGTTCTAAATATTCTTTTGAATCATAATTTACAGGCATAATTTAAGCACACTCCTTATATAAGTTGCTAAACCCTTGATTGCTATTTATCACTGACCGGTGACCCGATCTTCATTTACTATGATAAAGCATTTCAGTTAAAAGTCAACCTTTTAAGAAATTGGTACGTTCCAATTAAAAAGACCGCCGTTTGCCCACTACAGACGAAAATAGCAGCAATTTTTCAGTAATATTTAACAAATTTTATTCAAATTTTTGGCAAATTCAACTTTTTCCCATCAGCTGTGTTTGATTTTGCTCACTGATTATGCCATGCTGAAACATAGATTTTATTTGTAAGGGGGAACTGATTTGAAAAAACCATCTTCTACTATATTCCGCAATTGCCTGACTATCATCTTAGGCTCTTTCGTCTATTCAGTTGCGGTCAATGACTTGCTGCTCCCACACCAGATCGGTGAAGGCGGCGTGACTGGCCTGACGGCAATCGGCTATTATGCATTACATATTCAGCCAGCGATCACCAATATCGTACTCAATACGATCATTTTGCTGATCGGTTTCAAGTTGCTAGATAAAAAAACAATTTTCTATTCTATCTGGTGTGTTATTTGGATCTCCTTTTTTCTCAAAATGCCATCGATCTTGCACTATCATACCCAGCAAACGCTGATCCCCGCCATTATTGCCGGCGTTTTTATGGGCATTGCTTTAGGTTTGATCTACCGTGCGAATGGCACGATTGCCGGCAGTACGATCATCGCTTCGATCTTGAACAAGTATTTTGGGATTCAAACGGGAACTGCTATGCTTTTATGTGACCTAGTCGTGGCACTGCCTTCCGGTTTGATCATTGGGACCGAGCGCATGTTTCTCACAGTGATCGAGCTTTACATTTCTGCAGTAGTTCTAAATATATTCAACAATATGTTTGGTGCTAAATATTCACTTAAGATCATCACCCCAAATGTTGAGCAAATGTCGGCCGCCCTTTCTGACCAACTGAAGCAAGGTATCACTATGGTCCATACTCATGGCTACTATAGTGGAGAAAAACGAGCAATGATCTACATCATTTGTACTAAAAAACAAGTGGCTCAGCTATTTCCCTTGATCGAACAGATCGATCCTGATGCGATGATCGTCATCGAACAAGTTCACAGTGTTGCCGGTCACGAGCTGAACATGCTGAAATAAATAATTTGACGGACAAAAAACGGCTCAAAGCGGCCGTTTTTTTAATATTCAAATTGATACTCGATATCCTTATCAAGTGAATTATGAACGGTACAACGTTTGAGAACTTCATCAATAAATTGATGCTGATCACCGGAGCCAAGATCTGATTCCATATCAAAAACAACCTTGATCTTGGCAACCTTGGATGATTTATCCGGGAAGCGTTGGGTCTGACCCGTGGTTGTCACGTCAAACTTTTTCAGATCAACACCACGACTGGCAGCTAAAGATTCTGCGGTGATCGAAAGGCAGCCGTTTAACGCCATTAAAAGGTATTGAACCGGATTAGCACCTGCGTCCGTTCCTTTGGATGAGACCGGTTCATCTAAAATAATCGAATGTCCGCCAGATTCGGCTGCCACCTGACGACCAATGTGCTTGATACTTGATTTAGCTATATTTGCCATATAAATTCCTCCCATCAATAACAAAGTGCAACGCGGCGTTTATGAGACGAGCATATCGGGCTCAGACAGGACAGCGTGCTTTTGCGCTGTATTGCCTGAGTGGGATAGGCGGAATCTCTTGTCGCGCGAAACTTGACTAAATAACAGAGTGCAGCGCGGCGTTTATGAGACGAGCATATCGGGCTCAGACAAGACTGCGTGCTTTTTTGCGCTGTATTGCCTGAGTGGGATAGGCGGAATCTTTTGCCGCACGAAACTCAACTACAACCTCTATTTTAACTATTTTATGACTCAGTCCCAAATATTCAGCTTAAAAAACGCCTCCCCTATTAATTAGGAAAGACGTTGTTAGTTATTCTTCTTGTTCTTCTTCATCAGGATCCACAATGTCTGGAATGATTGCAGTATATGGAACTTCATCGACCCGATAAGCTTCACGGACTTTAATTTTAGAAATTTTGTTTTCTGCGGTCAGTTTAAACTCACTGCCGTCGCGATGTGCTAACATGTTCGGTTCAAATTCACCGCCGGAACAGATCACTACCAAATGACCCTTACCACCAGTGATATCAGCATCATTTTCTTCCTTTGTTCCCATGTAGACACAATACGATGGTTTCCCGTTGACTACTAACTTGATTTGCTGAACAACTCTAGCCATTGATGCAATCCTCCTATATATTAAAAGCACCATACATCGCGTATAGTGCCTAACGATCAATTAAATATTTTAATTTCAACTGTACTTCTAGCAGCAAAAGCTACCTTAACATCTTTAGATTGTACCATAATTTGTGCTATTTGTCTAAATCAGCGCTGTTCAAGGAACCCACCATACCCTGGCACACTTCCAGTTTTGGCACAAAAACGCAAGTATTCTTGGTACACCGCATTTCTTTGACTAACTGGAATCTTTTGCCATGAGACTAAATCTGGCAAACGTTTGATAAGGTCAGCATACGGGCCTCCTATTGTTACCACTTGCGGGCTACGAAAAGCCTGCGTGGCCAACTGCCTAACTTGTGGGTCAAAAGGATGTTTGACATCCAGATAATAATGGGTATGATCCTTAGCTGGCAAATCATGCTGCTGTCCCTTGGGGATCCCATAATTGAAGGATTCCGTGTTGGCAATTTGATACAACTGTTTTTTTGAATAATGCTGTGGATCTGAATCCACACGCCCATCACTTTCAAAACAATAAGCATCCCATTCACTAACAAAATTTCTTGTATCTAAGTCAATAATAAATTCAGCCATACGGGCGTTATTGAAGTTGGAAGAAGCGGCTGTATTTGCCGCAGAGATCTGCACTTTCATATTTTGCGGATAACGAAAAACCTGAGCAGACCGATTGTGAAACGCCGCGCTCGTGGTCAGATCTAAGGGGATTTTGGCGGTGGTGGCGTATTTTTGAAGTTTGGCAAAATCAGTAGAGCCAGTATAATTTTGCCGAATATATCTAATATTTTGCAGATCGATCCAACTGCGAAATAAGTGCAAGCGCTGACCTAAAGCATCTCTGTTTAGGCCAGCCTTGCCGGGATATGCCTGCCAGACATCTGCGCGAAAAGCTGTATAAAAAACGGCATGCAGCACAAGATTTCTTGCAAACTCATGAGTACCTAAAAGTTGCAAGAATCCATGATCGTCAACCACTGCTCCCAGCTGACGCAAGACCAGACGTAATTTCTTTTTAGCCTTCAACTGGCTGCCGACATACATTTGTGTGTAAACTTCAGAACCCACCTGCTGTGTTTGTTCAAAACTTTCAGCTAGTCTCTGGAAAACAGACACCTGTTTGACAAACGCAGGCTGGATTTGTTTAAGATATATTTTTAATGCAGCCTGATCCCAATGATCATGTTTTTGCAAAAAGCGTAGCTGCTTTTTAAGCACGCTTAGGGTAGAAAATCTTAGCCAGAAACCCCAGTCAGCCGGCAGCTCAATTTGGTAAGCTCTTTGAAATTTGGTGAGACTACTAAAATGCCCCACAATGCCCGCCAAAATTGTAGGCAATGCTATGAGATGAAACTTTGCCAATTTGTTCTTCATTAGTTACGACCTCTTGTCTGGATCATCACGTTTCAAAAATGTGGTGATCAGCAGCGCAAATATTGCAAAAACTATGATATTTTCCAAATTCATGGCCGCACCCCCTTTTCACCCCTATAGTAACAACCTTTTGACCAAAACAACACAACAATGACTTACTTTTCGAATTGGCTAATTCTTCTACCGACTTCTAGCCGATTTGCCCCAATTGGCTAATACTTCCACCGACTTTTAGCCGATTTGTCTCGATTGGCTAATACTTTCGCCGACTTCTAGCCGATTTGTCCGAATTGGCTAATACTTTCCAAATCTTTTAGCCGATTCTTGCAAAATCTGCTGAGGGACATCCCTCTTTTTCTCGCCGACAAGATAGCTTATAATAAATATTATTAAAAACGGACAGGAGTATCGCCCTCGTGATTTTAGAACGACATTTTCAAATCAACCACATGCCCCATCCACTAACCGTTCGTCAAACTTTGCAGCAATGGTTAGTTCCCAAGAAATGGCAGCATGAATTACGGATCGACCGCTCCATTCTAGTTAATGGTCGTTACCTTCCCTATAATAATCTGGTACAAAATGGTGATCAGATCGATCTAACTTTAAACACCAACATCAACATGCAACACTATTTGCCAGCGTCTGACGTCAATTTTAAAGTCGTTTTTGAAAATTCAGACCTGCTCATTGTTAATAAACCAGCCGGCATCAAGACTCATCCGAATCGCCCAGACGAAAACGGAACGCTTTATAACCAACTCGTGACTTACCTTGACACGCCTCCACTGATGCTACACCGGCTGGATATGCTGACTAGCGGACTGATCATGATAGGCAAAGATCCGTTGGTGATCCCGATTTTGGAACGCCAGCTAGCTCAAAAAACGATGCAGCGCAATTACGTCGCCGTGACATCATTTGAACGAGACATGCCGCTAAAAGGAGTGATCGATGCGCCAATTGGACCTGATCTCGCTGACAAACGTAAGCGAAAAGTGACCGCCACCGGACTGGCTGCACGAACTCATTATGAAGTTTTACAGCATAATGACAAATTTGCGCTAGTGAAGTTGACATTAGAAACCGGGCGCACCCATCAGATCAGAGTCCACCTTGCCAGTCAAAACATGGCGATCGTCGGCGACCCCCTATATAGCAACATTATCGCAGACCAAATGTATCTTTACGCTTATCAGATCACTTATTGTCTACCATTCGACTGGGAGTTTAAAACAGTTGAAGATCAGATCCCAGAAAGTTTTTACAAAATGACAAAATAAAACCATTGCCAGTTTATCCTAAAACAAGCAATGGTTTTATTTGTGACGATACCACCGATAAATTTCTTCAGCTTTCTTCTTAGGCAAATAGCGGACTTGCACCACTTGCTTTTCATTACCTGAACGTAAAATTATTTTAAGATGACTCAGCTCGACCCTTGCCATCAACACCGTCTGTTGCATACTCATTGCTTGAATCCGGCCACGCGGGATCAAATACAGTTTTCGCGTTAATAAATGACCGTTTTGGGCCAGCAAAACATCTGCGTTAGTTAACGCCAACCTATTATTAACACTAGCGTAGTATCCGATCCAAAAAGCAACAGGCAACAAAACAACCGACAACCAGCCATATGGTTGAAAGAAAAGTCCGATGATCACTACCAGTAAAATTGTTGGCAACAGTATATTACGGATGATCTTCCACCTTTCAAAACGCCTACCCACAGGCAAGCGCGGTATTTTTTGCGGCAACCATTTGACCAAACGACTTGCATTTTTTAACGCCAGCCCTTGGCTAAGCACTGGCAGCAAAACTAATTGATCATCTTGTTCCTCATCTGCGGCTTGCGAGGCCAGCACTAATTGGACTGTCGCTAGCTTTAACGCTTGGCGCAAAAACGATTGCGAGATGACCACCGCTTGAATCTTTTCTTGACTGGCAGTCACGATATTTTGCTGTAACAAGCCTTTACTCGTGACTAATTGTTTTTCCTCTGGATGGACTTCAAAATGGAAATAGCGGTTGATCACTACCAAGTAAGAAAAACCCAGCGCCAACAAAATAACGACGATCGCTAACAAACTTAGGACCACACCACTTCTATTTTCTAAAGTTTTCACAGCAGCATTAATATACTTTTGTGGTATCACATCAGATAAGCGATTATATATCGCTAAAAAGCCTAACATCAAAGGCAGGAATCCCAACGAAGTCAAAGCATATAAATTGAGATCATGACCCTTGATCTGATAAGAAAACTCAGAACTTGCCGGAATATGCTCAGTTTCACTGTCTCTGTCTGGAAAGAAAATCTCAGTTTGCCGATCATTTTTCAAAACGGCATCACGTTTGGCCTGGATCTGTGTAACCACCGCGCGCGAGATCACGGGTAAAACTGCTTCCGGTTCATCAGCTGCTTGACTCGATGTCTCGATCTGTAAAGATAATAGACCAAACGGACGTAAATAAAACCACTGCTTAGTCTGCAAAGTTTGGATCTTAGCATACGAGATGTGTAAATGTTTGGGAAAAATGACCCCAGAGTGCAAGATAATTTCTTGTGCAGCGAGCTCATAACTATATCGCAGATATTTTAAAATTCCGCCGACAACTGTGGGCAGCAATACAGCAAACAAAGCCAACCAAAAATAGCCGGTAAACCTCTCATTAAAATTAAAGGCCAGCAAGATGAAAAAATACAGCAAGCCGCTTTTGAGCGATTGATACCAAAAATATAGTAAAGCTGCCGGATGAAGTCGCTTAGCTTGCATTAACATCCTCCTCTTGTGTCAATTCCATCAGACGTTGCTTTAACTGTACCGCGCTTTCTGGCAGCACTCCCGCAATTTCATGCGCAGCCGCAGCAGTTTCTATTTTCACACTTTGCAAATGGAAAAGTTGAAATAATGGTCCTGCTTGCAAAGTGACATTTTGAATGCGCGCAATCGGGATCGCAGTTTGCTTATGTAAGAAAAAGCCAGACTCGATCTCAACGTCTGTCGTTGTGATTTGGTACAGCCAGAAACGATAACGGTAGGGAATTATCAGCAATTCGACCACAAAGTCAAGCAAGACAAGCATCCAAGCTATATAGTTGATCCATCCTGGCCAGTCAAAATGATCCACCACCCAGTAGATAACGGCGCACATAACGGATCCAACGACTAGCGATAATAGCGCACTGATCTTCCACACTTTTTTTATTCTTTCTGGTAAGTGCTGTGATTTTTCCATTTGTTTTTCTCACTCCAAAAAATATTATTGACAGTAAACACGGTTGATCACCTAAAATTGACCAGTAAAGTATCAGTAAATTCTGTTCTTTGTGCTAAATCAAGATTTAAGTTAAAGAAAAACACCCTGGTCAGTTGCATTTAATCAAAGTGTCAGTCAATTTGAACAATAAGTTTTATTCATTCACAATTTGCGCAAACTTCTGTTTTAATTCCTGATTTGCAGTTTCGTTAAAGTGTAAACGATGATCATCCATTCCCTGATTTTGCATAGTGATCAAGACTTTTGGCGTGCCATCGATAATTGTAAAGAAGTAGACATGTTTTTGCATGTATTGTTGTGTTTCTGAATCAGCATAAACCGCAACTAACCCATATACTCCTGACCCAGCTTGACCATCTGCTGACCACTCCACATCAACTGGTACATCATCAACTGCAATATGTTCCTTTGCGTTTTGACCTAAAACCTCGCTAGGCAACTTTAACCCATACTGATCGACACTATTATCCGGCGTATACTCTTTATACTGTTGCTCCATTTCTTCACTAAAATGAGTCATAAATTGCTGTAGCTTCAACGCTTTACTATCGTCCCAATAGCGCTTTTGCTGCGGTTTCACAGGTTCTTTATCTGTGGATGAACTGGCAGTTGAATCTTTTTTTGAACTAGCACTTGCTTCACTTTTGTTTGCCTTTGAAGAACTTGTTTTTTGTGCGGTTCTTTCCGTTGCCTTATTATTGCCGGTACTTGCAGAATTATCAGCCTGCTTTGAACAACCAGTCAGCAATAATCCCGCTATAACCAACACGCTCCATATTTTCTTGTTCATCAAAATCCCTCCTAGCAAAAAATAAATTTATTCTGTAACTTATGTACTTTCTTTACTATCAGCTTAGCAAACTTTCTGTTCTCTGACCACAAAAAGAGAGCAGACCAACGAAGTGCCCCATAATTGTTAGTTTTTGTGTCTAACAATTATGGGGCACTTTGGAGTTCACATATCTATTTACGCCGATGTTTAACATAAGTAGCAAAGTGCAAAATACCTGCCAGCAAAGCAAAGAAAATCACTACAAATGAACTGTAACTCAACCAAAAATGTGTTTTAGGGAATAATCCCAATCCCACCTGGATCCCCATCGCTGCGAGCGCCATGATCGCAACCATAAAGAAAAGTTGGATATATCTTTTCACTGTACTGTCATCCCTTTTCTGAACTGAACTTAGTTGTTGTCCTCGTTTTAAACATTCGGACTTTTTGGCCGCAGGTAATTCCTGAATGCCCCATGTGTTGGTCATAACTATCTCGTTGACTTTGATCACACCCGCAGCAGACATGACCTGATCGATCGTCCGTAAACTCTGGTCAGTGACACCCGTTACCCAATTTTCAAAGGTCCCAGTGTAACAGTCGGTAATACTGAGGTAGTGTTTATTCTTAAAACGATCTGGGTGAGTTTCACCTTGTTTGTCAAAGCGAACTAACCTTTGACGCAGACAGTCAAAAAAGTCTTTCATCTTGCCTGCTAAACTACGCCAATAAGTCGGCGCGGCGATGATCCAGACATCACTTTCAAGTAATTTACCTTCTAATTCATCCAAAACCGGATCTTTTCTTTCATATGTATCGGGCTTAAAATCATAATCTTCCAAATATATGATCTCGGTCTTATTGGCAGGATCTACTCCCTGTAAGACTGCATCTACTAATTTTGCCGTAACTCCATCACGTCGGTGTGAGCCCAAAATCCCGAGCACTTTCACAACAAAGCCTCCTTGTATAACTATAATTTCTAAATCAGAAAAAATGGAGTATTCCTAAAACCACTGGCGGTATCAGCAAAGCTGGCAAGAAGTTCAAAGTATTGATCTTCTTAATTTCCAAAACTCCTAAACCAGAGGCAAAGATCAACACACCACCCACGATCATTAATTCATTAAGCAAAGACGCGCTTAATGCTGTCCTTAAAAGGAGCGCCAAAATATACAGACCGCCCTGCCAGCAAAACAGCACAGCCGCACCCCAAGCGATCCCGATGCCATAAGTGGCGCCCAATACGATCGAAGTGATCAGATCAAGTGTACCGTTTGTCAGCAGGAAAGTATAATCGTGATGCAAAGCAGCGTTGATCGGACCTAAGATCGACAATGACCCAAAACAATACAATAGAACTGCTGTTGCCAATCCTGCGCTTAAATCACTGTTAGTAAAGCGTTGCACAACTCGGTCAAAATTTTCTTGAATATTCCAAGCTGTCCCTAAAGTTCCACCCACGGCCAAACTAATAATAAATAAAACTGGCAAATGGCTATTGTCTAATGGTTTGATCACGGTATGAATACCAACAACGATTGCAGCCAAGCCGATTGCTTGCATCAACACCGTATGATACTTTGGTTTAAGGCGGCTTTTAAGCAGACTCCCAATGATGCTGCCGACAATGATCATCGCAGCGTTAAAAATCGTCCCGTACAAGTAACATTCCCCCTCCTTAATGTTAATACTAAAATCTTACCATTTTAGTCAACAAAAGAACTGCTTTTTTAAAATTTTCCTGCTAAACAGTTTAGGCTTGAACGATTCACTGGTCACCCTTGCAACACTCATTATCGTGCCTTTAATAATACTTTTAGCCCACAAACTTCAATGCTAGTTGTTTGTAGAATTCGATGGCTTTCAAATAAATAGCAACATCGACATACTCATTAGCTTGATGCGAAGTATCTGAACCTGGCCCACAGACTAAACTGTTAAAATCACCCTTAGCCTGCAAGAATTCAGCTCCGTCATTTGCACCTAAACTTCCTGTTAGTTTCGGCGTTTCATGAAAAACATCCTGATAAATCTTAGCAGCCGTCTTTGCCAATGGTGTATCCGCTGAGCCAATGATCGATTCTTCCGGAAAACTGTATCTTAATGAAAGCTCATAACCTTCTTTGGAATTTAGTTCAGCTAAAACCGACTCAAGTTCAGCGTAAAACATTTTGTTAGGATACTCTGGGATCGTTCTTATGTTTCCCATGTATTTTGCTTGAGCTGGAATACTATTGACCTGTTCACCCCCGCTGATCTTAGTTATCTCGTGAGTCACATGACCCAAAATCGGATCACCATGAGAAAACTTACTCAAACGTTTTTTAGCCAAATGATAGAAATCCCATAAATTATCGATTGCATTGATCCCTAGCCAAGGACGAGCACTATGCGCACCTTTACCGGTCGAGGTCACCTCATAATCTATCACGCCGCGTGCAGTATAAACCATTTCTTTCATATCGGTACTAGGTTCAGCGATGATCAGTCCGACCAGATCATCAGCATACCCAGCCCTTGTTAACTGAGCCGCTCCATACTCACCGGTCTCTTCACCCACAGTAGCTAACAAACGGATCTGTCCGTTCAATTTAGTTCCCATTTCAAGCAACTCAATCATTGCGCTAACGATTGCCGCCAATCCACTCTTCATATCCGAAGCCCCGCGGCCAAACACCTTTCCATCTTGTATTGTTCCCGAAAAAGGTGCAAACTGCCAGTCAGCTTCATTACCCGCTGCAACAACATCCATGTGCCCGGACAAGCCAAAGGTCGGTCCGGTAGGATCTCCAAAGGTCACAACCAGGTTATCACGGCCCGGAGCATACTCAACTTTTTCAAATTCAACTTCCGGATAAGGTGCAAACAAAGAAATTATATAGTCAGCAACATCTGTTTCATGCTCGTTGACCGATGGGATCTGAATCATCTTCTGTAATATTTCTATTTTTGAATTTTTATTCATCTTAATGACCTCACTGACTATCTTTTAATTGCTCTTTTTGAGCTTGATCCAACATTTTGTCTAATTCACCTGATTTTTTCAATTTATTGATCACTTTGTCGATCCGCTTTTTCAAGTCTTTATCGTCCTTATTTAAACCTACGCTGATAGAACTATTTTCGACGGAAATCTTTAATTTGATCTTAGAAATTGTATAAACATCTGGATACTTTATTTGATACGCTTTGGCATCTTCTTCACCTAAAACGACTCCATTAAGCTTACCGACCTTCAACTCAGTGGCCAATGTTCCCAGATTTCCTTTCAATTTCATCACCCGCCCTATTTTAGTTAAGTCAAATTTACATTAAATTCTATCACATTTTATTTTAATGATATACACTATTTTTGAATATTTATTAAGTTTTTCAAAAAACAATCACTTTTGCTGAATATAGTGTATGTCTTATTGCTTGTTAAAGTTACATGAGACAGACTGTTGTGCTTATCCAACTTCTCAAATAAGTCGAAAAACACGACTTGTTGGAGAAGCCCGATCGTGCTCAACTTTTGCCCGGTCCTCTCCGGCTTGTTTTTTATAGTGTAAGCATCTTGAAAAATAAGCTAAATACCGCTAATATAGATAAGGTCTAGAATTTATGTTGTACGATACCAATAGATATAAAAAGTACCAGAAAGGAAATCAATAATGGTCCAAGTAAAATCTGCCTACTGGCAAAACGTAGTCGATGAGGCGCAAAAACATCCCGCAGTTCCCGGCTTAGATAAAATCCCCTTCTTTTCAATGGCCCCAATGGAAGCTGTTACGGACTCTGTTTTTCGGCGCGTCGTTGCCCATGCCGGTGGACCAGACGTGTATTTTACTGAATTTACAAATGCACGCAGCATTACACATCCAAAAGCAAAATTCACGGCACAAGCACGACTGCATGTCGCAAAAGGCGAAAAAATGCCCGTGGCACAGATCTGGGGCAATCGCGGGATCGATTTTGAAACTGCCAGTCAAGATTTAAAAGAACATGGCTACCAGGCTATCGACATCAATATGGGGTGTCCTTCAGGTACTATCATTAAAAATGGCGGCGGTTGTGATATGATCCGCCACTTCGATGATGCGGCTACAGTGATCGCCAGTGCTAAAACAAGCGGCTTGCCGATCTCGGTCAAAACCCGTCTAGGCTTTAACGAACTCGACACATTTGAAACATGGATCCCATTCTTGTTAAAACAAGATATTCCTTTATTAACGATCCATGTCCGTTCCCGTAAAGAAATGTCCAAAGTTCCAGCCCACTACGAATACATCGACCGTTTAGTACAATTGCGCGATGAGCTAGCACCACATACCTTGTTACAGATCAATGGCGATGTCAAAGACCGGACTGCCGGATTAGAGTTAGTCCGGCAACATCCTGGTGTCGACGGTGTCATGATAGGCCGCGGGATCTTTGAAAATCCTTTTGCCTTTGAGGAAACACCAAAAGAGCATACGCTGGAAGAAACCTTGAGTCTATTGCGGATGCAGCTGGATCTATATGATAAGTTCAACGCAGATTACGGCCCACTGAACTTCAAGAAATTGCGCCGTTTCTTCAAAATCTATGTCCGTCACTTTAATTACGCTTCCGACTTACGGATTGCTTTGATGGATACCAAAAACACCACACAAGCTCGCGAGTTATTGGATAAATTTGACCAACAATGGGCAGCACAAAAAGCTGCAGACACAATTGCGATCACACAGGACCGTTAATATCTGCAGATGTTACACTGTCTGCTTTTCAGGCAAACTTGCTATGGTATAAAATGAAAAGGAGCTACCGGCTGCCACCGCTAACTCCGATCACAATTTAAAATGACTTTCGAGAAAGCTAGTCTAAATGATTAGCTTTTTTATTATCGTTGGAAAAATCCAGCAGTTACTTTACACTAAATACTCACACAATTGGATTTACGAGCTCGAGTTTGCTTCACATTTCCAATTGTAACTCAAAGTCCGCTCGAGTTTGCGTCACATTCTCGTTTGTAACTTATAGTCGGCCCTAGTTTGCGTCACATTCCCAGTTGTAACTCAAAGTCCGCTCGAGTTTGCGTCACATTCCCGGTTGTAACCCAAAGTCGGCCCTAGTTTGCGTCACATTCTCGTTTGTAACTCAAAGTCGGCCTTAGTTTGCAGCACATTAAACATTTGCATCAACGATTTCTCCAAAACAAGTCGCTTACTGTTACCAGTTGCCATTAAAACTAGCACTCACTGCCTGTTTTTTCTTGCCGGCAAGTTGATCAAATCAACGACCTGCATAATCGTGAAGATCATTGATCTTTTTTTGCGATAAGCAATGTACTTAGGTTTCCAAGTTGAAACATACTTTTCCTTATAGTTCCGCAAGCCCTGAAAACCATAGAGTTTATAACCATATTCGTAAATCAAATGTGATATCCGCTCTTCAATAAAACTAAATCGCGAGCTGCCGACTCCAGCTAGCGGCGCCATCCCCAAGTTAAATTTCTCGTAACCTTGCTTACTCATTTCTTCAAATAAAGAAATGAACAAATGGTCCATGATCCCAGAAGGTGCCTGATCACTGGAGCGCATCAGATCGATCGAAGTTGTTTTACGATCGCCTTGGGGCATGAGCGAGGCAAACGCAACCGGCTTGTTGCTGTGATCACGCACAATTGCTATTGAGGCTTGTTGTAAATAAAACTCATCAAAAAATCCTAGTGAAAAGCCCTTTTCAATTTCATGCCCCAACCATTCATCCGAAATATTTTTCAATTCAGCCATGAACTGTTTGTCAAACGGCGGCTGGCATAGTTCAAATTGATATCCTTGCCGCTTAAATTTATTGACTAAGGCCCGCTCTGACCGTAATTTTTTACCAGCCAGCGTAAAGTTTTTTAAATCAACATAGCCTTCCTCACCATTTTTAAAGAAATCAAAACCTCTTTCATGCAATTTGATGATCAAAGATTCGGCAGTTTCATAAAAAACCAGGGAGTAATCATCCAGATCCGCATCATTCATAAACTTGGTCAGTGCATCATCCAAGTGATCCATATTACCAAAGGGTTCGCCTAAGATCACTAGTTTGTCAGCAGTTTTTTTATACAGAAAGATCACTTGGTCTTTACCGTCAACTTGGTAGCAATACATTTGCTTATCAAATAAATATGCCAGGTGAGAAATTTCATTACCGCCATATTCATCAATGACCCGCCTGACCCGCTCACTATCAACTGAAATATTTAAGCGCGGATTTGTCGTGTAAAAAAAGTAATGTAATAAACCGATCAAGACTAAAGCTGCTAGAATCAAACCAACAAAGCCCATCAGCCAAATTTTTTGTGATGGGAAAAATAAGGCGTTGGGTACAATAAACTTATGGTGCAGGTGCAACATCTTTTGATTCAACACGCCAACGACCGTATATACAATAAACGTGCCTAAATAAGTAAACAGAGTCCATGAGATCGCACCCCAAGACGGCGCCATCCTCTCACGATAATACGCACCGCGAGAAAACCATGCCACCAGCATGATCAGCGCCAAGAAAACAAACATCTTCCAAGAAAACTCACCATAAAAAACCAACCAGCGTAGTGTATTTAAGATTGCAATCGTTAAAGCAATGATCGTTAAACTAAATGCCTTTTTCACACGGGCGGCCGTTCCAATACCAACCCCAATCAAAATAAAAGCCATCACGATACTGATCAGCTGATTTAAAAAGTAAAAAGTATATGGGTAAACATCTAGGAAATACTTATTAGTCATCGCAAAATTAGGCGTAGTGGAATTGATCAGCATCAAGACCCCTGAGAAGAATAAAAAGCCGGTTAGCAAAAACTGTGCCAGCCTCTGCAAAATATTTTTAGGCAGTCCCTGCAAATATGCATTGAACCGTTTGCCCATATCATGGATAAAGAAGAAAACACCCAAAGCAAATGGAAAAATATAATAAAACAAACGGTACAATAAGACCCACACGACTGCAATATTTTTATCTACGCCAACCAAAGCCAATTCCATGATCATAAAGACATCAAAAGATCCTAATCCGCCAGGAACTAGCGAAACTTCACCGATCACAGAGGCGATCACAAATAAAGGTATGATGCTCCAAAAGTCCTGCGGGCTGGCGTGGAGCATAGTCCCGATAAAAATAAAGAAACTAACACAGCCAAACCACTCAAAAAAAGAGCCAGTGATCAACCGCGATGCATTAGCCAAAGTCAGACCTTTTAGGATCCCCTTGTCGTTAAAACGTGTTAATAATAAAACCAACGGAAAATATAAACTGCCGCCGACCAGCCAGATCAAATAATGACTAACAGCTCGGTCTTTCAAGCTAAAGACGATCACTAAGGAAATAATACAAAAAAGCGAAAGCCCCGAGACCAGAAACAGGGCCACTTTAGCAATAGCACCAACGATTTTTTTCTGCGAATCTTTTTTGTTATAAAAAAGTGCACGCAAGCTGGCACCCAAAACGCCGCCAAAACCGCCGATATTCGTAAAGGTATTCGTGATCCAACTTGTCTTTAAAACATACAAAACTGGATATTTATCGGGCAAAAACTTGGTGACCATGAAATCGTAATTTAACATAGGGGTCACAGCCGCAAAGCCCAAGAGCAGCATTAATAACACCTGCCACCAGCTTTGCGAAGATAGTCCCTGACTGATTTTAGACACATTCACATCTTTTGCGATCCTACCAACTTCATGGATCACAAATAACAGCACAGAAAAGATGAAGACGCCCTTGATCAAACCCATCCGGCGTGAAATAGAGTTTTTTACTGTATTAAATATATTTTTCATAGACTAGGATCCTTCTTAAAAATAACCATACTTATTTTTACTAAAAGTATAGCATAACTGATTTCTTCCTAACTAAGAACTTGCCATTGCCAAATGAATATGCCGCCGAAAACAAGCATTCATTTATCCGTCATAGGCCTAAAATTGCTAGATGTATGCTGCTTACCTAAACTAGGTAAACATACATCTGGCAAAATTTAGCTTGTGGCTTGATTCTTACGCAGTAAATATTTTCTGGCTTCATCCAGTAATACTAAAGGCACTGGTAAACAAAATAGGAAGAGCCATGAAGCTAGATCCAGCGGCGCCGTCCCGAAAATGTCTTGTAAAAACGGAACGTAACACATACACAGCAACAATATTCCTTCTAAAACGATACCTGTATAAACTAAGGAATTAGAAAAGAAGTTCTTGTGAGTAAACAATGTCTCAGTTTCAAAGCGACAGTTCAATACAGTCGCCATTTGGCAGAAGATCACGGCTCCTAAGGTGACCGTTGTTGCTTGCCGATAGTCAAAACCAGATGAAGCGAGTGCCGGATAATAATGCCCGTTTAACGCATTATTCAAGAAATAACCGCAAATTGCCAGCAATGAAGCCGATGCGCCATACCATATGAACGCCTTTAACAAAACCTTCTTATTGATTAAGTGCTCCTGTGGTGCACGCGGCGGCCGGTCCATGACTTCTTTTTCTGCTGCCTGTCAGCCTAAGCCAAGCGCTGGGACCATGTCGGTTCCTAGGTCGATCGCTAAAATTTCCATAACCGTTAATGCAAGAGGAATTTTGCCGCCGCTGAACAGGAAAAGTGCTGAGGGGATTGATTCCGGCAAGTTGGAATTTAAGATATACAATAAAAACTTTCGAATGTTGCTGTAAACTCCGCGTCCTTCTTTAACCGCAGCTACGATCGAGGCAAAGTTATCATCACTCAAAACCATGTCGGCCGCTTCTTTAGCAACTTCCGTCCCCGTCTTACCCATAGCGACTCCGATATCTGCTTTTTTCAAAGCAGGAGCGTCATTGACACCATCGCCAGTCACCGCAACAATGTGTCCTTCTTCTTGTAACAAGGAAATGACCCGATATTTTTGTTCTGGAGCCATTCGTGCAAAAACAATTTCTTGTTTTAAATCTTGCCGTAAACTATCGTCATCCATCTGGTCGAGTTCTTGACCCGTGACTACTTTGACCGGTTTATTACTATCAACGATCCCAATTTTACGTGCAATCTTTTGAGCAGTCAAACCATTATCACCAGTGATCATGATCACCTTGATGTGAGCACGGCGGCATTCTTTAGCAGCAGTCAGCGCTTGTTTACGCGGCGGATCATACATTGCAGTTAAGCCTAGGAAAGTCAATTTGCTTTCAACTTCTTGCTGATCGAGGCTTTCAGGATCTTTGACTGCTTGCGGATCTAAAACTTTGCCCGCCACGGCTAAAACACGCAGCCCCTGCTTAGCATAACCGTCATTGGCTTCTTGGATCTCGTTGATTTTTTGTTTGGTCAATGGCTCTGTTGCTCCATTGTTGAAATAAGTCGTACATTTTTGCAAGACGCTGTCTGGGGCACCTTTCGTAAAGCTGTCGAAAAAATGCGCATTGCTTTTAGCGATCACGACCGTCATCATTTTACGTTGAAAATCAAACGCAAATTCCTTTTGGCGCGGGTCTGACTTGCGTTCTCCTTGCGGATCAAGCCCTCCCTTTTGCGCAACAACTTCTAAACATCCTTCAGTCGGATCGCCGATACAAACATAATCGCGATGTTTTTTGTCTGGCGGTTGGATCTGAGCGTTATCAGCTAACAAACCACCGGCTAAGAGTTCTTTTAATTCTTGATCTTTCGTGGCAGTTATTTTCTTTGGCCCATCATAGATCCCTCCATGCGGAGCATATCCTTGTCCACTCACATGATATGAATTTAAAAGAGTCCACAGGTGAATAACTGTCATTTGATTTTGTGTTAAAGTCCCTGTCTTATCGGAACAAATTACCGATGCCGAGCCTAAGGTTTCAACACTAGATAGCTTTTTAACTAAGGCGTTTTTTCGTGCCATCCTAGATACTGCTCCTGCTAAAGATAACGTCACAGTCGGCAAAAGTCCTTCTGGAATAAAAGCTACGATCATCGCCAGCGCAAAAATAAACGATTTGACCAGTGGATATTTGACGAAAAAGACTGCTGCGACAAAGAAGAGCAACCCGACAAATATCGCCAATAAAGAGATTTGTTTGGTCAACGTATTCAGCTCTTTTTGCAACGGACTTAATTCATCTTTAACGTTTTGGGTCAAAGACGCGATCCGTCCAAAATCAGTCTGCATGCCTATCTTGACGACTACCCCAGTCGCGTTACCCTTCATCACTGAAGTTCCGGAATAAACAAAGTTAGTGATTGCCGCATGTGAGCTGTCCTTTTGGGTGTCCGGCTCTGCATTTTTGCTGACCAGATCAACTTCACCAGTCAATGTTGACTGGTCCAAACGCAAATCATGTGCGTCTAACAACCGAATGTCAGCCGGTACGCTGTCTCCTTCAGCCAGTTTAACGATATCGCCCGGTACTAATTGAGCAGCAGGCACCTTTTGGGCAGTTTTATTGCGAATGACCTGACTCGATTCTGCCAGCATGTCATTTAAGGCTGCAGTCGCTTTGCTAGCCTGATATTCCTGCCAAAAACTAAAAAGCCCATTGATCACATTGACCGCCCAAATGGCGATCCCTAATTCTGTGAGTTGCGCGATAAAGGAGATCCCACCAGCGACCCACAATAATAGTGCCATTAAACTGGTAAAGTTTTGCAAAAAGGTGAGTATTAAAGGAGTGCCCTTCTTTTTTGCCAAAACATTTTTTCCATACTGCTTCTGCCTTTGAGCAACTTCGCTGTCATTCAGACCAGCACTATTAGTCCCCAGTTCTTGATAAACTTTATCCTGCGCTAATTTAGCTACATCTTCAATTTCAGTGCTTTTGACCTTCCGCATCTTAGCACGCCTCCATTCAAATTCAAAAACTGATAAATGGTGAAATTAAGATCGTTTGTCGCATTTACTGATAATGAAATTCAATCCAATCTCTCATCCTAGATTATAGTTCAAACATTTGAATATGGTGTACTTAAAGCCACATTAATGTTAGCGTTTTTATTAAACCTGATCTTGCCCATTATAAAATAAGAATCGGGTAGGAGATAGTTC